>CAZZFB010000032.1:0-15805 GCA_964653385.1 uncultured Bifidobacterium sp. | reverse complement strand
TCGATCACCGACACCGAGGGCAACGTGCTCGCATGGGCATCGTCCGGCGGCGTCGGTTTCAAGGGTTCGCGCAAGTCGACCCCGTTCGCCGCGCAGCAGGCCGCCGAGAAGGCGGCCAAGGCCGCCATGGAGCACGGCCTCCGCCGCGCGGAGGTGCACGTGAAGGGCCCGGGCTCGGGCCGCGACACCGCACTCCGTTCCGTCCAGAACGTCGGCATCGAAGTGACCGGCATCAAGGACGTCACCCCCGTCCCGCACAACGGCTGCCGCCAGCCGAAGCGTCGTAGGAGCTGATCATGGCCCGTTACACCGGACCCAAGGTGCGCGTCTCGCGCCGCCTCAACACCAACATCTTCGAGAACGCCAAGGGTTCCAAGGCCCTCGACCGCCGTCCGTTCCCCCCGGGTGCGCACGGCCGCACGCGCCGCCGCAACGCCGGCAGCGAGTACCTCGCCCAGCTGCAGGAGAAGCAGAAGGCCAAGTACATCTACGGAGTCCTCGAGCGCCAGTTCCGCAACACCTACGAGGAGGCGAACCGTCTCGCCGGCCCCACGGGCGAGAACCTGCTGCGTCTCCTCGAGCAGCGCCTCGACAACGTCGTGTTCCGCGCCGGCTGGGCCAGCACCCGCCCGCAGGCACGCCAGTTCGTGAGCCACGGCCTGATCCAGGTCGACGGCAAGCGCGTGAACATCCCTTCGTTCCGCGTGAAGAAGGGCCAGGTCGTGTCGCTGTCGCCGAAGGCGCAGAACATGATCCAGATCCAGCACAACATCGACACCCTCGACCGTCCGCTCGTCGGCTGGCTCGAGGGCGGGTCGAACCAGGTCACCGTCCGCGAGCTCCCGCAGCGCGAGCACATCGACGTGCCCGTCCGCGAGCAGCTCATCGTCGAGCTCTACTCGAAGTAACCGCGAGAACCGTCCGAAAAGGAGAGCAGCATGCTTGTTATTCAGCGCCCCACAGTCGAGGCTCTCGGCGAAGACCACCCGACCCGCCAGCGGTTCGCTGTCGGCCCGTTGGAGCCCGGCTTCGGCCACACCATCGGCAACTCGATGCGCCGTGCCCTGCTGTCGTCCATCCCGGGTGCCGCGATCACCACGGTGAAGTTCGACAACGCCCAGCACGAGTTCACCACGATCCCCGGCATGACCGAGGACGTCACCGAGTTCATCATGAACCTGAAGGACGTCGTGGTGCGCAGCGAGAGCGACGAGCCCGTCGTCATCCGCGTCGACGTGAAGGGCCCGAAGGGCCTCACCGCAGGTGACCTGGTGCTCCCCACCGGTGTCGAGATCCTCAACACCGACCTGCACCTGGCCACGCTGAACTCCAGCGGCCATCTCGCACTCGACATCACCATCGAGCGCGGCCGCGGTTACATGTCCACCGACCGTGACGCGGACAGCCGTGTCATCGGCGTCATCCCGATCGACGCGATCTTCTCGCCCGTCCGTCGCGTGATGTTCGAGGTGGAGCCCACCCGCGTCGCCCAGAGCACCAACTTCGACCGCCTCGTCCTCGACATCGAGACCGACGGCTCGATCTCGCCCCGCGAGGCGCTCGCCTCGGCCGCCGCGACGCTGCGTTCGCTCGTCGACCTCATCGCCACCCTGTCCGAGGAGCCGCAGGCCCTCGAGCTGAGCGAGCCCGTCGGCGCGAGCGTCGGCGTGCCGGACCTCGACCTCCCCATCGAGGACCTCGACCTGTCGGAGCGCCCGCGCAACTGCCTCAAGCGTGCCCAGGTCAACACGATCGGCGAGCTCGTTCTCAAGTCCACCGACGACCTGCTGAACATCACCAACTTCGGACAGAAGAGCCTGGACGAGATCATCCAGAAGCTCGACGAGCGCGGCCTCAGCCTGCGCGCCTGACCACGGACTGACTGAAGGAGCAACACCATGGCAACACCACGTCGCGCCCCCCGCTTCGGCGGCAGCGCCGCGCACCAGCGCCTGATGATGGCGAACCTGGCCGCGTCGCTCTTCGCCGCCGAGGGCATCGTCACCACCGAGGCGAAGGCGAAGGCCCTCCGTCCGGTGGCCGAGAAGCTCATCACCAAGGCCAAGAAGGCACAGGCCGACTCGCCGATGCGCATCCACCGGATCCGCCAGATCCAGGCCGTTCTCGGCGACAAGGAGATGACCACCAAGCTCGTCGAGGAGGTCGCACCGCGCTACCTCCAGCGCAACGGTGGTTACACCCGCATCCTGAAGCTCGGCACCCGCCAGGGCGACGCCGCGCCGATGGCGCGCATCGAACTGGTCTGAGAGGACCGCCGGTGACGCCACCGGAGAACACAGAACCTGACGGGCCCGCCACACGGCGGGCCCGTTTTGTTGTCGCCTACGACGGCGCGCACTTCCACGGGTTCGCCGGCAACGACGGCGTGACGACGGTGGAGGGCGAACTGGCGCGGGCCGTGTCCAAGGTGGTCCGCGTGCCGGTGGAGTTCTCCGTGGCCGGCCGCACCGACGCCGGTGTGCACGCGCGCGCGCAGGTCGTCAGCTGCGACCTGCCCGGGTCCACCGACCTCGTTTCCCTGACCGGCAGCGTGAACGCGCTGTGCCGGCCGCACATCGCGGTGCGCGACGCACAGTGGGCCGATCCCGGGTTCGATGCGCGGTTCTCCGCCACGTGGCGTCGGTACCGGTACCTCGTGCTGAACACCCCGACACCCGACCCGATGCTCGTCGGCCGGGCATGGCACGTTCGCGAACCCCTGTCGCTGCCGCTCATGAACCTGGCGTGCGACGGCCTGATCGGGGAGCAGGACTTCACCAGTTTCTGCCGCCGCCCGGACACCCCGGAGGGGGCGCAGCCCGCGAGCATGAAGAGGTACGTGATGAATGCCGGCTGGACCGACAACGGCGACGGGACCCTCGTGTTCGACATCCGGGCCAACGCGTTCTGTCACCAGATGGTCCGTTCCGTCACCGGGTTCCTCGTGGAGGTCGGCCTCCGCCGCCGTCCTGCCTCCGACACGCGGGCCGTGATCCTCGGCCGCGACCGCCGGCTTGCGCCTCTTCTCGCCCCGCCGCAGGGCCTGACCCTCTGGGAAGTGGGGTACGACGGGGTGCGCATCCACCCCTGACACGGCGATTTTTGGCCCCGGGGCCCGTTGTGAGGCGGTGCCGGGGGCTCGTATCCTTCACTGTCCCCGTGTGACGGGGCGGCGGGTCGGTCGGCGACCCCCACAAAGGAAAGTCTCATGCGTACCTACTCACCGAAAGCAAGCGAGATCCAGCGCGCCTGGCACGTGGTCGATGCCGAGGGCATGGTCCTCGGCCGTCTCTGCACCGAGGTCGCCCGCATCCTGCGCGGCAAGCACAAGCCGGTCTTCGCCCCCCACATGGACATGGGCGACCATGTCATCATCATCAACGCGTCCAAGGTCGTCATGACCAAGGGCAAGGCCGACAAGAGCATGGTGTACACCTACTCCGGCTACCCGGGCGGCCTCAAGAGCGAGACCTACCAGAACCTGCTCGACCGCAAGCCCGCCGACGCGATCGCACGCTCGGTCGCGGGCATGCTGCCGAAGGGCCCGCTCGGCCGCCAGATGATTAAGAAGCTGAACGTGTACGCCGGCCCGGAGCACCCGCACGCAGCACAGAAGCCCGTCGTCCTCGACCTCAGCGCCGCCAAGGCACGCTGAGCACCGCCGCAGAAGGAACCCACATGGCAAACGCACCTCTCACCCAGACCACCGGCCGTCGCAAGGAGGCCGTCGCCCGCGCCGTGCTCCGTGCCGGCAGCGGCACCATCACGGTGAACGGCAAGCCGATCGAGGCTTACTTCACCACCGCGACGCAGCGCATGGTCGTCACCGAGGCGCTCCGCGTCACGTCGCTCGAGACCGCCTACGACGTCAGCGCCAACATCTTCGGCGGCGGCGTCACCGGCCAGGCCGGTGCGCTGCGCATGGCGATCGCCCGTTCCCTCGTCGAGCTCGACCCCGAGCTGCGCCCCGTCCTCAAGAAGGCCGGCCTCCTCACGCGCGACGCGCGCCGCAAGGAGACCAAGAAGTACGGCCTCAAGAAGGCGCGCAAGGCGCCGCAGTTCACCAAGCGTTGATGCGGGCCCCGCGCGGCGCGCGGGGACGCAACGATCATGCTCCACTTCGGCACTGACGGTGTCCGCGGGGTCGCCCTCGAGGAACTCACCGTGGAATCCGTGCGCGACCTCGCACGTGCGGTCGCCCGTGTCCTCTCGCCGGCGTCGGTCGTCGTCGGCCGGGACACGCGCGAGAGCGGGGAGACGCTCGAGCGTGCGGTCGTCGACGGACTCGCCGCCGAGGGCGTCACCGTGCACCTCATGGGCGTGGCGCCCACGCCGGCCATCGCGTTCGCCGCGGAGCGCCACGGCCACGTCGCGATCGCGCTGACCGCGTCGCACAACCCGTACACCGACAACGGGGTCAAGGTCTTCGCGGCCGGGGGGTCGAAGCTCTCCGATGCCCAGCAGATCGAGATCGAGCGCGAGTGGCACGCCCTGTCCACGGAGCGCCCGCCTGTGGCGCTCGGCCAGGTGCACGACGCCTCCGTCGTCCTCGACGAGTACGCCGGGCACAGGGTCGGCGTCGTCGGCGCGGGTGCACTGCGCGGGCTCCGCGTGGTCGTGGACTGCGCGAACGGTGCGATGTCGGGCGTCGCCCCGCGCGTGCTGTCGGCGCTCGGTGCTGACGTGCTGTCGATGAACGACGCGCCGAACGGGAGGAACATCAACGAGGGCTGCGGCGCCACCGTCCCCGGCCCGCTCGCGGGACGTGTGGTCTCCGAGCGTGCGGACCTCGGCATCGCCTTCGACGGCGACGGCGACCGCCTGATCGCCGTGGACGCCGCGGGGAACATCATCGACGGCGACCGCATCCTCGCGGTCGCGGCTGTCGACCTCGCGGCCCGCGGGCTGCTGCGGAACAAGGGCGTCGCCGTGACGGTGATGACGAACCTCGGGTTCCACCGCGCCATGGAGGAGGCGGGCGTCAGCGTCGTGGTCACTCCCGTCGGTGACCGCAGCATTCTCGTCGCACTCGACGAGCACGACTTCGTGCTCGGCGGCGAGCAGAGCGGCCACATAGTGCACAGGGCTCACGCGACCACAGGTGACGGGTTGCTCGCCGCGGTGCTGCTCATGGAGGACCTCAGGCGCACGTCCCGGTCGCTCGCCGAGGCCGCATCAGTGATGGTGCAGTGGCCCCAGGTGATGGTCAACGTGCGCACGGCCGAGCGCCTCGCCAACCCGGCGGCGGACCTGGAGCAGGAGATCGCCGCGTGCGAGGAGAGGCTGGGGGAGGACGGGCGCATCCTCGTGCGTTCCTCCGGCACGGAACCCCTCGTGCGCGTGATGGTGGAGGCCAGCGACGACGCGACCGCTCTCGGCATCGCGGGCGACCTCGCAGGAGCGCTCGTGTCCCGCTTCGGCGGCAGCATCGAAGGGACGCACTGAGGCCGCCCGCGCGGCTCAGTAAGGTCGGTTCCATGTGCGGCATCATCGGGATCGTCTCCAGGCCGTCCACCAGGCCGGTTCCCGCAACCGCTGACGTGATTGCTCTCCTCGACGCTGCGGTGGCCGCCGGGGACGACATCGAGTCCGCCGCGCGGAGCCTCGCCGCCGCGGATGCCCTGCTGCGCGGCGACGCGGGCATCGTGGCCCTCGCCGGGAACCTCACGCTCGCGTCGGAGATCAATGCCCGGCTCGACCGCGTCGACTCCAGGGCGGACGCCGCCGAGGCGGTCCTCGACGCGATGCACGGGGACTCCTCCGCGATCGACGCGGCGGCGGCGCGGGTCTCGGCTGTCCGCGACGCGTCGTGGGCCCTGCGGCGGGACCGGCTCCGCACGGCCGATGCGGTGCACGCACTCGCCGGCGCCGGCGCCGCACCCCACACCCTCCACGGCTACCTGTCGGTGCAGCAGGCACTCTCCGCCATCGACCGCATGGAGGTGCGCGGCAGGGACTCCGCCGGGGTGAGCGTCATCGTCTGGGGTGCGGACCTGTCGGCCGTCACCGTGCGCTTCGCCGCCGAGATCACGCGGCGCGGCAGCGACCCGTTGTTCACGAACAACAGCATCCGGGCCGCCGCCGGGAACCTGGTGTTCGTCTACAAGGCGGCCGCGGAGATCGGCGAACTGGGGGACAACACCCGCAACATGCGCGCGGCCGTCGCCGCGGACGATGTTCTGCGCGCCGCGCTCGGGTCGGCCGGCGCCCGCGTGACGGTCCTCGGCCACACGCGCTGGGCGAGCGTCGGCATCATCAGCGAGCCGAACGCCCACCCGGTGACCGGCGAGGAGGTCGGCTCCGCCGGCGACACCGTGTCGATCGCCGTGCTGAACGGCGATGTCGACAACCACGCCGACCTCAAGGCGCGCCACGGTCTCCGCTTCGCCGACCCGATCACCACGGACGCCAAGGTCATCCCCGCCCTCGTCGACAGGCTCCGCCCCGCGGAGGCAGGCGTCGAGGGCGCGTTCCGTGCCGCGGTGAGCCAGTTCGAGGGTTCCGTCGCGGTCGGGTACTGCGACGCCGCCGAGCCCGGCCGGCTCCTCTTCGCACTCTCGGGCAGCGGGCAGGGCTGCTACGTCGGCATCGCCGAGGACCGCTTCGTGGTGGCGAGCGAGCCGTACGGGGTCGTGGAGGAGACCTCCGCGTTCGTGCGTCTCGACGGAGAGACACCCGTGGACCCCGCGCGGCCCACGTCGCGCGGCCAGGTCGCGGTGCTCGACGCGGATGCCGCCGGCACCGTCGCCGGCATCGCGATGACGGCGTACGACGGCACGCCCGTCACCGTGGACGCGGCGAGCGTGCGCACGGCGGAGGTGACCACGCGCGACATCGACAGGGGCGACGCGCCGCACTTCCTCCTGAAGGAGATCACCGAGGCCCCGCGCAGCTTCCGCAAGACGCTGCGCGGACGCGTGACCGAGACCGAAGGCATGTTCGTCCCCGACCTGGACGAGGCCACCTTCCCAGCGCACGTGCGCGAGCGGCTGTCCTCCGGGGCGATCCGGCGGATCCGCGTGATCGGGCAGGGGACCGCCGCGGTGGCGGGGACGTCCCTCGTCCCCGTCCTCAGTGAGCTTCTGCCCCACGAGGTCAACGTGGCCGCGCTGACGGCAACGGAGCTGTCGGGCTTCGCCATGGAGGCGGACATGTCCGACATGCTCGTGATCGCGGTGAGCCAGAGCGGCACCACCACCGACACGAACCGCACCGTCGACCTCGTCGCGGGGCGCGGCGCCGCGGTGCTCGCGATCGTGAACCGTCGCGCCAGTGACCTCGCCGCCAAGGCGCACGGCACGTACTTCACGTCCGACGGCCGCGACATCGAGATGAGCGTGGCCAGCACGAAGGCCTTCTACGCACAGGTGGCGGCCGGTGCGGTCCTGTCCTGCGCGATCGCGCTCAGGTGCGGCGGGTCGCCGGCCCGGGTCGACCGGATCCTCCGCTCGCTCGTGGACATGCCCGCCGCCATGGAGAAGGTCCTCGCCGGCCGTCCCGCGATCGGTGCGGTCGCCGCGAGGTTCGCGCCGTCGCGCAGGTACTGGGCAGTCGTCGGCAACGGGCCGAACACGGTCGCGGCGAACGAGGTGAGGATCAAGCTCTCCGAGCTCTGCTACAAGTCCATCAGCTGCGACGTCACCGAGGACAAGAAGCACATCGACCTCTCGTGCGAGCCGATGATCCTCGTGTGCGCCGCCGGCCTCGGCGAGGGAACCGCCGCCGACGTGGCGAAGGAAGTGGCCATCTACAAGGCGCACAAGGCCGTGCCGATCGTGGTCGCCACGGAGGGCAGCGCGCAGTTCGACGCAGCGGCCGCCGTCATCCACGTGCCGGCTGTCGACCCCACGCTCGGGTTCGTCCTCTCCGCGATGGCCGGCCACCTCTTCGGCTACGACGCCGCCCTGGCCATCGACGCGCTCGCCGTGCCCCTCCGCCGCCTCCGCGAGGTCGTGGAGCACGTCGTCGAGCGCGGCGGCAACGGGGAGGAGGCGCTCGCCGCGGTGGAACGCCGCATCGGAACCGCTTCGCAGGAGTTCCTCGCCGGGCTGCGCACCGGCCAGTACGACGGGAACCTCGAGGCGAGCACGGCCGTCCGCGTCGTCTCGTTGCTGCGGACCGTGACGTCGGCGGAACCGCTGCGCGACTACCAGCGCGAGACGGGGCGGGTCGCCACGCCGGCCGTCCTCCTCGACGACTTGGTCACCGCGCTGACGAGGGCGGTGGACGAGCTCACGCGCCCCGTCGACGCCATCAAGCACCAGGCCAAGACCGTGACCGTCGGGATCTCGCGGACCGAGGAGGGCCTCCTCGATGCCGTGCTCGTGCGTGCCGTGCTCGAGGCGGGTGCCGCGCGCGACCACATTTCCTACTCCACGCTCAAGGTGCTGGCAGCCCTGGACGGGGCAGTCGCCTCGGTCACCGGTTTCACGCGCTACTCCGTGAACGGCGACCCGCGCGGCGGCGCCGCCACGATCAGCATCGTGGAGCGCGGCGGCCTCGCGAGGGACCTCACGTCGCGCGTCGACACGAACCCGTCGCTCGTGGGCACCAAGCGACGCGTCGCGGACGAGCAGCAGGTGCTCGTCGCCCGCGGCCGCAAGGACGGCCGGACCGTGGTCATCGTGCCGGAGGTGAAGGGTGCCGAGACCGTGGGGCTCACGCTCCTGCACGTGGTCTTCCACGGCACCGTCCCCGCCGCCACCGCACGGCGGGTGCTGCAGGGCTACGACCGCAGGTACGACAGGCTCGTCGACTGGGTCACGGAGACCGAGGGGTCGTTCCGCGAGGACCGGCTCGGCGAGGTGCCGATCGCGGACCTGCTCATCCTCCCGGTGTCGGAGACCGCCGACCACTGGCGCAACGACGGGGGCAACTGACCGTGCGCGGCGTGGGCATCGACGCGGTCGACATCGAACGCTTCCGTCTCTCGCTGCAGCGCACGCCCGCGATGAGGACGCGCCTCTTCACCCCGGAGGAGCTCGCGTCGCTCGAGGAGGCGAAGGACCCGGTGCCCTCGCTCGCGGCGCGCTTCGCCGTGCGCGAGGCGGCGATGAAGGCGATGGGTGTCGGTCTCGGGGCGTTCGGGTTCCATGACGTCTCGGTGGAACGCCTCGGCTCGGGTGCACCCCGGCTGCGTGTGGAGGGCCGCGCCCTGGAGCTCGCCGAGAGCCTCGGCATCAACGGCTGGCACGTGTCCATCACGCACACCTCGTCCGTCGCGATGGCCGTCGTCGCGGCGCTCTGAGGCCGCGCCGAGACGCACCTCCCGCTCGGTTTCGCCGGGCCCGCGCCTACGCTTGCGGGGTGATCCCCGTCGTGACACCCGAGCAGATGCACGCGGCGGATGCCGCGGCGCTCGCCGCCACCGGGGACACCGCCGTGTTCATCCGCAGGGCGGGACATGCCGTGGCGGAGGCAGCGCGCTCGATGATGGGCGGCACCTACGGCCGGCGGGTGACCGTGGTCGCGGGCAAGGGCAACAACGGCAACGACGGCCGTGTCGCAGCCGCGACACTTGCGTCCTGGGGTGCCTCCGTCACCGTCACCGATGCGGCGGCCGCCCACGGGCTGTTCGTCGACCCGCGCACGGCCGACATCCTCATCGACGCCGCCTACGGGATCGGCTTCCGCGGCACGTGGTCGCCGCCGGTCGTCATCGACGTGCCCGTGCTCGCGGTCGACATCCCGAGCGGGCTCGACGGGCGCACCGGCGCGGTCAACGGCGGGGTGCTCGTGGCCGACCGCACGGTCACCTTCGCGGCGCTGAAGCAGGGGATGGTGCTCGGCGACGGACCGTCCGTGTGCGGGGTCATCGACATCGTGGACGTGGGCATCGACCCGGGTGACGACGCGGACGTCCACGTCGTCGAGGCATCAGACGTCCGCCGTTGGCTGCCGCCGCGCGACAGGCAGGCCCACAAGTGGTCGCACGCGGTGCGCATGGTCGCAGGGAGTGCCGGGATGCCCGGGGCCGCGTCACTCGCGTCCGTCGCGGCGATGCGGGCAGGTGCAGGCATCGTCCATCTCTCCACCCGCGGCACCGACCGCGCGGGTGCGCAGTTCCCCACGGAAGTCGTGCACGTCCCCCTGCCGGAGGGTGACTGGTCGCGGTTCGTCTCTGCCGACGCGGCGAGGTTCGACAGCCTGGTGATCGGCCCCGGACTCGGCCGCGGTGACGACGTCGCGCTCGAGGTCAGGGAGGTGCTGGCCGCAGTCGGGCTGCCTGCCGTCATCGACGGGGACGCGATCGCGGCGTCAGTCGACCCGCGCGGCGGCTACGGGACGCTCCTGGGGCGCGCCGCACAGACGGTCCTCACCCCGCACGACGGCGAGTTCGCCGCCATGGGCGGCGACACGTCGGACGATGACCGCATCGGCGCGACCGCGGCACTCGCCGCCGCCTGCGGGTGCACCGTTCTGCGGAAGGGCCCGACCACTGTCGTGGCCTCGCCGGGCCACCCCACCTACCTGGTGGTGTCCGGGGACGAGCGGCTCGCCACGGCCGGCAGCGGTGATGTCCTCGCCGGCATCACGGGGGCGTTCCTGGCCCGCGGGCTCGCCGCCCCGGAGGCCGCCGCCGCGGCGGCGTTCGTGCACGGGATGGCGGGTTCCTCCCTGCCTGTCGAGGGTGCGATCGCCCGCGACGTGGTGGCCGGCATCAGCGACGTCCTCAATGACATCATGGGCACGGGGGCAGGGCAATGAGCGTCGATTTCTCGCAGCGATGGGCGTGGGCCGAGGTGCACACCGGCGTCATCCAGCACAACATCGCCGTCATCGCCCAGCGCATCGCACCCACGGACGTGTGGGCGGTCGTCAAGGCGAACGGATACGGCCACGGGGCCGTGCAGGTGGCCCAGGCCGCTCTCGCGGCGGGAGCGAAGGGATTGTGCGTCGCGATCGTGGACGAAGGTGTCGCCCTCCGCCGCGCGGGGATCCAGGCACCGATCCTCGTCCTCAGCGAGCAGCCCGCGGAGCTCGCCCCGGTGCTCGTCGGTTACGCGCTCACCCCCACGGTCGCGACGACGCGCGGCGCAGCCGCGGTCGCGACGGCGGCCCAGGAGACCGGCCGCGAGACCGGGGTCCACATCAAGGTCGACACCGGCATGCACCGGGTGGGTGCCCAGCCGTCCGAGGTGCTGGGCATCGCGCAGTTCGTGACGAGCCACCCGTTGCTCTCCGTCGAGGGCGTCTACACGCACTTCGCCGTCGCGGACGAGCCCGCGCACGAGGCCAACGCGCGCCAGCTCGGGTTGTTCACGGGTGTCCTCGACAACCTCGCGGCCCGCGGCATCACCCCGCCCGTGGTCCACGCGGCGAACTCCGCCGCCGCGCTCGCCAACCCGCACGCGAGGTTCAACATGGCCCGCGTCGGCATCGCCACGTACGGCCTCCTCCCCGGACGCGGCGTCGCGGAGGAGTGCAGGGGCCTGATCCCCGCGATGTCGCTGAAGGCGCGCGTGTCGGCGGTGCGGTGGGTCGAGGCGGGCCAGGCGGTCTCCTACGGGCTCCGCACCCCGCTCGCGGCGCAGTCGCTCATCGCCACCGTGCCGCTGGGGTACGCGGACGGCGTGCCGCGGAGGCTCGGGCACGAGGGCGGCCACGTCCTCGTCAACGGCGTGCCGCGGCGGATCGCCGGCACGGTCACGATGGACCAGTTGATGGTCGACTGCGGCCCGGACAGCTCCGTCTCCGTGGGCGACGAGGTCGTCCTCATCGGCACGCAGGGCGGGCACACGGTCACCGCCGACGACTGGGCAGAGTTGACGGGCACCATCGGGTACGAGATCGTGTGCGGGGTGTCGCCCCGCATCCACAGGCGGTACCTGTGATCGAGGTCGTCTCCCGGGACCCTGCGCAGACGTCGCTCCTCGCCGCGGCGGTCGCCGGCCTCGCCAGGCCACGCGACATCATCGTGCTCGCGGGGCCGATGGGCGCGGGGAAGACGGCATTCACCCGCGGCTTCGCGGCCGCGCTCGGGGTGGGCCCGGACGACGACGTCACTTCCCCCACGTTCACGCTCGTGCACGAGTACCGCAGCGGCCGCGTTCCCCTGCACCACGCCGACCTGTACAGGCTCGCCACGCTCGGCGAGGTGGCGGACCTCGGCCTGCGCGAGCGCGCCGACCTCGGTGCCGTCGTGATCGTGGAGTGGGGCGACGTCGCGGCCGACGTGCTCGGCGGGCACCTGCGCATCGACCTCGAGCCCGACGACGAGGACGACGACACCCGCCACATCACCGTCTCGGTGGAGGGCCGCTCGTGGGACACGCGGTGGGAAAAGCTGCGCGCGGCACTGTCGGCGGTGGCGGCGTGATCCTCGCCATCGAGACCGCGGTCGAGCGCGTGGGTGTCGCGGTCGGTGACCACGCCGGCCCGCGTGCGTCCGCGATGCTGTCGAGCGACAGGCGCCACGCGGAGTCGCTCACCCCGATGATCGAGTTCGTGCTGCGCCAGGCAGCCGTCACCCCGGACGGCATCGACCACATCGCCGTCGACATCGGGCCGGGGCTCTTCACCGGGATGCGCGTCGGCATGTCCGCGGCGCAGGCCATGGCGTGGGCACTCGACGTGCCGCTCGTTCCCGTCACCAGCCTCGATGCCGTCGCGTGGGGCGCCGGCACCACCGACATTCCCGTGGCGGTCGCGCTCGATGCGCGCCGCGGGGAGGTGTACTGGGCGCTGTACCGGCCCGGGCAGGCCGGGGCGGAGCCCGTGCTGCTGCGCGGGCCCGAGGTGGCGCCGCCGTCCGACGTCGCGATCGCAATCGCGGACCGGGGCGAACCGGTGCTGTGCGTCGGCACGGGTTTCCTGCGCCACGCGGAGGAGTTCGCGTCGGTCACGATGGCAGAGCCCGGCCCGGTCGCCCTCTCGATGCCCGCTGCCGAGCACGTGCTCGCGCTCGGTGCGCTGAGGGCGGCACGCGACCTCGCCGTCGCGGCCGATGCCCTGGTGCCCGCGTACCTGCGTGCCCCCGACGCGGAGATCAACTGGCAGACGAGGGAGGGCGCCCGGTGAGCTTCATGCGCGAACGCTCCACGAACACCCTCACGACCGAGACCATGAGGCGGCGCCACCTCCGCAGGGTGCTCGAGATAGAGGAGCAGCTGTACCCGAGGCCGTGGACGCACCGCACCTTCGTCACGGAGCTGAACCAGATGCGCGCCGGCAACCGTTACTACCTGGTCGCCTACGTGGACGACAACCTCGTCGGCTACGGCGGCCTGATGTTCAGCGGTGACGACGCGCACGTGTCGAACATCGCCGTCGACCCGGAGTGGCACCAGCGGGGCGTCGCCACCGAGATGCTGCTCGACCTCGCCCGCCTGGCGCACGACCGGGGGTGCGAGGCCATGACGCTCGAGGTTCGCCACACCAACACCGCCGCCCAGCAGCTGTACCGCAGGTTCGGTTTCGTGCCCGCCGGGGTGCGCAAGCGCTACTACGAGAACACCGACGACGCGATCATCATGTGGGCCCACGGGGTCAACACGCAGGAGTTCGCGGACCGCCTCGACCACATCCAGTCGCGGAGACCGGGGAACCGATGAGCACGGCACGGTCCTTCGACGAGTCCACCGTCGTCCTCGCCATCGAGACGAGCTGTGACGAGACGGCGGCCGCGCTCGTGATGGGCGGCAACGACGTTCTGTCCTCGGTGGTCAGCAGCCAGATCGACATCCACGCCAGTTTCGGCGGCGTGGTGCCCGAGGTCGCCAGCCGTGCGCACCTCGAGTCGATCGTGCCCGTGGTGCGCCAGGCCTTCGACGAGGCCGGGATCCCGCCCGCACGAGTGGATGCGGTCGCCGCGACCGCAGGGCCGGGGCTCATCGGCGCCCTGTTGGTCGGGGTGTCGGCGGCGAAGTCCCTCGCCCTCGTGTGGGACAGGCCGTTCATCGGCGTGAACCATCTCGAGGCGCACCTGTACGCCGGTCTCCTCGACGATCCCACCCTCGAGTTCCCCCTGGTCGTGCTGCTCGTCAGCGGCGGGCACACGATGATCGTCGAGATGCGCGGCCACGGTGACTACCGGGTCCTCGGGCGCACCATCGACGACGCAGCCGGCGAGGCCTACGACAAGGTCGCCCGTTTCCTGGACCTGGGGTACCCGGGCGGCCCCGCGATCGACCGCGTGTCGGCGGAGGGTGACGCCGCCGCCGTCGCGTTCCCGCGCGCGATGATGCACGAGGGCCTGGACTTCTCCTTCAGCGGGCTGAAGACGTCGGTCGTCAACCATGCCAGGCGCAACCCGGGCACCTCCACGGTCGACATCGCCGCGTCGTTCCAGGCGGCCGTCGTCGACGTGCTGTGCGCCAAGACCCTGCGCGCCGCGGAGCAGGCCGGTGCGCGCGGCGTGGTGCTCGGCGGCGGCGTCGCGGCGAACTCGTTGCTGCGCAGCGAGATGTCGCGGCGCGGTGCCGAGGCCGGCATGAAGGTGGCCCTGCCGGGAAGGGCAATGTGCACCGACAACGCCGCGATGATCGCCGCCGCCGCATGGCACCGCCTGCGCAGCGACGGGCCGATGGGTCTTGACTGCGGTGCGTACCCGAACCTGAAGTTGTCCGAGGTGCCGAGGGGGCCCCTGCCGTGAGCCGACTCCCGCTCGTCCTCCGCGGCCGCGAGTTCCCCGTTCCCGTGGTGCTGGCCCCCATGGCTGGCGTCACGAACATCCCGTTCCGCGCGCAGTGCCGCAGTTTCGGGCCGGGTCTCGTCTACGTGAGCGAGATGGTGATGGCGGCGGCTCTCGTGCACGGGAACGAGAAGACGAAGAAGATGGTCGCGTTCGGGCCGGACGAGGACTTCCGCAGCCTGCAGATCTACGGGAGCGACCCGGAGTTCGTGGGGCGCGCCGTGCGCGCACTGTGCGAGCAGGACGCGGCCGACCACATCGACATGAACTTCGGCTGCCCGGCCACGAAGGTGACGCGCAAGGGCGGTGGAGCCGCGGTGCCCGTGAAGCGCAACCTCACGCGGGCCATCATGGCGGCCGCCGTCGCGGCGGCGGAGCCGTTCGGGGTGCCCGTGACCTGCAAGTTCCGCATCGGCATCAACGACGACCTCGTGACGTTCCTCGACACGGGCCGCGCCGCGCAGGAGGAGGGGATCGCCATGATCGCCCTGCACGCACGCACCGCGGAGCAGCACTACGCGGGCGCGGCACGCTGGGAGGCGATCGCGGAGCTGAAGCGCGAGGTGAAGGGGATTCCCGTGCTCGGCAACGGCGACATCTGGGAGGCGAACGACGCACTCGTCATGATGGAGCAGACGGGGTGCGACGGTGTTGTGGTGGGCCGCGGCTGTCTCGGCAAGCCGTGGTTGTTCCGCGACCTCGTAGATGTGTTCGCCGGCCGGCCCGTCCAGGCGTCACCCGACCTGGGTTTCGTCCTCGATGTGATGGCCTCCCACGCGGAGGGCCTCATGTCCGTCATGGGTGCCGACTTCGGCATCCGCAACTTCCGCAAGCACGCCGGCTGGTACCTCACCGGCTACCCCGTGGGGTCGGACGCACGGCGGGCGTTCGCCACCGTGTCGTCGTTCGACGAGTTGCTGGGGGTATCCGCCCGCCTCGACCGCGCGATGCGCCTCGTGCCCGGTGGCGAGCGACTGGCGCGCGGCCACACCAACGGCCCGATCAAGGTGGTGCTGCCCGAGGGGTACCTCGCGAACCGTGACGACCTGACAGTGCCGGACGACGAGGTCGTCGCCGCGCTCAGCGGCGGCTGACCTAGAGCAGGCGGATGGCGGCGACCAGCACCGCCTGCATCGACACCATGGTCACGATGGACCACCGCAGCGACTGGTT
>CAZZFB010000031.1:0-16143 GCA_964653385.1 uncultured Bifidobacterium sp. | reverse complement strand
TGACGACCTTGGAGGAGCCGCCCGGCTGCATGCTGACGCCGAGCAGGCAGTCGGCTGCCTCCATCGTGCGCTTCTGGTGGCTCACGATGATGAGCTGGGCGTCACGGCGGAACTCGGCGACGAGCCCGAGGAAGCGGTGCAGGTTCACGTCGTCGAGGGCGGCCTCGACCTCGTCCATCACGTAGAACGGCGAGGGACGGCTGCGGAACACCGAGAAGAGGAACGCGACAGCCGTGAGCGAGCGCTCGCCGCCCGAGAGCAGCGACAGCTTCTTGAACGTCTTGCCGGGGGGCGTCGCCTCGATCTCGATGCCGGTGTTCAGCAGGTCATCCGGGTTGGTGAGCGCCAGCTTGCCGGCGCCGCCGGGGAACAGCAGCGAGAAGAGCTCCACGAAGTTGTGGCTGACGTCCGCGAACGCGGCCGCGAACACCGACTGGATCTCCTGGTCGATCGCCGCGATCACCTGGGCGAGCTCGCGGCGCGTGTTCCGCACGTCCGCGAGCTGCTCCTCGAGGAACTCGTGGCGCTGCTGCAGCTCGGTGAACTCCTGCAGGGCGAGCGGGTTGATCGGGCCCATCAGGCGGATGTCGCGCTCCAGTGCCCGCGCGCGGTCCGCGTGCGTGGTGCCCTCGGGAACCTCCGGCATCGGGGCCGCCTCGGCGGTCTCCGGCTCCACCTCCAGCTCGCGGCGCAGCGTCTCCACGGCTGCCTCCAGGCGCATGCGCACCTCGGCGTCCTCCACGTCGATCCGGCGCGCCCGTTCCCGTGCGACCTCGAGCTCCTGCTCGGCCGTGTGACGGTCGCGCCTCGCCTGGTCGAGGCGGGCCGCGACGGCGCGCACCTCGTCGCTCTGGCGGCGGCGGATCTCGTGCAGCTCCGCCAGGCGGCCCTCCGTCTCGGTGCGGTGCGACTCCACCAGTGCCGACAGCCTGTCGATCGCCTCGATCGTCCGCTCCACCCGCTGGCGGCGCGACGCGGCCTCGAGACGCGCCTCGGAGTTCGCCCCGAGCTTCGACTCGCCGTCCTCGATGCGCTGGCGCAGGTACTGGTCGCGCTCGCGGAGGCCGGCGAGCCGCACCTCGAGGTCGGTGCGCCGCATGGACAGGTGCGCGAGCTGCGAGTCGAACGCGGCGCGCGCCTCGTTGAAGGCAGCGACCGCCGCGAGCTCCGCCGCCTCGTTCTCCTCGAGAGCGGGGAGGATCCCCTCCAGCTCCGTGACGCGCGAGGTGTACTGCTGCATCCGCTCGCGGATCTCCTCGATCGCGTCGCGCGACATCTGCTGCTCCGTGGCCCCGGCACGGCGGTCGTTGACGGCGCTCGTGAGGGTGTCGGCCGCCATCTCCACGGCCTCCGACTGGCGCTGGAGGCGCTGCTGGGTGTCGACGGCGAGACGGCGCACGGTGTTCAGCTCCTGGCGTGCGGCATCCTGCTCGTTCTTCAGGCGCGCGACGTCGGCGAGCGCGGCTGCCTCGTCGCGGCGTGCCGCGTCCACGACTTCCTGCGAGCCGAGTTCGTCGGCGGCCCCGATGCGCCACGCGCTCCGGCCGAAGCGGTCACCTGCACGGGTGACGACCACCGACGAGGGGTTCGCCGACGACACGGTGACGGCGTCGTCCGTGTCCTCCACGCAGCCGATGCCCTCGAGCAGTGCGTCGAGGAGGGCGGGCAGCGCCGACGGTGCGCCGGGCACCGGGTTGACCCTTGCGCGCAGCGGCTGGGCGCCGGCCGGCAGTGCGGCACCCGAGGGGCGCACCGCGCCGAGCGCGAGCACCGCTCCGTTCTGGCCGTTCGAGCGCAGCGCGCGCAGGGCGTCGCGGGCAACGGCGGCGTCCGAGACGAGCACGGCGCCCACGGCCTCGCCCAGGCCCGCACGCACCGCGGCGTCCCACCCGGCATCGATGGTGACGAGGTCGATCAACGCACCGACGACACCCGGGACCGCGGCGAGGTTCTCCGCGCCGGTGCGTGCGCGCGACGCCGCGTCCGCGGACGAGAGCGACTCCACGCGCGCGGCCCGCTGCGCGTGTCGCCGCTCCGCGGCGATGACCTCCTCCTGGAGGCGGTCGATATCGGTCTCGGCGAGGTCACGCCGCCTGTCGAGCCCGGTCATCTCCTCGCGCAGCACCGCAACCGCGTTCTCGGCGTCCTCGAGGTCGCGCTGCAGCCCCTGGATCTCCGTGTTCGTCTGCTGGTCACGGGAGGCGATCTGCTCGATGCGCGTCTGCAGGCGCTGGATCTCGCCGGCGTTCTGCTCCACCGTGTTGCGCAGGGTGCGCAGCTCGCCGCGCACCTCGGCCGCCGCGCCGGCCGCCTGCGACGACGGCACGCTCGCGAACATGCCGTTCGCCTCGCGCTCCTGCTCGAAGGCGCTCTCCTCGGAGAGAAGCCGCTCTGCCTCCTCCGCGGCGATCGCGAGACCGCGCTCGACCTCCACCAGTTCCTCGCGCGACTGGGCGACGTCGGCCTCGAGCGTGGCGACGACGTCGTCCGCCATCATCTGGCCCTGGTCGCGCTCCAGGCCGCGGCGGCGCTCGGCGATGAGGGCCGAGAGGCCGCGGGCCCGCTCGCGCAGCTGCTCCACGCGCACCAGTTCGTCGCTCACGCCGGAGTCGCCGCGCGCGGAGAGCTCGGCCTCGGCGGCCAGCACCTCCGTGTCGAGCGCGGCGAGGCGCTTCCTCGTGTCGGCCTCCGCACCGGAGACCTCGGTCTTCTCGCCGGCGAGCGCGGCGAGACGGGCGCGCAGCCCCGCGATCTCGCGGCCGGAGAGGAAGAGCCGCAGGGCGCGCAGTTCCGCCTGCACCTCCTCGTGGCGGCGGGCGGCCTCTGCCTGGCGCTCCAGCGGGCGCAGCTGGCGGCGAACCTCGCGGATGAGGTCCTGCACGCGCAGCAGGTTCGCCTCCGTCGACTCGAGACGGCGCTCGGCCTTCTCCTTGCGCTTGCGGTACTTCAGGACGCCGGCGGCCTCCTCGATGATCGCGCGCCGGTCCTCGGCGCGCGCCGTGAGGACGGCGTCGATCTGGCCCTGGCTGATGATGACGTGCTGCTGGCGGCCGACTCCCGCGTCCGACAGGAGCTCCTGCACGTCCAGCAGGCGGCACTCGACCCCGTTGATCGCGTACTCGCTGTCCCCGTTGCGGAAGAGCGTCCTGCTGACCGTGACCTCGCTGAAGTCGAGCGGCAGCAGGCCGGCGGAGTTGTCGAGGGTCAGCATCACCTCGGCGCGGCCGAGCGCGGGGCGCTTCTTCGTGCCGTTGAAGATGACGTCCTCCATCTTCTGCGAGCGCACCGAGGAGGGAGCCTGCGCACCGAGCACCCATGCGATGGCATCGACCACGTTCGACTTGCCCGAGCCGTTCGGCCCGACGACGACGGTGACGCCCGGCTCCATCTCGAGCACGGTCGCATCAGCGAAAGACTTGAATCCCTTGAGGGTGAGCGACTTGAGGAACACGGCGGTTCCCACAGTAACGGAACGGCACCCGCGCGGACCTCGTATCCGCGTGCCGCGTCACCTCTGGCAACGTGCGCAGTACGACGTGGAACGGCCCGCCGCGACGACCCGGCGGATCCGACTTTTTCCACAGGTCAGGCA
Organism: uncultured Bifidobacterium sp.; assembly: GCA_964653385.1. Classification (GTDB taxonomy): domain Bacteria; phylum Actinomycetota; class Acidimicrobiia; order Acidimicrobiales; family Ilumatobacteraceae; genus UBA2093. The sequence goes on along the minus strand of CAZZFB010000031.1, from coordinate 12,551 downwards.
TCCCTCGCCCTCGCGCCCGTAGACGAGATGGTTCAGCTGGAACCACCCCGTGTTGCCCTCGACGTCAACGTATTGGGTGTCATCGAGCGTGGAACCGCCCGCTTCGATGGCCTCCGAGAGAACCGCCACGGTCTGCTCGGCGAGCAGCTGCACCTGTGGACGACGGAGCGAGTCGACGGGGCGGTCCCATCTCATCCTGCAACGGTGCAGGATCTCGTCGGCGTAGATGTTCCCGATCCCCGCGACCACGTGCTGCCCGAGGAGGAGGGGCTTCAGCGCCCCGCGCCGGCCCCTGAGCGCGGCGCGCAGCACGTCCGCGTCGAACGGGTCGCGGATGGGGTCGATGCCGAGACGCGCGAGCTCGGGGATGACCTCGTCCTCCTCCGCCGGGTCGTACACCACGACCTCGCCGAACGTCCGCGGGTCCACGAACCACATCTCCTCGCGCGTGCCGTCCCGCGGCGCGAGCGGCAGGATCACGTGCGTGTGCGGCGGCCTCACTGCCCCGTGCGGCGCGACGATCACGCGCCCGCTCATGCGCAGGTGGATCATCATCCTGTCGCCGGTGTCGAGACCGCAGAGCAGGTACTTGCCGCGCCTGTCCGCGGAGACCACCGTGGCCCCGGTCAGGCCCGTGATGACCGCTTCCCTGCCGACGCGCCTGACGCTGCGCTCGCGGCCGACCGTGACCTCGCCGATCCTGCGCCCCACCACGCGGGACTCGATCCCCCGCCGGACGGTCTCGACCTCGGGGAGCTCGGGCATGTCAGCGCGACAGCGCGGCGATCGCGGCGCGTGCCGCGAGCTGCTCGGCGGCCTTCTTCGTGCGGCCCTGCCCCGTGCCGAGCACCCTGTTGCCCACGGTGACGGTGGCCGTGAACACGCGGTCGTGGTCGGGGCCCTCACCGTCCGTGTCGTAGCGCGGCACGGGATGACCCCCCGCCGCGCACAGCTCCTGCAGGCTGGTCTTTGCGTCCACCGTGTCGAGGACGGGGATCATCTCCTCCACCGCCGCCGACAGCATCCTGCGGACGAACGATGCGGCGGGCGCCTCGCCGCCGTCCAGGTAGATCGCCCCGATGACCGCCTCGAACGCGTCGGCGAGGATCGAATCCTTGTCCCGGCCGCCGCCGGACGACTCGCCCTGGCCGAGCAGCACGTAGTCGCCGAGCGAGATCTCGCGGGCCCTGTCCGCGAGGGCCCCGGTGTTCACCACCGCCTGGCGCAGGTCCGAGAGGCGTCCCTCGTCGTCGTCCGGGAGGCGGCGGTACGCGAGGTCCGCGACCACCCACCCGAGGACTGCGTCGCCGAGGAACTCGAGGCGCTCGTTGGAGTCGGGCTCGCCGTGCTCTGCCTGGTACGACCGGTGCACGAGCGCGAGGCGCAGCAGCGACTCGTCGCTGAACGAGTATCCCGTCACCGCCATCAGTGCCCGGAGGTCCGGTTCGGCCGGTCTGTCCATCTGCCCGGTCCCGCGCGGGTCAGGCGCCGTGGGCGCGCATGACGTAGTCGACGGCGTCCTTCACGGTCTTCAACTGGGCGAGCTCCTCGTCGTCGAAGGAGAACCCCTCGAGGGTCGCGGAGAACTCCTGCTCCAGTGCGTCGACAAGCTCGATGAGCGCGATCGAGTCCGCGCCGAGGTCCTCGACGAACGTCTGGTCCTCGGTGATGGCGGACGCGTCGGTCTCGAGGATCTCGGCGAGGTGCGCAGCGACCGTCCTCGTCACGTGTGACCTTTCGATGGATGCCATGGTGCCGTCCGTCCTCCTACTCGGCGGAGGTCGCGGCGATGGCGTCGCGGATCGCGCCCACCATGCCGGTCTCCACCATTTCCTGTGCGACCTTGATGCCGTTCACCATCGCCCGCGCGCTGCTGGAGCCGTGGGAGATGATGCAGACCCCGTCGATGCCGAGCAGGATCGCCCCGCCCGTGTTGTCGGGGTCGAACGTTGCGTACATGGGGAGAAGCGCCGGCATCAGCGCATCGGCGTGTTCCTTGTACTCCGGCTGGGTGATCGCCTCGAGGAGCGCGCGGATCACGGTGCGCAGGGTGCCCTCGAGCGTCTTCAGCACGACGTTGCCGGTGAAACCGTCGGTCACGACCACGTCGACGGCGTCGGTCATGATGTCGCGGCCCTCGACGTTGCCGATGAAGTTGATCCCCGGCGCGGCCGCGAGCAGCTCGTACGCGTCCTTGCGGAGCGTGTCGCCCTTGCCGGGCTCCTCGCCGATGGAGAGCAGGCCCACCTTCGGCTGGGCGATGCCGTAGCGCTGGCGCGCGTAGACCGAGCCCATCACGGCGAACTGGACCAGCCAGTCGGCCTGCACCTCGGCGTTGGCACCGGCGTCGAGGAGGACCGTGGGGGTGCTGCCCGGCACCGGCACCGGGGTGGCGATCGCAGGGCGGTGGACGCCCTTGATGCGGCCCATGCGCAGCAACGCACTCGCCATGGTGGCGCCGGTGTTGCCCGCGGAGATCATGGCGCTCGCCTTGCCGTCACGGACGGCCTCGGCGGCACGCACGAGCGTGGAGTCGCGCTTCTTGCGGACCGACGACGCGGGGTCGTCGTCCATCTCGATGACCTCGCTCGCGGCGATCAGCGGGAGCCCGCCCGTCCCCTCGAGACCTTCCGGACCGACGAGGACGACAGGAATGCCGGCTTCCGCGGCCTGGAGGGCGCCCGCGAGGATCTCCCCGGGGGCCCTGTCGCCGCCCATCGCGTCAACTGCGATCGGCAACATGGAGGGGTCGGCTTACTGCTCGACCTGGACCGCGACGCGGCCCTTGTACCAACCGCAGCTGCCGCACACGACGTGGGGGAGCTTGGCGGACTGGCACCGCGGGCAGGTGCTGCGCGAGGGCGCGCCGAGGCGCCAGTTGGACGCGCGACGCATGCGGGTCTTCGACTTCGACTTCTTCTTCTTGGGAACGGCCACCGTGGTCTCCCTTGGCTAGAGGCACAAACACCCCGTTGCGGGGTCAGGGAAGGATAGCCGAATTCGGCCGAAACCTACCCCTGGGCGTCCTTCAGCCGGTCCTTCAGGGCGTCGAGCGCGGCCCAACGGTCGTCCCCGGTGGGCCGGGAGCAGCCGCAACTGCCCGTCTTCAGGTCGGTCCCGCACTGCGGGCAGAACCCCGGGCAGTCGTCGGCGCACAGCGGGCCGAGCGGGATCGCGAGCAGCAGGTTCTCCCGCACCATCGGCAGCAGGTTGATCTGGTCGTTCTCGATCGCGTGGGCGTCCGGGGAGTCCGGGACCGCCTGGTACAGCTCGTCGACCTCCACCGTCATGGGGCGCACGAGCGGCGCGAGGCAGCGCCTGCACTCCCCCTGCCACTGCGCCGTCGTGGTCCCGTGCACGGAGATGCCGTTCGAGAGCGCCTCCAGGTGGAGGTGCACACCCACGTCCGATGCGGTCATCCGCTCGTCGTCGAAGACGAGGTCGGCAGCCGTGACGGAGACGTCGACGTCCTTGGTGTTGCCCGGCCGCCGCATGAGCTCGACGACGTTGACGATGAGCGGCGTGGCCACGGCTGCGTCAGTGCAGGTCCTGGTCGAAGAAACCGCTCCCCGGGGCCGGCTCGTCCTCCTGCGGCGCGGGGGCAGGTTCCTCGTGCATGCCGATGGAGAGCCGCTGGCGGCCGTTGTGCACGGTCTTCTGCAGGCGGTCAATGAGGATCTCGAAGCTCGCGAGACGCTGGTCGAGGAAATCCTCCGTCTCGTTGCGCTGCCTGCGGCTCTCCTCCTCGGCGGCCTCCACCACCTGGCGCGCACGCAGCTCCGCGGCCCGCACGACCTCGGTCCGCTGGACCATGCGCTCCGCCTGCTGGCGCGCCGCCGTGACGATCTCGTCGGCCTCGCGCTTCGTCTTGTCGAGGAACTCCTGGCGCTCCTTCAGCATCCAGCGCGCCTGGCGGATCTCCTCGGGCAGCCGCTCGAGCGCGTCCTCGAGCAGCTCGATGATCTCGTCGCGGTCGATGCGCGGCGTGCTGGAGAGCGGGATGCTGGGTGCCGTGGCGATGATGTCGACGGCGCGGCGCAGCAGCACCTCGCTGTCGCCCATGCGCGCCTGGACGGGCGCCGGCGTGGGGAAGGTGTCGTCGATCAGGTCGTCGTCGAGGTCGTCGAAGTCGCGAGGCATCACTTGCTCCGGGTCAGGGCCGACACGAGACCGGCCAGGATCGAGGGGTGGACCATGGACGAGACGTCGCCCCCGTTGGCTGCGATGTCCCGGATGAACCGGCTGCTGATGAACGAGTAAGCGGGGGTGCAGGGCACGTACACCGTGCGCACGCCCGACACGGCGAAGTTCGTGTGCGCCATCTGCTGCTCGACCTCGAAGTCCCCGGAGGTGCGCAGGCCCTTCACGATGAAGTCGGCACCGGCGTTCCGGGCCGCGTCGACGGCGAGCCCGGGGTGGGCCTCGACCCGCACGTTCGGCAGGTGGGCCGTGGACGAGCGGGCCATCTCCACTCGCTCTGCGGTCGCGAGGGCGCCCGAGGGCTTGTCCGGGTTGTGCATGACGGCGACGACGACGGTCCCGAAGAGGGCGGAGGCCTGCTCCACCACGTCGAGGTGACCCACATGGAACGGGTCGAAACTGCCCGGGTACAGCACGGTGCTCATGACGACCCCACCGTACCGCCTCCGTCGGGGGCAGGACGGAGAAATGCCACGTTCGTGCGCCCGTACCGGCGCTCCCGCAGGCATTCCCAACCGTCAGGCACGCTGACCGGGGCACCGGACTCGATGATGACGAGAGCATCGCCGACGTTCGCGAGCACCCTCCCCCAGTCCGCGAAACCGTAGGGCGGGTCGACGATGACGATGTCGGCCGCGTGGCCGCCGACGAGTGCGGACGCGGCGTCGCCGGACACGACCGTGCTGCGCTGCGCCACTCCCAGCTTGTCGATGTTCGTGCGGAGCACCGCGAGGGCGGCGCGGTCCTGCTCCACGAACGTGCAGTGGGCGGCCCCGCGGGAGAGCGCCTCGATGCCCATCGCCCCCGTGCCGGCGAAGAGGTCGAGCACGCGCGCACCCTCCACCGCACCGAGGCTGACGAGCGCGTTGAACACGGCCTCGCGGACCTTGTCCGTCGTCGGCCGTGTCGCGTCGCCCGTGGGGGACTCGATGCGCCGGCCGCGCAGGTCACCCGCAACTACTCGCACAGCAGACAGACTACGGAGGTGATCACCCCCAGCGAGTCCATCGTGTGCGTCGACTGCGGGGGCCCGTGCCACCTCATCACCTTCCCGCCCGAGGACGGCATGTGGGAGGTCGGCGACGTGGTCACCTACCGGTGCCGCGACTGCCGCGACAGGTGGGACATCGTCCTCGCCGAGGACGACACCGACGAACAGCCGGGCTGACCCGTCAGTTGTGCCGCGTGCCGCGGTCGAGGGGATCGAACCTGATGCCCGCCAGGCACGCGTTCGCGATGCGCGTGGGAGCCATGTTGAACCAGAAATTGGTGCTCAGCCTCTTCGGGTCGCGCACGTAGGGGCGGCCCTTCTCCACTGCGCTCACGGTGCGCCGGGCGATGTCGCCGGCATCCGCCTTCGGGATGAGATGCAGCGTCTCGAATCTCCGCACCACCTTCTGCACGGTGGGCACGGACTCCTCGATCGTGTCCCACATCTGGGTGTCGACCGGACCGGGCGAGAGGACCGTCATCCCGACCGGCGTGTGCTTCAGCTCGCGGCGCAGCGAGGAGAAGAAGTTCAGGATGCCCGCCTTGGTGCCGCAGTAGACCGACATGCCGGGGAACCCCGCCGTGCCCGCGAGCGACGACACGAACACGAGGTGGCCGCGGCCGCGCTGCAGCATCCCGGGCAGGACGTGCCGCGAGAGCATCATCGGTGTCTCCAGGTTGAGCCGCGAGACCGTGCGGATCTCGCGCGGGTCCTCCACCGCGAACGGTGTGTTGGTCTCGAGGCCCGCGTTGTTCACGAGGATGTCGACCGGGCCGTGGTCGCGCTCGATCGACTCGATCAACGTGTCCACCACGCGGTCGTCGCTGAGGTCGGCCACCACCGCGTTGCCGCCGATCTCGCCGGCGACCCTCCGCAGCGACTCCTCGCTGCGCGCGACGACGGTGACCCGCGCCCCGCGGGCGGCGAAGTCGCGCGCCATCGCCTCGCCGATGCCCCGTGACCCGCCGGTCACCACCACGTGCATGCCTCTGACCAACATCCGGACCCCCAGGTTCGACGCGCCGGGCGGCGCACGGGTGACGGTAGCCGAGCAGGGCTCAGCCCTTCAGCAGGTTGTCCTCCTGCTCGGCGGTGAAGTACAGATCGATCTCGTCGCGCAGCAGCGGGTGCCCCGCGAGCGACGGGTCGTCGCCCACGATCCGCACGGCCGCGTCGCGGGCGGCCTGGATGAGGTCGAGGTCCGTCTGCAGCGAGGCCAGGCGCAGGTCGCTGCGCCCCTTCTGCACGGTGCCCATCACGGTGCCCTCCCCGCGGAGCTTGAGGTCCTCCTCCGCCAGCACGAAGCCGTCGGTGGACGAGACCAGTGCCTCCACGCGCGGCGACGGCTCGTCGGTCTGCGTGACGAGATGGCACGTGGACGCGAGCCTGCCGCGGCCGACGCGGCCGCGCAGCTGGTGCAGCTGGGCGATGCCGAACCTGTCGGCATCGAGGATGACCATCTGCGTGGCGTTCGGGACGTCGACACCGACCTCGATGACCGTGGTGGCCACGAGCACGTCGATGCCGCCGGACCGGAACCGCTCCATCACCGACTCCTTGTCCGCCGATGACATGCGGCCGTGGAGCAACCCGACGCGGTGGCCGGAGAGCTCGCCCGCCGACAGCTCGTCGTGCACCGTCTGGGCCGACGACACCTCCAGCTTCTCGCTCTCCTCGATGAGCGGGCACACCACGTACGCCTGCTCGCCGCGGGAGACCGCCCCGCGCACCGCCTCCCACATGGCCTCCACCGCGACCGGGGTGCTCACCCACTCGGTGACGATGGGCGTGCGCCCCGGCGGCAGCTCGTCGAGCACGCTCACGTCGAGGTCGCCGTAGACGGTCATCGCGGCGGTGCGCGGGATCGGCGTCGCCGTCATCACCAGCAGGTCCGGGGTGAGGCCCTCGCCCGCACCGACGGCCTTGTCGCGCAGCTTCGCCCGCTGCTCCACGCCGAACCTGTGCTGCTCGTCGACCACCACCAGGCCGAGGCTCGCGAAGTCGACCCCGTCCTGGATCAATGCGTGCGTGCCGACGACGATGTCGACGGACCCGTCGGCGAGTCCCGCCAGCACCTTCCTGCGCTGCTCGCCCGACACCTTGTTCGTGAGCAGCTCCACGCGCACGGGGCGGCCGCCGAAGAGGTTCCCGTCGTCGGGTATCTCCAGCCCGTCGAGGAGTCGCCGGACGCCGATGGCGTGCTGGTCGGCGAGCACCTCGGTCGGCGCCATGAGTGCCGCCTGGTGGCCGCCCTGCACGGCGCGCAGCATCGCCGACACGGCCACCACGGTCTTGCCGGCGCCCACGTCGCCCTGCAGCAGGCGGTGCATCGGCGAGGGGTCCGAGATGTCGGCGACGATCTCGTCGATCACGCGTCTCTGCGCGCCGGTCAGGGGGAACGGGAGCGACGCATCGAAGCGCTCGATCAACGGGCCGCCCGCCCGGTGCGCGAACCCGCGCGACTCCTGGGCGGCCTGCAGCTTGCGGGCCACCAGCATCACCTGCACGCGCAGCACCTCGTCGAAGGCGAGACGGCGCCGGGCCGCGTGCCTGGACTCCATCGAGTCGGGCAGGTGGATGTCGTGCAGCGCGCGGCCGCGCGGCAGGAGGCCGAGTGCCTCCGTCACCTCGGGCGGGACGGGGTCGGCGATGCCCCTGGGCTCGCAGCGCACGAGGGTGCTCTCGATCCACTTGGCGAGGTCCCACGTGCTGATCCGCGACTTCTCGCTCTGCGGGTAGATGGAGACGATGCGGCCCGTGCGGTCACCGATGAGGTCCACGATGGGGTTCGTCATCTGCAGGTAGCCGCGGTACCGCTCCGGCTTCCCGAAGACCGCGATCGTGAGGCCCGGCGTCAGCTGCTTCTCGCGCCAGTTCTGGTTGAAGAAGGTGAGCGAGATGCGGCCGGACCCGTCAGAGCACCGCACGGTGACCATCTTGCGTCCGGTCTTCGTCTTGAACGAGCTGGACGCGTCCACCCGCACCACGACCATGGTGGGGACGCCCTCCTCGAGCTGTGCGACCTGCGCCTCGCGCGTGCGGTCGACCCACCGCCGCGGGTACGTCTCCAGGAGGTCGAGCACGGAGGAGATGCCGAACGTCTCGAGCGCGTCCTTCTTCTTGTCGCCGATGCCCTTGACGACGTCGACGTCCATCCCGGCGAGCTCGCGCGCGGTGATGGGCCCCCTACTCAACGCCGAACAGGTACGGGTACAGGGGCTGGCCGCCGCGGTGGACCTCGACGGCGACACCGGGCCTGTTGTCGCCCAGCCAGGCGATGATCTGGTCCGTCTCGGCCTGGCCCGCATCCGCGCCGGTGACGACGGTGAGCAGCTCGCCGGAGCCGTCGATGATGTGGTCGAGGAGCTGCGTGCACGCACCCACGACGGAACCGGCGATCGCGACGATGCCGTCCCCCCGCACGATCCCGATCCAGTCCCCCGCCGTGACGGCGCCGGCGTCCGTGGCGGTGTCGCGCACGGCCTGCGTGACCTCGCCGGTGGTCATCGAGGCGGCGGCGGCCGACATGGTGCGGGCGTTCGTCTCCGCCGAGGCCTCGGGGTCGTACGTGACGAGGGCGGCGAGCGCCTCCGGCATGGAGGTGGTGGGCACCACCCGGACCTCCTTGGAGGAGAGCTCGTCGACCTGCTGGGCGACGGGGATGATGTTCTTGTTGTTCGGCAGGATGATCACCTGGCCGGCGTTCATGTGCTCGACCGCCGCGAGCAGCTCCGCCGTGGACGGGTTCAGCGTCTGGCCGCCGGACACGACCCCGTGGACGCCGAGCTGGCCGAACAGTTCCGCCAGGCCGTCGCCGCTGGCGACCGCGACGACCGCGCACGTGACGGGCGGCAGCGACGATGCGGGCGGCTTGTGCGTGGCGGGCCCGCCGAGGGTCGCCTCGCGCGCGGCGTGCTCCTCTGCGACCTCCTCGAAGAGGTCGGTCACGCGGATCTGGCGGGGTCGGCCGCCGAGCGCGATGGGCGCCTCGATGGCGGCGCCGATGTCGTTCGTGTGGATGTGGCAGTTCCACAGGCCGTCGCCGCCCACGACCACGATGGAGTCGCCGATGGCACCCCACGCCTTCTTGAAGTCGGCGGACTTCGCGTCGTCGAGGTCGAGGAAGAACATCACCTCGTAGCGCAGCTCGCTCACGTCCGTGGTGCCGTCGTCATGGTGACGCAGGGCCACGGCCTCCAGCTGCTCGGCGGACGGGCCGGCCGACTCGTCGGGCTCGGGCATGGGCTCACCGTCGACCACATGGATGGCCGCGTCGAGCAGGAGCAGGTACCCCGCGCCGCCGGCGTCCACGACCCCGGCATCCTTCAGCACGGGGAGCATCTCGGGTGTCCGCGCGAGCGCGTCGCGACCGGCAGTGCGCGCGGCGCGCAGGGTGGCGGAGAGCGTGGCGCCGTTCGACACGGCGACAGCGGCGGCATCGGCCGACTCGCGCACGACGGTGAGGATCGTGCCCTCGATCGGCTTCAGCACCGCCTCGTACGCCGAGGCGGACGCCTTCTTCAGTGCCTCGGCCACGCGGGTGGCGTTCACCTTCGACTCGCGGGCGTCGTTGATCGTGCCGACGAAGCCGCGGAGGATCTGGCTGAGGATGACGCCCGAGTTCCCGCGCGCCCCCATCAACGAACCGTGGCTGATCGCCTTGCAGGTGGAATCCATCTCCCCGGTGGCGCCGTCCAGCTCGGCGACGACCGCGTCGAGGGTGCGCGCCATGTTGGTGCCGGTGTCGCCGTCCGGCACGGGGTACACGTTCAGCCGGTTGATCCCGGGCGCGTGGGCCCGCATGGCGTCACGGAAGGTGACCACGGTGCGGCGGATGTCCTCGGCCCCCAGGACGTCAAGTTCTGACACGGGGCAAAGCGTACTGATGCCCCGAGACACGGCCGAACCACCCTCCCCGGCGGAATTATGTGCCCCGGGACAGTTGGGGGGTGCCGAGACCTGCTTGTAGCCTCGGTACTCGCGTCTTGGGGACCCTGGTCCCCGCCGAACAAAGGATCGTCTGATGGCTGCAGTTTGCGAAGTGTGTGGCAAGGGCCCGAGCTGGGGCATGTCCGTGTCGCACTCCCATGTGCGCACCAAGCGCCGCTGGAACCCGAACATCCAGCGCATCCGCGCCGTGGTGAAGGGCTCCCCCCGCCGCGTCTACGCCTGCACCGCCTGCATCAAGTCGGGCAAGGTCACGAAGGCCGCCCGCTAGGGCATCCGCGCCATGCAGGGCGTCATCAAGGCCTACGACCCCTCGAACGGCGAGGGCATCGTGATTTCCGACACAGATCTCAGCGAGTACGACCTCGCCTCCGACGCTCTCGAAGGGTCCATATTCCGCATGGTGCGGCAGGGCCAGCGAGTCGTCTTCAACCTCGACGCGGCGGGCCGCGCCACCGCTCTCCGGCTCGGTTCGGAAGCGGACATGGGCACCCCAGGCGAATAACCTCTCGGGCAGGGCGGGCACCCGTCCGTTCATCCCCTCGTCATGAACATGTGAGGTTCGTCATGGCAGCAACAACGTCGAACGCACGCCTGCAGCAGTGGGTCAACGACTGGGCCGAGATTCTCCAGCCGGAGTCGATCCACTGGTGCGACGGTTCCGCCGACGAGTACGAGTCACTGTGCCGGACGCTGGTCGATGCAGGCACCTTCACCAAGCTGGACGAGGCGAAGCGCCCGAACAGCTACTGGGCCCACTCCGACCCGGGCGACGTTGCCCGCGTGGAGGACCGCACGTTCATCTGCTCTGCTGACGCCTCCGACGCCGGCCCCAACAACAACTGGCGCGACCCGGCGGAGATGCGCGCCGAGATGAACTCCCTCTACAAGGGCGCCATGAAGGGCCGCACAATGTACGTGGTGCCCTTCAGCATGGGGCCGCTCGGCAGCCCCATCGCCCACATCGGCGTGCAGCTCACCGACTCTGCGTACGTGGCGGTCAGCATGCGGATCATGACCCGCATGGGCCAGGGCGCCCTCGATGTCCTCGGCAACAACGACTGGGTGCCGTGCGTGCACTCCGTCGGTGCGCCGCTGTCCCCCGGCCAGGCGGACTCCGCGTGGCCGTGCAACCCGGACAACAAGTACATCGTGCACTTCCCCGAGACCCGCGAGATCTGGTCGTTCGGCTCCGGCTACGGCGGCAACGCGCTCCTCGGCAAGAAGTGCTTCGCGCTGCGCATCGCCTCCGTGATGGCGCGCGACGCCGGATGGCTGGCCGAGCACATGCTCATCCTCAAGCTCACCAACCCGGAGGGCGCCGTGAAGTACATCGCCGCGGCCTTCCCCTCCGCGTGCGGCAAGACGAACCTCGCCATGCTGCAGCCCACCATCCCGGGCTGGAAGGCAGAGACCATTGGTGACGACATCTGCTGGATGAAGTTCGGCGAGGACGGCCGTCTGTACGCCATCAACCCCGAGGCCGGTTTCTTCGGCGTCGCCCCGGGCACCGGCTACGACACCAACGCCAACGCCATGGAGACCCTGTGGGGCAACTGCCTCTTCACGAACACCGCGCTCACCCCCGAGGGTGACGTGTGGTGGGAGGGCATGAGCGACCAGGCCCCCGCCCGAGCGACCGACTGGAAGGGCAACGCGTGGACGCCCGAGAGTGACGGCGTGGCCGCGCACCCGAACGCCCGGTTCACCGCACCCGCCTCCCAGTGCCCGTGCATCGCCCCCGAGTGGGAGGACCCCGCCGGCGTGCCGATCTCGGCGATCCTCTTCGGCGGCCGCCGACGCACCACCGTGCCGCTCGTGACGCAGGCGTTCGACTGGGAGCACGGCGTGTTCCTGGGCTCGATCATGGCCTCAGAGACCACCGCCGCGCAGGCCGGTGCAGTCGGCAACCTGCGCTTCGACCCCATGGCGATGCTGCCGTTCTGCGGCTACAACATGGCCGACTACTTCAGCCACTGGCTGGCAATCGGCGACAAGTCGAAGGCCGACAAGCTGCCGCAGATCTTCTTCGTCAACTGGTTCCGCCGCGACGAGGACGGCCGCTTCCTGTGGCCCGGCTACGGCGAGAACAGCCGCGTCCTGAAGTGGGTCTTCGACCGCGTCGACGGCAGGGCGAACGCCACCCGGACCGAGATCGGCTACCTGCCCGCGCCTGGTGACATCGACACCAACGGTCTCGACGTGCGCGCCGAGGACATGGACGCGATCCTCACGGTGGACACCGAAGGCTGGCGTTCTGCGCTCCCGCAGATCAAGGATCACTACGCCCAGTTCGGCGGCAAGCTGCCTGCGCGTCTGGGCAAGCAGCTGGAACAGCTCGCCGGCGCGCTCGGCTGAGTCAGCCCTGGCCGACGAGCATCGCCCGGATGCCGAGGCCCATCAGGAACAGCCC
>CAZZFB010000030.1:0-16472 GCA_964653385.1 uncultured Bifidobacterium sp. | reverse complement strand
TCTCTCACGGCGCCGTTCTACTAGACGGCTACGTGCTGCAGTGGTCGCACCCACCGGGCGAAGGCACTGCTGATCTCCTCGTGCGAAGTGGAGCTTGATGCCGTCTCGACCATCACGCAGATCGCACGGAAATCATCTGCATTCATCTCGTGACCGTTGAGGCGCAGGAACAACAACGTCAACACCCAGGCCATGCGCTTGTTGCCATCTGGAAACGGGTGGTTCAGGCACACGTGTCGACACAGACTCGCCGCCTTGTCGACAGTCGACGGGAGAAGGTCGACACCGTCGAAGGTTGCTTGGGGTGCATGCAGTGCCGAGTCGAGCAATCGGCAGAGTTCCGGGTTCCGCAACGGGGTGAACTCCTGCCCGAGCACCCGTTCGGCGACAACGAGTGCCTCGGGGAGAGTGACGTACCGCAATTGTCTCAGTGGTCTCGGAGAGACTCGAGGACCGCCGCGTTGCGGGCGACCACCTCCTCGAGCAGTTCCATGAAGTCCCGATCCTCGCGGACCCGGTCGATCTCCACGGTCAGAGAATCAATCACGAACTGATTCAGGCTCTTGCCCTGCACCCGAGCCACCACCTCGGCCTTGTCGGCGAGGTCCTCGGGCAGGCGGAGGGTTGTCTGGCGTGTCTTCATGGTGTCATGATATCACGACACCACATGGGACCGGGCGGAAATTACTCCTGGACCAGCTCGATGAGGGTCCCGAAGCTCCCCTTCGGGTGCATGAAGGCCACGGTGGTGCCGCGGCTGCCGGGCCGCGGGGCCTTGTCGATCGGCGTGGCACCTGCGGCGATCATGGCGGCGAGCGCCTCGGCGCAGTCCTTCACGCGGTAGCCGATGTGGTGCAGGCCCTCGCCACGCTTCTCGATGGCCTTGGCCACCGGGGACTCCGGCGTGGTGGGGGTGAGCAGCTGGATGTAACTCTCGGCGACCTTGAGCAGTGCCTCCTCGACACCGTCACTCTCCACCGTCTCGCGGTGCTCGACCTCGGCACCGAAGGCGCGCTTGTAGTAGTCGATGGCCGCCTCGAGGTCGCGCACGGCGATGGCCACGTGGTCAATCTCTGTCAGAAGCATCTTCGTCTCCCCGTGCGGGCCTAGCGGCGGAACCAGTTGAGTTTGTCTGCGACCTTGGCGCGGAGCTCGTGGTCGTCCACGCCCAGGCCCTCCTGCGGCGACAGGCACAGGATGCCCAGCTTGCCCTCGTGCATGTTGTGGTGCACCTGGTACGCGGCCTCGCCCGTCTGCGTGAGATCGAACACCTGCGACATGACCGGCTGGATCATGCCCTTGGCGATCAGGCGGTTCGCCTCGTACGCCTCCTTGTAGTTGGCGAAGTGGCTGCCGACGAGCCTCTTCAGGCGCATCCAGAAGAAGCGGTTGTCGAACTCCATCATGAAGCCGCTGGTGGCGGCACAGGTGACGACGGTGCCGCCCTTCTTCGCCACGTACATGGACGCGGCGAACGTGCTGCGTCCCGGGTGCTCGAACACGATGTCCGGGTCCTCGCCCACGAGACCCCGGATGTCCGCGCCCAGGCGGCGCCATTCGCTCTCGTTGTGGGTGTTGTCCTCGTTCCAGAACCTGTAGTTCGCCGCCTTGCGGTCGATGACGGCCTCACAGCCCATCTGGCGCAGGATGTCCGCCTTGTCGGGAGACGAGACGACGCCCACCGGGATGCCGCCGCCGTTCAGCACGTACTGCACCGCATAGGCACCGATGCCGCCGGTTGCGCCCCAGATGAGCACGACGTCGCCCTGCTTCATCGCCGCGCCGTTCTTCGACACGAGCATGCGGTAGCTGGTGCTGTTGCACAGCGCGTTCACCGCGGCCTCCTCCCACGTGAGGTGGGCGGGCTTCGGCATCAGCTGGTTCGCCTTCACGATCGCGACGTCCGCGAGGCCGCCGAAGTTCGTCTCGTAGCCCCAGATGCGCTGGTTCGAGCCCATCATGGAGTCGTCGTGCGAGGAGGGATCCTGGTCGTCCACGTGGTTGCAGTGCACGGTGACCTTGTCGCCCGGCTTCCAGGTGCGGACGGCGCTGCCGACCCGCAGCACCACGCCGGAGGCGTCGGAGCCGACCACCTGGTAGTCGCGGTCGTGACGCTTCGCCCACTCGCTCTCGCGACCGAGGCGGGCCATCGGGCCGAACGTGCTGACCGGCTCGAAGATCGAGGTCCACACCGTGTTGAAGTTGATCGAGGACGCCATCACCGCAATGGCCACCTCGTCGGGGGCGATCTCGGGCATCGGCACCTCGCCGATGTGCAGGGACTTGCGGGGGTCCTTCTCGTGGGAGGGGGTGCCCTCCCACATGCCCTGCTCGCTCTTCAGGACGTGGGCGGCGCGGTACGTGCTCGGGAGGGGGATGCCGGCCAGTTGGTCGCCGGTGGCGCCGTTCTGGATGGCCTCGAGGATCTTTTCCATCCGGGTGACGATAGCGAGGCCGGCGGGGCCATCTCCTAGCCTGACGGGGTGGCATCCGACCGACGGCTGCCCTGACCAGGAGGCAGAACATGGCCGGTTCGTACATCGTCGCAGGAGCCCGCACCCCCATCGGCAAGATGAGCGGGGCACTCTCGTCCTTCTCGGCCGCCGACCTCGGCGGTTTCGCCATCAAGGCTGCTCTCGAGCGCGCCGGCGTGAAGCCCGAGGAGGTCGAGCACGTGATCATGGGTCAGGTGCTGATGGCAGGCCAGGGCCAGGTGCCGTCGCGCCAGGCCGCGTCGAAGGCCGGCATCCCGATGAACGTCCCGTCCGTGAACATCAACAAGGTGTGCCTGTCGGGCCTCAACTCGATCTACCTCGCCGACCAGATGATCCAGTCCGGTGAGGCCGACATCGTGGTCGCCGGCGGCATGGAGAGCATGACGAACGCGCCGTACCTCGCGATGGGCGCGCGCGGCGGATTCCGCTACGGCCACACCGAACTGTCCGACGCGATCATCAAGGACGGCCTGTGGTGCGCGTTCGACGCATGCCTGATGGGCCTCGGCACTGAGCGCTACGCGGCCGGCGGCATCACCCGCGAGCAGCAGGACGACGCCGCGATGAAGTCGAACGTGCGCGCGGCCGCCGCGATCGCCTCCGGCAAGCTCGCCGAGGAGATCGTGGAGGTCGGTGTGCCCCAGCGCAAGGGCGACCCCGTCATGGTGAAGAACGACGAGGGCGTGCGCGCGGACACCACGATGGACTCGCTCGGGGGCCTGAAGCCGGCGTTCGACAAGGAAGGCACGATCACCGCGGCGAACGCCAGCCAGATCTCCGACGGCGGCTCGGCGGTCGTCGTGATGTCGAAGAAGGCCGCGGAGGCCCGTGGGGTGAAGCCGCTCGGCGAGATTCTCGGTTACGGGATGGTCGCCGGCCCGGACAACGCCTCGCTGCTCCACCAGCCGGCGCGCTCGATCCTGCGCGCGCTCGACCGCGCGAACATGAAGGTGTCGGACGTCGACCTGTTCGAGCTGAACGAGGCGTTCGCCGCGGTCGGCATCGCCTCCATGAAGGAACTCGGCATCACCGACGAGATCGTGAACGTGAACGGCGGCGCCATCGCGCTCGGCCACCCGATCGGCATGAGCGGCAACCGCCTCGCCCTCACCATCCTGCACGAGCTCCGTCGCCGCGGTGGCGGCGTCGGTGCGGCCGCACTGTGCGGCGGCGGCGGCCAGGGCGACGCGATCCTCGTCCGCGCCCTCTGACGCGACCCTCCCGTCACGTGACACGGGCACTGCTCGACCGTGCGGCGCATGTCGCACGGTGGGTGGTGCTCGCGTCGTTCGTGGGCGCGGCCGCCGGTCTCCTGTCGGCAGCGTTCATCGAGACTCTCGACTGGACCACCCGCACCCGCGGTGGCTCGGGTTGGCTCGTCTGGCTGCTCCCGCTGGCGGGGCTCGCGGTGGGCTCGGCGTACCACTACCTGGGCAGGGGTCTCGAGCGCGGCAGCAACCTGATCATCGAGCAGATCCACGCGCACAGCAGGTGGATCCCCGTGCGGATGTCGGTGCTCATCTTCGTGTGCAGTGCCGTCTCGCATCTCTGCGGTGCGTCGGTCGGGCGTGAGGGTGCCGCACTGCAGCTGGCGGCAGGTGTCACGGATCCCGTGAGCAGGCGGCTGGGCCTGGACCAACGCGACCGCGCGGTCATGCTCGTGGCCGCGATCGCCGGTGGCTTCGGCTCCGTCGTCGGCGTGCCCGTGACCGGTGCGGTCTTCGCCCTGGAGGTGCAGCGGACCGGCCGTGTCGACCACGAGGCGATCGTGCCGGCCTTCACCGCGAGCATCGTCGGGACGGCAGTGGTGCGGATGATCGGGGTGACGCGTGCCGACTACGCATCGTTCCCGGCGTTCGAATGGACGACCGGCATCACCTGGCGGATCGGCCTGCTCGGCCTGGCCTGCGGTCTCGTCGCCGCGGGCTACGTCACGTTGACAGGCTTCGTCCGCGACACACTTTCCCGAGCGGTCAAGTGGCCGCCTGCGCGTCCGATGCTCGGCGGTGCACTGCTGCTGGCGATCTTCCTGCTGGGCGACTGGAGCGACTACCAGGGACTGTCGCTGCACCTCGCCTCCCAGGCTTTCGACGGTTCCGTCGCCGGGCAGTGGCCCGTCAAGATCCTGCTCACGTCGCTGTCCATCGGCGCCGGCTTCGTCGGCGGAGAGGTCATCCCGTTGTTCGTGACGGGCGCACTGCTGGGCGCATCGACGGGCCAGATGCTCGGCGGTGACCCGGCGCTCTTCGCGATGGTCGGTGCGGTGACCATGGTGTCCGCCGCGCTCAACACGCCTGTCGCCGGGGTCTTCCTCGGCATCGAGTTGTTCGGCGGCCCCGGCGTGGTTCTCCTCGCCGTGGCATGCGTGATGGGGTACGTGGGTTCCGGCCAGGTCGGCATCTATTCGTCCCAGCCGGTGGCGGCGCACAAGTCTGGCCGCCGCGACTGAGGAGCGCGGGCGGGGTCAGTCCTCGATGGCGGTGCGGTTCGAGAGCGCACGGCCGAGCGTGAGCTCGTCGGCGAACTCGAGGTCGCTCCCCACCGGGAGCCCGCTCGCGATGCGGGTGACGGCGATGTCGAGCGGGCGGAGGCAGCGCGAGATGTAGAGCGCGGTGACGTCGCCCTCCGTGTTGTTGCTGGTGCACACGATCACCTCGGTGACCGGCTCCGTGCGGAGACGGTTGACGAGCTCGCGGATCTTGATGTCCTCGTGGCCGACCCCGGCGAGAGGGTCGATCACACCGAGAAGCACGTGGTACGTGCCGCGGAACTCGCCGGTGCGCTCGATGGCGGCCAGGTCACGGGCGTCCTCGACCACGCAGATCTTCGTGGCGTCGCGCTTCGTGTCGTTGCAGACCGTGCAGAACTGGTCGTCGGCCAGGTTGAAGCAGCGTTCGCAGAATCGGACCTTCTGCTTGGCCTCCACGATCGCGCGCGCCAGTCGCGCGACGTCATCGGGCTCGGACTTGATGAGGTGCAGTGCCACGCGCTGCGCCGTGCGCGGGCCGATGCCGGGAAGACGGCTGAACTCGTCCATGAGGGCCTGGACAGCGGGCGTGTACGGGGTGGCCACGCCGCGCTACTTCTTCTTGCCCTTCGGCGGGGCCTCCTCGACGGTCCCCTCGGGGAAGAACTCGCGCAGGGTGTCGAGGCCGTGGTCGTCGGAGACCTCCTCGGGGAGGATGTCCGCCGGGTCGACCGGGGCGAACACGTCCTCGGCGACCACGTCGGCGATCGTCTTCACCGGCGCGGGCGCGGGCCTCTCGGTCGCCCCCGTCTGGTCCTTCACCAGCGACACGCTGTACTTGGCCCCGCACATCCTGCGGAGCACCTCCGTGAGGACGGGCGCCTGTTCGTTCGCCTTCTCGAGGGGCATGTTCGGTGGGATGCGCACGGTGACCACGTTGTCCGTGACGCTCTCCACCGTTGCGGTCTTGAAGTACGCCTTGGCCATGGGCTTGAGACCGTCGACGATCTGGGGCCACACCCGGGCGGGGTCGCTGCCGCCTGCCGGGGGCGCCGCATCGGGAACAGGGGCGGGAGAGTCCGCCTTGGCCGGGGCCGGCGCATCTGCCTTCGGTGCCTCTGCGGGCCTGGTCACGGGAGACGACGAATCGCGCCCGGCGGCGGCACGGCCACCGATGCGGGCACGGCCCGTGGAGGGGTCGACGGGCGGCGGCGGGAGCGACGAGACCCCGTTTGCCGCGAGCTGGGCGACACGCTCCTCGAGCGCGGCGATGCGGCCGACGAGTGCATCGGTGGAACCGTCCAGTTCCGTGGACGTGAGCCTGACCATGGCGACCTCGAGCAGGAGACGTGCATCAGGCGCGTGCCGCATCTCCACGAGCGTCTGGCCGAGCACCTCCATCACGCGCACGATGGTGCGGTTGCCGATGGCCCGCGCGCGGACGGCGATCTCCTCCACGCGCGAGGCCGGGAGCTGCACGAGCTCCGGCGCGAGGACGGAGAGGAACGAGTCGCGCATGGTGCGCACGACGTCCTCGGTGAAGGTGCGCGGGTCGCGCCCCAGCTGCATCGCCTGCGCCACCGCGGCGAGCACACGGCCCTGGTCCTTGGCGGCGAGCGCATCGATCAACTCGTCGGTGGCGTGCGCGGCCTCCGGCTCGCCGCCGCCCGACACCACGATCTCGAGTGCGGACAGGGTGTCACGGGCGCTGCCGGCGCCCTGGCGCAGGACCATCGCGACGGACTCGTCGTCGACATCGAGCGCGGCCTCCTTTATGACGAACCGGACGTACTTCTCGAGCTCGGCGACCGGCAGCAGATGGAACTGCAGGTGCTGGACGCGGCTGCGGATGGTCTCGCTGACCTTCTGCGGGTCCGTGGTGGCCAGCACGAAGACGACGTGCTCCGGCGGCTCCTCCAGCGTCTTCAGCAGCGCTGCCTCTGCGCCCTTGGTGAGCATGTGCACCTCGTCGAGGATGAACACACGGTGGCGCCCGGGGCTGGCGAGAGAAGCGGACTCGATGAGATCGCGGATCTCCTGGACGCCGTTGTTGCTTGCGGCATCAAGTTCGAGCACGTCGTAGCTGTTGCCCGCCTCCACTGCCCTGCAGCTGTCGCACTCGCAGCACGGCTCGCCGTCCTGCGGAGAGACACAGTTGAGCACCTTCGCGAGGATGCGAGCGGTGGTCGTCTTGCCGGTCCCGCGCGGCCCGGAGAAGAGATAGGCCTGGCCCTCCCGGCCGTTGATGACCGAGTTGCGCAGCGCCCGCACGACGTGTTCCTGCCCGTACAGTTCGGAGAACTTCCTCGGGCGGAAGCGCCTGTACAGGGACTGCGTGGCCATCGCTCCGACCCTACCAATCGTGTGGTTCACGCCGGGAGAGACCACAAACGCACCCGATAGCAGGGCGCGGGGTCGGCAGGTTGAGTACCGTTTTCACACCCATGCGACGCCTGTTCCTCTTCCTCTGTGCTGCCGTCGGCATGACCGTTCTCGGGTCCTCCGCCGCGCTCGCCGAAGGGACGAACACGCTCGAGTCGTCGAGCCCGGCGGCCGGCGAGGTGGTGGCGGTCGCGCCGACCCAGTTGCAGCTCCGTTTCGTCGCGCCAGCGGGGACCGCTGAGCAAGTCGCCCAGATGGGTCTCGCACTGACGTGCGACGGCCGGTTGATCGGTCTCGGCGCGCCGCAGCTCGGCAGTGACGGGGTCACCGTGTCGGCCGCGCTCACGCAGGTGCTGAACAACGGGTCCTGCACGGTCAGCTGGAAGCTCGCGGACGGGTCCACGGGGACCTTCTCCTTCACCTCGAACACCCAACCCACAACCACGGCCGTCACCCCCGGTCCCACCCAGCCCACCACCCCGGGGCAGACCACCGCCGGGACCGTCACGGAACGGCGCCTGGGCGGCCCGATCGGGCTGTCCCGCCTGCTCGCGTTCCTCACCGTCAGTGCCCTGTTCGGCGGGCTCCTCTTCATCAGGTACGTCTGGGTGGAGGGTGTCGAGTACGGCATCGGCGAGCGCTATTTCCGCATCGTCTCCGTCGCCGCCGCGCTCTCCATGGTCCTCCACGCGTCGCTCATGACCGCCGCCGAGACGACGAACTCCCTCGGCGGCTCCTTCCTCCCGACGTCGTGGCTGTCCCTGTACGACACCACCGAGGGCCGCGCCGTGCTGGTGCGACTGATCGCCGTTCTCGCCCTCGTCTACTTCGCGTGGGTGCCCGCTCGAATCTTCGAGCCCACGAACGTCCCGCAGTCGACCGCGGCACTCATCTTCCTCGCGCTCTCGTTCGGTTTCGACAGGGCATCGGGCCGCAACCTCGCCATCGGCGTCCTCGTCGCCGTCCTCCACATGGCGCTCGTGATGATGTGGGTCGGCGCGATCGCGATCATCTGGCGCGTCGTCCTGTTCGGCCCGGGCGACATCGACCTCGTGCAGGCGCTGCAGGGCTGGGCACGCGTGGCCACCCCGCTCACCGTCGGCATCATCGTGACCGGTGCTGTCCAGGTGTGGCGGCTCGACGGCCTCAGCCTCATCAACAGCGGGCACGGGAGGATGGTGCTCCTGAAATCGCTCGTGGTGGGGCTGCTCGTGTTCGTGAGCGCCGCGGTGCGCGCCTTCATCAGGCAGCGGCTCGCCCGCGCGGGCAGCCTCAACGAACGGATGGTCGCCAGGCTGAAGCGACCCGTCGGCGTGGAACTGTCGCTCAGCATCGCAGTGCTCGCGGCATCAAGCATCCTCATGTCGATGCGGCCGCCGTACGTGCTTCCGCGGGAGAAGGGCCCGAAGGACCAGTACGCGATCGTGCAGGAGATGACGGGTGCCGACGACTTCCGCGTGCGCGTGTCGGTCACGCCGGGCAACGTGGGGAACAACCGCCTCCTCGTGGAGCTGTTCGGTCCCGCCCGCATCCAGAACTTCACGGTGTCCCTCACGCCCGCCAACCAGGCGTTCAACGGCTACAAGGTGTTCGTCCCGATCACCAGGCCCGGTGCCGCACTCCTCACCGAGGAGACCGGGATGAAGCTTCTCGCACCCGGCGACTGGACGGTCACGGTGGAGGGCACCACCACCACCGGAGAGCTGACCCCGCTCACCGGGTCGTTCGTGATCGCGGACGGGGTCACCGTCACCACCGTGCCGAACAAGGACCTCCAGGCCACCACCACCACTGCCCCTGCCGGCACGGTTCCCGCCGGGGCCACCACCACCGCCCCGCCGGGCTGAGAATCACCCGGGGAACGGGGGCGCGACCGGCCCGAGATGGGCGCTGCGGGGCCCCCGACAAGTAGCGTTTCCCCCGTGACAGACACCGCCGCGTCCTCCATGAAGGACAAGATCGACGACCTGCGTGCGCGCCAGCAAGAGGCCGTGAACGCGGGAAGCCCCCGTTCCGTCGAGCGCCACAAGAGCAAGGGCAAGATGCTCGCCCGCGAGCGCATCGACTACCTGCTCGACCCGGGCTCCTTCCACGAGCTCGACATGCTCGCCCGCCACCGTGCGCACGCGGCCGGCCTGGAGGAGCGCCCCTACACCGACGGCGTCATCACCGGGTGGGGCACGGTCGAGGGCCGCAAGGTCTTCGTCTTCAGCCAGGACTTCACGGTCTTCGGCGGGGCGCTGGGAGAGGTCTTCGCAGAGAAGATCCACAAGCTGATGGACCTCGCGCTCAAGGTCGGTGCCCCCGTCGTCGGCCTGAACGACGGCGCCGGCGCCCGCATCCAGGAGGGCGTGGTCTCCCTCGCCTCCTACGGCGGGATCTTCTACCGCAACGTGCAGTCCTCCGGCGTGGTGCCGCAGATCTCCGTGATCCTCGGGCCGTGCGCCGGCGGCGCGGTGTACTCCCCCGCCATGACCGACTTCATCTTCATGGTGAAGGAGACGAGCCACATGTTCATCACCGGCCCGGACGTGGTGAAGACGGTGACCGGCGAGGACGTCACCCTCGAGGAGCTCGGCGGCGCCATGAGCCACGCCTCGAAGTCGGGCGTCGCCACGTTCATGTCGCCGGACGAGCAGTCCTGCCTGGACGACGTCCGCTTCCTGCTGTCGTTCCTGCCCACGAACAACCTGGAGGAGCCGCCCGTCGTTGAGTCCGGTGACGACCCGGACCGCTCGTGCGACATGCTGCGCGACATCCTGCCGGTGTCGCCCAACCAGCCCTACGACATGAAGAAGGTCATCCGCGAGGTCGTGGACGACGGCGAGTTCTTCGAGTACTTCCCCCACTGGGCGAAGAGCATCGTGTGCGGCTTCTCCCGGGTGGACGGCATCACCGTGGGTGTCGTCGGCAACCAGCCGATGGCGTTCGCCGGCGTGCTCGACATCGAGAGCTCGGAGAAGGCGGCGCGCTTCGTGCGCACCTGCGACGCGTTCAACATCCCGCTCCTCACCTTCGTGGACGTGCCGGGCTTCCTTCCCGGCGTGAACCAGGAGCACGAGGGCATCATCCGCCACGGCGCGAAGCTGCTCTATGCGTTCTGCGAGGCCACCGTGCCGCGCATCCAGATCATCACGCGCAAGGCCTACGGCGGCGCCTACGTGGTCATGAACTCGAAGTCGATCGGTGCGGACCTCGCGTACGCGTGGCCGACCGCCGAGCTCGCGGTCATGGGCCCGCAGGGCGCGGTGGAGATCGTCTACAAGCGCGAGCTGCAGCAGGCCGCGGACCCGGTGGCGCGCCGCGCCGAGCTCGTCACCGAGTACACCGAGAAGTACGCCAACCCGTACGCAGCCGCGGAGCGCGGCTACGTGGACGACGTCATCGACCCCGCCGACACGCGGCGCAAGGTGGTTGCCGGCCTCCGGATGCTGCGCACCAAGCGCGAGGAACTGCCGCGGCGCAAGCACGGCAACATGCCGCTGTAGGGACCACGATGAGCAGCTTCGACGGAAACTGGGCACCGCCGCAGGGCGCGCCGATGCAGCACAACGACATCGCGGGGTTCTGGATCCGGCTCCTCGCCCACATCTGCGACCAGGTGAACTCGCTCGTCGTCGTCATCCCCTTCGCGCTCGTCAGCTTCTTCGTGGAGGGTCCCGCGGCGGACGTGGTGACTGTCGCGGGCGGTCTCGCGGCGGCATGGATCATCGCCAAATGGACGTCGGAGCGCGGCGGCTCGCCCCTGCGCGCACGGCTCGGTGTGCTCGTGATCGACCAGTCAGACGGGTCGTTCCTCGACATGAACCGTTCGCTGAAGCGGGCGATGTTCCCCGCGATCCTCGCCATCGCGTCGCAGTACCTGTGGGTCTTCATCCTGTTCGCCCTGCTCGACTACCTCATCAGCTTCTCCAGCCCCGTCCGCCAGACGTGGCACGACCGCATCGCGGGTTCCGTGGTGGTGCGGCGATGAGCGTGAGCATCGGTTCCGTCTCCCCGGTCCCGTCGGAGGAGGAGGCCGCGGCCATCGCGGCGGCGGTCACCATGATGTGGCCCGCACCCGCTGCACCCGCCCGTCCGCAGGACAACCGCACCAATGTCGGCTGGCGCTTCAGCGGCCGTTGGTGGGCCACGCAGCAGGTCGTGCGCCGCTCGCGTCCCGGGTTCTGACATGAGGCCGCCCGTCGGTGTCGAGATCACCACGGTGACGGACACCTCGGCGGTGCTGCACGAGAACCTGGAGACGATCCGTCTCGACAACCTCGCACCCGGCACGGAGCACACCGAGCGGGGCGTCACCTTCCGCACCCTGACCCCGCCGCCCGGACGCCTGCTGTCGCGCATCGCCACGGTGAACGACGTCCACTTCGGCGAGACGGAGTGCGGGCGCATCGACGACAACCCGCAGGGCCCGATCCAGCGGTCGCTCCCGGGCGAGGCCCCGTACCCCGTCACCATGAATGCCGGGGCCATCGCGGAGATCGCGCTGATCGACCCCGCGGCGGTCATCGTGAAGGGCGACCTCACCGAGGCCGGCACGGCGGAGCAGTTCGCCGAGTTCCGCGCGCACTACGGCGCGTTCGGCGACAGGCTGCACACGGTGCGCGGCAACCATGACGCGTACCGGCACCAGAACGAGTACCCGGGGGACTCCTGGATCACCGTGCCGGGTCTTGCGGTGGCGCTCCTCGACACCACGATCCCCGGTGCCACCACCGGCCGCATCGAGCAGGAGCAGTTCGACTGGCTGGACGCGCAGCTCTCCGCGGCCACCGACCCCGTCATCATCATGGGGCACCACCAGCAGTGGGTGGAGGGCCCCCGCAGCGACGACTACTTCGGTCTGCACCCCGACTGCAGCGACCAACTGAGCGACATGTGCGCCCGCCATGCCTGCGTGATCGCCTACACCGCCGGCCACACGCACCGTCACAGGGTGCGCGACATGCCGCGTGCCCACATCCCCAGCATCGAGATCGGGTGCGTGAAGGACTTCCCCGGCACGTGGGCGGAGTACCGCGTGCACGAGGGCGGTGTGATGCAGGTGGTGCACCGCATCTCCACGCCGGAGGCACTCGCCTGGAGCAACAGGTGCCGCCACCTCTACTCCGACTTCGGCACCGACTACCAGTCCTACGCGATGGGCACGCTGGAAGAGCGCTGCTTCGTCATCCCGCTCAGGTGACCGTGGCTCACCAGGCACTCTCCGGGCTGCGCGTCATCGACCTGTCGACGGTCCTCGCCGGGCCGAACTGCGCGCGCTACCTCGCCGACTTCGGGGCGGACGTCATCAAGATCGAGCGCCCCGACACCGGTGACAGCCTGCGCAACATGGCCTGGCGCGACCCGGCAGACGGCGAGGGACTGTGGTGGCGGTTCGTGAACCGCAACAAGCGCACGGTCGACCTCGACCTGAAGGACGAAGCCGACCGCGAGGTCTTCCTCCGCCTCGTCGACGGTGCCGACGTGCTGGTGGAGAACCTGCGGCCCGGCATCCTCGAGCGCCTCGGATTCGCGCCCGACGTCCTCCTCGCCCGCAACAAGAAGCTCGTCATCACGCGCGTCACCGGTTTCGGCCAGACGGGCCCGTACGCGTCGCGGCCGGGGTTCGCCACCATCGCGGAGGCCATGGGCGGCGTGGCGGCGATCAGCGGTCCCGCAGGCGGCGACCCGATGATGCCGGCGTTCGCCCTGACGGACGAGGTCACCGGGCTCGCGGCGGCTTTCGCCACGCTCGTGGCCGTGCACAGTGGCGAGGGCCAGGTGGTCGACGTGTCCCTGCTGGAGAGCATCTTCCATCTTCTCGGGCCGCTCATCAGCGTGTGGCTGACCCGCGGCGAACTGCAGGAGCGGATGGGCTCGGGCATCCCCTACACCGTGCCGCGCGGCGCCTACCGCTGCAGCGACGGCAGGTTCATCGGTCTGTCCACCAGCAGCGACTCCGTTGCGCAGCGCGTGATGGGCCTTCTCGGGTTCGCCGGCGACGAGAGGTTCGCCACGTTCGGCGGGCGCGTGGAGCACCGCGAGGAGATCGAGTCGGCGATGAGCGCGTGGTGCGCCGCGCGCACTCAGGAACAGGCACTGCGCGAGCTGTCCGACGCGGATGCCGCGGCGGGACCGATCATGGACATGGCCGACATTGCCACCGACCCGCACTACGCGGCGCGCGAGGCGATCATCTCCGTGGAGGGGACACCGATGCAGGGTCTCATCGCCAAGCTCAGCGGCACGCCCGGCGAGGTGAGGTGGCGCGGACGTGCGCGCGACGCAGACGGCGAGCACATCCGCACCCACGGCTGGGGCTGAGAACCAACGCGGCCGTTCATCTCGCCGTCGACTCCCGTTCACGGTTAGCGTTGCCCTGTCCGAGGGGGATGCCATGAACACCGAAACACCCGACCTGTCGCGCGCCTACAAGGTTCTCGGCCTCACCGCGGTCGCCACCTTCCTGGTCTCGCTCGACACCAGCATCGTGGTGGTCGCGAAGAACTCCATCCAGGCCGACCTCGGCCATCCGACGCTCCTCACGTGGGTCTTCAGCGCCTACTCCATCGCCTACGCCGCCGGCCTCCTCACCGCGGGGCGCTTCGCGGACGTGAACGGGCGCAAGCGGTCCTTCCTGCGCGGTCTCGCCATCTTCAGCATCGGGTCCGTGCTGTGCGGACTCGCACCCACGGCACCACTCCTCATCGTCGCCCGCATCATCCAGGCCCTGGGCGGCGCGCAGCTCACACCCGCGTCGCTTGCCCTCGTGCTCCCCGAGTTCCCGGTGGAGAAGCGCACGGTTGCCATCGGCATCTGGGGCGCGGTCGGCGGTCTCGCCGCCGCGGCGGGCCCGTCTGCCGGTGGTCTGCTGGTGGATGCGCTCTCCTGGCGGTGGATGTTCTTCATCAACGTGCCGTTCTGCATCTTCACGCTCGTGGTGGGCAACCGTCTCCTCCACGAGAGCAAGGACCCGAACGCCACCAAGAACGTTGACCTCGTGGGCACCGCGCTCGGGTTCCCGGGTGTCGCCCTCGTGACTCTCGCGATCGTGCAGAGCGGCGACTGGGGCTGGGTCGACACCCGCACGATGGGATCCCTCCTCGTTGGCCTGCTCCTGCTGGCTCTGTTCGTGCAGCGCTGCAGCAGCGTCGCCGATCCCCTGCTCGACCTCTCCCTCTTCAAGCTGCCGTTCGTGGTCGCCGCGAACATCTCCGGCCTCTTCTTCTCCATCGGCTTCCTCGGCATGTGGCTGCTGAACACGCAGTGGCTGCAGGCCGTGTGGGGCTACAGCCCGGCCATGTCCGGCCTTGCCATCGCACCGGGTCCCGTGTCGGCGGCCCTTCTCGCGGCGCCGATGGGCCGCATGGCCATGAAATGGGGGCATGCACGCGTGCTCATGCTCGGGTCGGTGCTGCTCTCGTTCGGGACTCTCATGTTCTCCCTGCAGGTCCAGCCCACCCCGAACTACGTCTCTGACCTCCTGCCGTGGATGATCATCACCGGGGCAGGCGTGGGGTGCTCCATGTCCACCCTCTCCGCCGCGGCGAGCGCCTTCCTCCCGCCCGCAAGGTTCGCCATGGGCTCGGCGCTGAACACCACGATGCGCCAGGTCGGGTCTGCTCTCGGTGCGGCCCTCGCGGGCTCTCTCGTGATCTCGGCCTCACGGATCCTCGAGGAAGCCGCGCGCACGAAGACTGCTCCCGTGTTCACTGACGCTGTGTTCGCCGACTTCGACCGTGCATGGCAGGTGATGGCCGCGATCTACCTGTTCGCCGGGCTCGTGATGCTCGCCCTGTTCCGCAAGCCCACGGAGGAACAGATGGTGGCGGCCGGCCAGGTCAGCTTCGTCGACTAGTCAGGAGACCATTCCCCTGGCGCGCATGCGTGCCAGCATCTGGTCCGCCCGCGTGACCCTCTCCCTTGCGGTCCCGGCTGCCTCTGCCAGCATCACCCGGCCGCGCAGCCACCAGGACGTGATGAAACCCGTGAACGGGATGGGGGAGGCGAGGTTGATGGCCTTGCCGATGACCCGCGGGCCGTACGTGCGGTAGAGGTCGCGGGCGCTCTTGCCCTGCTTCAGGTCCTCACGCACCTTCTTGACGAGCACGATCGTGGTCCCGGCCGTGAACAACAGGGCGAACACACCGAGGACATCATCAATGTCGATCACTCCGGTCGAGTCGAGAATCGCGCTGTCGATGAATGCGTCGATCTCGTCCTTGGTCATCGCCAGTTCAAACAACTCGACGGATGAGTCCTCGGTGAAGTCGGGAAGGTCCGTGGCAATCACATCGATGCCGGTCCCGTCGAGGTCCTCCATCGTCTCCTTCACGTAGGCGACGCTGTCCGTGGACTTGATCTGCAGCAACCGGCCAGTGGGCTCGATCATCATGTCCCACTGTGCCTGCGTGGGGTCGGTGGCGAGCACTGCCGTCTCGCCGGCACTGAGTGACACACCGCCGATCGAGCCACCCGAGTTGAGCGTGTCACGAGCGAGGATCTCGGTGTACTTGCCGCTCCACCCGTTCAGGTAGCCCTCCGCCGACTCGGGCGTCAGCGCGCCGAGACCGCCCGCCTCGTACACGTTCGGGTACTGCATCTTGAACGCCTCGACGAGTTCCCCGGGGAGCTTGGATTCGTCGATCACCCCGGCGTCGTTGCGGGCCAGGAGGAGGACACCCATGAGCCCGGAGGCGGTGGCGGCGCCGACGAGCGGCACGTACCCGATGCCCCTGGCCCTCGCCACGTACCGGTCGGCAATCTCGTCGACCGACCTGCGGGCGTCGGCAGCTGACCGGCTGCCGTACCGCTGGAGCATCTCCTGGAGACGGGTCACCGGCGGGACACCTACGCAACGACCGCAAGAACGATTGCCGCAACGGAGAGGGCGGCAAGAAACAGGTTGATGTTCTGTTGCTGTCGCATCTTGCGGCGCAGCTGTGCAAGACCGTCCTGCACGTGCACGACGGCAGTCCTCATCTCGCCCATGGCACCCGCCGCCTGCCGGACAGACTCCGCGCTGGTGCGGTTGCGCTTCTCCACGTCGTCGACCGTCCCCTGCAGACGGGTGAGGTCGTCGTACAGACCGGCGAGGATGAGCTCGTACTTGGCCCCCAACTGGAGAAAGTCGGTCACTGCGTCCT
>CAZZFB010000029.1:11815-16519 GCA_964653385.1 uncultured Bifidobacterium sp. | reverse complement strand
GGCAGCCTCTTCGCCCAGGTGCTCCCCGAGGACCTGCTGAAGTTCGGGATGATCCCCGAGTTCATCGGGCGCCTCCCCATGGTGGGTGCGGTGCACGCCCTCGACCGCGGTGCCCTCATGCAGATCCTCACCGAGCCGAAGAACGCGCTCGTCAAGCAGTACGCCAAGATCTTCGAGTTCGACGACGTGGAGCTGGAGATCACCCCTGAGGCGCTCGGTGCGGTGGCAGACCTCGCCCTTACCCGCGGCACCGGCGCGCGCGGGCTCCGGGCCATCCTCGAGGAGACCCTGCTCGACGTCATGTACGAGGTGCCCGGCCGCACCGACATCGGTCGGATCATCGTGGACGAGGAGTGCGTCGTGAACCGCAAGCCCGCCGAGCTGGTCCCCCGCACCGCGCGCCCGGCCCCGAAGCGCCGCGCCGCCAGCTGACCCGCCCCGTGCGTTACGAAGAGGCACTGGCCTACCTCGACGAGCACGCCTCGTACGAGAAGACGGGCCGCGTCGACAGCCCCTCCACGGAGAAGATCGAGCGCCTGCTGTCCGTGCTCGGCGACCCGCACCTCGACTACCGCGTGGTCCACGTGACCGGGACCAACGGCAAGGGCTCCACCACCCAGATCATCACCAGGCTGCTGATGGCCCACGGGCTGAAGGTCGGCACGTTCAGCAGCCCGCACCTCGAGGACGTGAGGGAGCGCGTGCAGGTGGACTCCGAACCGGTCCCGCAGGAGGACTTCGCCGCCGCCGTCGCGGCCGTGGCGGATGCCGAGGTGATGTCGGGAGTGCGCCCCAGTTACTTCGAGATCATGACCGCCGCCGCGTTCCGGCACTTCTCCGACGTCGCCGTCGACGTCGCCGTCATCGAGGTCGGCATGCTCGGCAGGTGGGACGCCACGAACGTGGTGCGGCCCGACGTCTCCGTCATCACGAACATCGCCCTCGACCACACTGAGTTCGCCGGACCGACGCTGGAGCACATCGCCCGCGAGAAGGCCGGCATCATCAAGGACTGCGCCGTCGCGGTGGTGGGGGAGACGCGGGCGTCGCTCGTGCCGGTCTTCGCCGCCGAGCCCCACGCCGGGCTGGTGCAGCGCGGCGAGGACTTCGATGTCGTCGACAACCACCTCGCCCTCGGCGGCCGGCAGCTGCACATACGCACGCCGCGCGCGGAGTACGCGGACCTCTTCCTCGCGCTGCACGGTGCGCACCAGGGTCAGAACGCATCGGCTGCGCTGGTCGCCGTGGAGGAGTTCTTCGGCGCGGCGCTCGACCCGGAGGTCGTGGCCGAGGCGTTCGCGGGGTTGTCCATGCCGGGACGCTTCGAGGTGCTCGGCCACCAGCCACTCGTGATCCTCGACGGTGCGCACAACCCCGCCGGTGCCGACACGTGCGCCCAGGTGTTCTTCGACGACTTCGACCCGCCGGGCCGGCGGATACTCGTGGTCGGAGCGCTCGGGGGGCGCGACGTCGCCGACATGCTGGGGGCGCTGCGGGCCGACGAGTTCGACCTTGTCGTGTGCGTGACGGCCCCCTCCCCGCGGGCGCGCCCCGCCGACGAGGTCGCCGCGGCGGCACGGGCACTCGGGTGCGACAACGTGGAGTCCTTCGCGGGCGTGGAGCGGGGCTGCGATCGCGCCCTCGCCGATGCCGCGGCCGAGGATGCTGTCCTGGTGGCCGGCTCCCTGTATGTGGTGGGTGCCGCCAGGACCCATCTGCGCACGGTTCTGCCCTGAGAACAGGCCCGAACCGCGCCCGACGGGGCATCCGAACCGTCTCCCCGTAGCCTGAAACCCATGTCCAACCGCACCCTCGTCCTGTTGAAGCCCGATGCCGTGGAGCGCGGCCTAGTGGGGGCCATCCTCTCCCGCTTCGAGCAGAAGGGCCTCCGGCTCGCCGCCATGGAGCTGCGCACCCTCGATGCCGGCACCCTCGCGCGCCACTACGAGGAGCACGTCGGCAAGGGTTTCTACGCCGATCTCGTGACCTTCATGTCCCGCGGCCCCGTGGTCGCGCTGGCCGTGGAGGGCCCGGAGGACACCTGGGAGATCGTGCGGGCCATGATGGGCACCACGAACCCGCGCAACGCCGCCCCGGGCACGATCCGCGGCGACTTCGGCACCCTCTTCACCGAGAACCTCGTCCACGGCAGCGATTCGGCCGAATCCGCCGCCCGCGAGCTGTCCATCTTCTTCCCCTCGCTCTAGGGCGGGGTTCACTACCATCGACCCCATCACCTTCCCTCGAGCCGAGGCGGGGCCGGGTCGCGCCGCCGCCGAGGAGTCCCCATGAGCCGCAACAACCCGCTCGCGATAGGTCGCGACATTGCGATCGACCTCGGCACGGCCAACACCCTCGTCTACGTGAAGGGCCAGGGCGTGGTGCTCAACGAGCCCTCCGTGGTGGCAATCGACACCAGGGACGGCCGTCCCGTGGCCGTGGGGCTCGAGGCCAAGCGGATGCTCGGCCGCACCCCGAAGCACATCGAGGTGATCAGGCCCCTGAAGGACGGCGTCATCGCCGACTTCGACGTCTGCGAGAAGATGCTGCGCTACTTCATCCAGCGCATCTCCACCAGCCGCTGGAGCAAGCCCCGCATGGTGATCTGCGTGCCCTCGGGGATCACGGGTGTGGAGCAGCGCGCGGTCCAGGACGCGGCCGAGTACGCGGGAGCCCGCCGGCCCGTCCACATCATCGAGGAGCCGATGGCGGCGGCCATCGGAGCGGACCTGCCGGTGCACGAGCCGAGCGGCAACATGATCGTGGACATCGGCGGCGGCACCACTGAGGTGGCCGTGATCTCGCTGGGCGGCATCGTGGTGGCGCAGAGCGTCCGCGTCGCCGGTGACGAGCTCGACGAGGCGATCGTCGCCTACGTGCGCACGAACTTCGCGCTCGACATCGGCATCAACACCGCCGAGGAGATCAAGATGCGGATGGCGTCAGCGTGGCCCCTGGCCCAGGAGCTCACGGCGGACGTCGGCGGCCGGGACACCGTGACCGGGCTGCCCCGCACCATCGAGCTCACCAGCGAGAACGTGCGTGAGGCCATCGCCGAGCCGGTGACTGCCATCATTGACTCCGTGAAGTCCACACTCGACCGCACGCCGCCGGAGCTCGCCGCGGACATCATGGACAGGGGCATCTGCCTGTCGGGCGGCGGGGCGCTGCTGACCGGCCTCACCCAGCGCATCACCCACGAGACGGGCATGCCCTGCTACGTGGCGCCGGACCCGCTGTACGCGGTGGCGATCGGGTCGGGCCGCGCGCTCGAGAACATCGAGGCGATGCGCGGGATGATGTCCTCGCCGGGACTCGACGTCCAGTAAGCAGGTCCCCGTGGCGGGCAGCACCTTCACACGCCGCAGGGTCATCCTGCTCCTCGCGCTGACAACGGTGATGCTCGTGACCATGGACCTCCGCGGGAGCGGTGCCGTGAACGGGCTCCGCTCCTTGTTCGGAACGGTGTTCCGTCCCGTCGAGTCGGTGACGCGCGTGGTGGTGCGCCCGGTGGAGAACGCATGGAACGGCATCGTGAACTACGGCGACGTGCTGGAGGAGAACCAGCGCCTGAAGGACCTCGTGGCGTACGGCGAGGGCGCGAAGATCGGCGCTATCGCGAGCGTGCGCGAGGCCCAGGAGCTGCTGGCCCTGAACGGGCTGCCCACTCTCGCGGGAATCAACTCGTGCTCGGCCCAGGTGGTCGGCGAGTCGCCGTCCAACTTCGCCCAGACAGTGGAGATCAATCGCGGGAGCGAGTGCGGAATCAAGGTCGGGATGCCCGTGCTGAACGCCGCGGGCCTCATCGGGAAGGTCACGGACGTCTACAGCGGCAGGGCCGTCGTCATGCTCGTCACCGACCCCGGCTACTCGCTCGCCGTCAAGGTCGTGAACACACCGCCCACGACGACGACGGTGCCGGGGGCGCCGGGCGTCACCATCGACACCACGACCACGACCACGTCGACAACGACCACCACGATCCCGCGGACCACGACCACGGGGATCCCCGGGTTCGTGCCCGGCGGCACGGTCGCACCTGTGCTCACGACCAACCCGTCGCAGGTGACTTCCCCGAACGCCACCGTGCAGCTGCCCACCGGCACCGGCGACATCAACAAGCCGGGCCAGGCGAACCAGTCCGAGATCACCGTCCCTGCCGGCGCAGACCTTCCGCTCCGCGAGACCGGGGCGCTCGAGGGCCGCGGCATCTCGAAGGCACCCGTCGTGCGGTTCATCGAGAACCAGCCCCGCTTCGGCGAGGTGAACATCGGTTCCCCGGTCGTGTCGGCGGGCGGCGCCTCCTCGCTGGCGCCCCCGGACATCGTGATCGGCACGGTCTCCAGGGTCATCAAGCGGACGGGCAGCCTGGGCCCGCTCCTCGAGGTGAAGATCTCGGCGAACCTCGACGCGCTGAACTTCGTGCGCGTGATGCTCTACCAGCCGAGCACCGAGAAGGTGAGCGCACCGTGATCGACCGTCTCCTCGACGTCGCGCAGAACCGCTACTTCCGGCTCTTCCTCGTCGCGCTGGTGGTCCTCTCCCTGCAGACCACCATCTTCAACGACATGCGCCCGTTCGGCGTGTGCCTGCAGGTGATGCTGCTCCTCGCGGCGAGCGCGGGGCTCGCGCGCGGGTCCGAGACCGGTGCGATCGCCGGCTTCATGGTGGGCCTCATGTACGACCTGGTCCTGACCACGCCAC
>CAZZFB010000029.1:0-11715 GCA_964653385.1 uncultured Bifidobacterium sp. | reverse complement strand
GCGATCGCCGGCTTCATGGTGGGCCTCATGTACGACCTGGTCCTGACCACGCCACTCGGCGTCGGCGCCGCCGTCCTCGCGGGTGTGGGCTACCTGGCCGGCTACGTGCACTCGTTCGTCCACGAGCCCAACTGGTGGTCGCGGATGCTGCTCGCCGCCGGCGCGAGCGCGACCGGGATGATCCTCATGCCGGTCGCGCTCACCGTGGTCGGTGCCGAGGGCGTGCTCACGGTGAACGTCATCGGTGTCGCGTTCGTGGTCGCGGTCTTCAATGCGGTGTTCAGCCTGCCGGTTGAGCGCATCTGCCGCTGGGCGCTCAGCGAGCCGAAGGTGATGCGCTGATGCCGCGGGAGCGGAACGTCTCGCGCCTCGCCGTGCTCGCCACCGTGTCCATGGTGCTCGGGTCGCTGCTGACGGTGAGGCTGTGGTTCCTCCAGGCCGTGGATGCCCGGGGCCTGCAGGAACGGGTGCAGGAGGTGCGCACGCGCACGGTGAAGCTCACCCCGGAGCGCGGGCGCATCTTCGACCTCGAGGGACGCATCGTCGCCGACAACGAGCGCATCCTCACGATCACCATCGACAGGGCGATCATCGCCCGCCCGCTCGACCGCCAGCAGATGTGGGACCGGCTGTCGGGCGTGCTCAACATGTCGCCCGACGCGCTCGAGGACAGGTTCGTGTCGAAGCGCTACGACCAGCTCCAGCCCGTGCCGCTGAAGGAGGACGTCTCCGAGGATCTCGCCACGTTCCTCCGCGAGCGCAGCGAGGACTACCCGGGGGTCGACGTGCGCGAGGACTGGCGGCGCGAGTACCCGTATGCGCCGCTCGCCAGCCATGTGGTCGGATTCCTGGGCGCGATCCAAGAGAAGGAGCTCGCCTACTACCGAAACCTCAACTACGACCCAGACGCCCGCGTCGGCCAGTTCGGGGTGGAGCAGACGTACGAGTCGGTCCTGCGCGGGAAACCCGGTTACGTGAAGTACGAGGTCGACTCACGCGGCCGCATCCTGCGGCAGCTCTCGCGCAAGGAACCCGTCCCGGGCAACGACATCCAGCTCTCCATCGACCTCGACATGCAGCAGTACGTCGAGCAGGCGCTGTGGACCGAGCTCTGGGTGCGGAGGCGCACGGAGGCTCCCACGGTGCTCGCATTCGGCGAGCCGGACCCGAGGTACCCGCTGGTCAACTACTACAAGGCGCCCGCAGGCTCGAGCGTGGTGATGAACCACGACACCGGCGAGGTGCTCGCGATGGCGAGCTACCCGAACTTCGACAACCGCTGGTTCAACGCCGGGATCACCTCGGAGAAGTTCAACCAGCTCTTCCCGAAGACGGACGACCCGGACCTGTCGATCCTCGTGAACAGGGCGATCAGCGGGCGGTACAACCTGGGGTCAACCTTCAAGCCGTTCGTGGCGTACGCGGCGCTCAACACCGGTCAGCTGCCCGGCGGCACCGAGTACACCCTGCGCGACAGTGGGACGTACAAGCTGTCGAGCATCCCCGAGGAGCGGTGCCAGCTGAACGTGAAGTGCGTGTTCAAGAACGCGAACTGCGGAAACGGCGCGCCGTGCCGGTACGGGCGGGTGAACGTTGTCGACGCCCTAGCGGTGTCGTCCGACGTGTTCTTCTACAAGATCGGCGAGGAGATCTTCAGCCAGCGCGGCTACCGGCCGATCCTTGAGGAGCAGGTCCGCCAGTTCGGTTTCGGCTCGCCGACGGAGATCGACCTCCCGTACGAGTTCGTCGGCACGGTCCCGAGCAAGGCCCTCAAGCAGCAGCTCGCGGCGAGCGGCGCGATCGCCAAGGAGGAGGGCAGGGGCTACTACGTGGGGGACAACGTGCAGTTCTCCATCGGACAGGGACTTCTCTCCGCCACGCCGCTGCAGCTCGCTGTCGCCTACGGCACCATCGCGAACGGGGGCAAGGTCGTGAAGCCACGTGTCGTCCGCGCGATCTGGGGTCCCGGCACGCCGAAGGGAAGGTCCGGACGGGTCGACCTGAAGGCAGGCGTCGTCCTGCAGGACTTCTCGGCACCGCAGGTCGTGCGCGACATCAGCATGGACCCCACGGCCAGGGAGGCCATCATCGAGGGGCTCACCCGCGTCATCACGGGCCCCGGCGTGCGCTCGGACATCTACCACTCGACGACGGGGGAGAAGCTCTTCCGTTCCTACCCGAAGCGCGCCCTTCCCATTGCGGGGAAGACCGGGACCGCGCAGGGGGCTGGGAACCTGCCGTGGAACGACTCGTCGGCGTTTGCGGCGTTCAGCAAGAACGGCAACGTCCCGTACACGGCCGTCGCGTACCTGGAGAAGGCGGGCTTCGGCAGCAGGGCCGCCGCCCCCGTGGTGAAGTGCGCGTTCACGGCACTGGCAGGGAAGGTGGCAGTGCCGCCGGCCCTGCCCGCCGACCCGCTTGACGTCAACAGCGTGACGCCCGCGGGCGAGCAGCGACTCAAGAACCCGTTGTGCCTCGTCGGCACGGGCTCGTCGGTGCGTGACTGATGGGCACGGTGTTCAGGACGCGCCGGCCCGACTCGGGGCTGGGGAACATCAAGAGGGGCTTCGCCGACCCCGGCCGCAACATCGACTGGGTGCTCATGGCCGCCGTGGGGGCGCTGTCCGTCATCGGGCTCTTCCTCATCTTCTCGGCGACCCGGCCGAGGCTCATCAGCAACGGCCTCGACCCGTACCAGTTCGTGCAGCGCCAGGTCGCGTTCCTCATCTTCGCGATCATCGTGATGGCCGTCGTCATGTGGGTGGACTACGTCCAGTTGCGGGGGAGCGCCCAGGCGCTCTATGCGGTCACGATGTTCCTGCTCGTCATGGTTCTCGTGGTCGGCGGCGTGAAGGGCGGTGCGAGGCTCTCGTTCGACATCGGCCCCATCGCCGTGCAGCCGTCGGAGATCGCCAAGGTGACCACGCTCCTGATGCTCGCGGGGTTCCTGGCCGACGCGGACACGGACAAGGTCTCCTACGAGCGCCTCATCCAGTCCCTCTTCATCGTCGGGGCGCCGGCGTTCCTGGTGCTGATCGAGCCGGACCTCGGGTCCGCCTCCGTCCTCGTGGCGTGCGCGATGGGCGTCCTCCTCGTCGCGGGGGCCGAACTGAAGTACATCGCCTTCATCACCGGGATGGGGGTCATCTCCGCGGTGGCCGGCGTGCTGTCCGGCGTCGTGAAGACGTACCAGCTCCGCCGCATCACCGCCTTCCTGCAGCAGAACTCCGACAGTGCGGACCTCCAGAACCTCGTCACCCAGGTCCGGTTCGCCAAGAGGGCGGTTGCGACAGGAGGCTTCTTCGGGAAGGGGTACCTGCAGGGGCCCCTCACGAACGGCCGGTTCATCCCGGTCCAGTCGACCGACTTCGTGTTCTCGGCCCTCGGGGAGCAGTTCGGGATGGTGGGCTGCACCGTGGTGCTGGCCCTCTTCGCCGTGGTCCTGTGGCGCGTCTTCAGGATCGCCAGGATGGCCACCGAGCGGCTCGGGTCGTTCATCTGCGCCGGGGTCTTCACGATGATCCTGTGGCAGAGCTTCCAGAACATCGGGATGACCATGGGGATCACCCCCGTCTCGGGGGTCCCGCTGCCTTTCCTGTCCTACGGGGGCTCCCACACGGTCGCTTTCGCCATGATGATCGGCCTGGTCCAGAGCGTCCACATGCGCCGATTCCGGTAGTTGCAGAGGTAAAGTTGGAGTGATCGTTCGCGGTGCGGGCGCCTCCACAGGCTGCCCATTCCGCGCATGGCGCGCCTCCCCCGGTGCGACGTGGAAAGGGAACTCTGATGGACAACAACGGCTCCGGCCCCGATTCGGGCGCCGACACCCCGCTCTCGCGCCCTGTGGACAACGGCACCGGGGGCAGCCCCGACGGCTCTGCAGGGGGCGCCGCCAGGAAGCGCCGCCGCGGCAGCAGGGGCGGGAAGAACCGCAAGAAGCCGGCCGGCCAGGCGGGCGATGCCGCCGAGGACACCCCCGGCAACGGTGGAGGCCGCGGCGCATCCGCGCCCGGCCAGGGCCGTAACCCCCAGGAACTGCCTGACCCGCCCCGCGAGGGCAAGGTGAGCGACCAGGCCGCGGCCGAGCAGGCACTCGTGCGCAAGCCACAGATCGGCGACACCCGTCCCGCGCCGGTGCAGAAGCCGGCCGCCCCGGCCCCGAAGAGCGACAGTTCCGGGAACGGCAAGCGCAAGAGGCGCGGGGGCCGCGGGCGTTCCCGTTCCGGCGGCGGCAACGGCGGCGGCTCGGGCGAGCAGCGCGGCGGCAGTGCCCCGCAGCGCAGCCGCGAGGCGATCGAGGCCGAGATCATCGAGAAGCGCCGCGGCCGCGAGCGCGACGGCCGTCCCGTCGGCCGCTACATGATGTGCGTGCAGGTCCGCGACGGGGTCACCCAGGTGGCCGTACTGGAGGGCCGCAGCCTCATCGAGCACTACGTCAGCCGTCCCGCCGATGACATCAGCCAGATCCACGGCAACATCTACCTCGGCCGCGTGCAGAACGTTCTCCCCGGCATGGAGGCCGCCTTCGTCGACATCGGCACCCCGAAGAACGCAGTCCTCTACCGCGGCGACGTCCAGTACGACAAGGAGGACGTCGACACGCCGGCAGGTGACGCGCGCATCGAGCAGATCCTGCACTCCAAGCAGATGATCCTGTGCCAGGTCACCAAGAACCCGATCGGGGCGAAGGGTGCCCGCCTCACCCAGGAAGTGTCCCTGCCCGGCCGGTTCGTGGTGCTCATCCCGAACTCGAAGACATACGGCATCTCGAAGCGCCTCACGGACGCCGAGCGGCGCCGGCTCCGCGGGATCCTCGACAGGGTGAAGCCGGCCGAGCACGGTGTGATCCTGCGCACCGCCGCGGAGCACGCCACGGAGCAGGAGCTCACCGCCGACATGACCCGCCTCCTCGACGAGTGGGCGCGCATCGAGGCCGCCCAGAAGAAGTCCAGCGGCCCCACGCTGCTGTACCGCGAGCCCGAGCTCGCCGTGCGCGTGATCCGCGAGGAGTTCAACGCCGACTACCGCGGCGTGATGATCGACGACAGGGCTCTCTACGAGGAGGTCAAGAGCTACATCTCGGACTTCAACCCCGAGCTCGCCGACCGCGTCACCTACTACGACCGCGAGACCGAGGGCCTGTCGCTGTTCGAGAACCAGCACGTGCACGAGCAGCTGCACAAGGCCCTCGACCGGAAGGTGTGGCTGCCGTCCGGTGGATCGCTCATCATCGAGCACACCGAGGCACTCACAGTCATCGACGTGAACACCGGCAAGAACGTGGGCACCAACAACCTCGAGCAGACCGTCTTCCAGAACAACCTGGAGGCCGCCCAGGAGGTGGCCCACCAGCTGCGCCTCCGGGACATCGGCGGCATCATCGTCATCGACTTCATCGACATGGAGATCAAGGACAACCGCAAGAAGGTCGTCGAGTCCTTCCGCCATGCCCTGGCCCGTGACAAGACCCGCACCCAGGTGTTCGAGATCTCGGAGCTGGGCCTCGTGGAGATGACCCGCAAGCGCATCGGGGAGGGGCTCCTCACCTCGTTCGCCGGCCAGTGCCCCGAGTGCCACGGGCGCGGCGTCAACATCGATTTCGGTCTCCTCGACTGACAATTGCCCGAAAAATGGGGTCCCGGCCGATTGTCCGGCCCCCTTTCCGCAGATAAGGTTTGAACCCGCTATGTACGCAGTGATCGCATCAGGTGGCAAGCAGGAGAAGGTCGCCCAGGGTCAGCAGATCCAGGTCGAGCTCCTCCACGTCGAGGACGGTGCCGAGGTCTCCCTCACGCCGGTCCTCCTCGTCGACGGCGCCACCGTCCTCTCCACCCCCGACCAACTGAAGGGCGCGTCCGTGAAAGGCCGCGTCGTCGGCACCGCCAAGGGCCCCAAGATCAACGGCTTCACCTACAAGCGCCGCACCAACCAGCGCCGCAAGTACGGTCACCGCCAGCAGTACTCCGTCGTCGAGATCACCTCCATCGCGAAAGGCTGACATCAGATGTCAAAGACAAAGGGCGGCGGCTCAACCCGCAACGGCCGTGACTCAAATGCACAGCGCCTCGGCGTGAAGGTGTTCGACGGCACGGCGATCACCGCAGGCACGATCATCATCCGCCAGCGCGGCACCAAGACGCACCCGGGCAAGAACGTGGGCATCGGCAAGGACGACACCCTGTTCGCCCTGGTCGACGGCAGCGTCAAGTTCGGCGAGCGCCGCGGCCGCAAGGTCGTGGACGTGGTGCCCGTGGCCTGACCGGTCTCTCACACTGCGAACGGCGCGCCCCAGGGCGCGCCTTTTGCGTTCCCGGGAAGGTTCCGTGCCCGGGTCTACAGGAGCGTGTCGATGCCCTGGGGCAGCCGGTCCGCGGGGTAGTCGAGCAGGGTGACGGCCTGGCGGCACGCGAACCTGTCGGTCATGCCGCCCACGTACGCAACCGCGGCGTGCGCGGCCCCCGGGGTGCCGGCATCGAGGGAGCCGTCCGTGCGGCCGGGCAGCAGGTGCGGCGACGCGACGTAGGCGTCCACCAGTGCGCGGAGCATGTCGATCACCGCCGTTGCCTGCGCGCGTGACTCGGCCCGGTGGTAGATGGACTCGTAGTTGAACCTGCGGAACGCGGCGAGTGCCTCGGCGACGTCAGGCACCATGCCGATGCGGCCGGTGTGCGAGGTGGCGTCGATCATGGCGGTGATGAGGGCACCCAGCTGCTCCCGCCTGGTGGTGCCGCACCGCGAGCTGACGACCGCAGGCAGGTCGGCCGGGGAGACGATGCCTGCGTGGACCGCGTCCTCGAAGTCGTGGCAGACGTACGCGATGCGGTCGGCCCAGCTGACCACCTCGCCCTCCGGCGTGCGCGGCGCGGGGCGCGACCAGCTGTGGTTGCGGATGCCGTCGAGGGTCTCGTGGCACAGGTTGAGCTGCGCGAGCGCGACGTCGGCGCCCCACACGGCGTGGTCGTAGCCGCCGTCGATGTACGGGGCGAGCGCGTCCTCGCTGGCGTGACCGCCGGGGCCGTGGCCGCAGTCATGGCCGAGTGCGATCGCCTCGGTGAGCGCCACGTTCAGGCGCAGCACCCGCGCGACCGACACCGCGACCTGGGCAACCTCGAGGGCGTGGGTCAGGCGTGTGCGCTGGTGGTCGTCGGGGAACACGAAGACCTGTGTCTTGCCGGCCAGGCGGCGGAAGGACGCCGCGTGGAGGATGCGGTCGCGGTCGCGCTCGAAACAGGTGCGGTGCGGGTCAGGCTGTTCCGCGGTGCCGCGGGTGCCGGCACCGGTGGCGCGGGTGGCGAGCGGGGCCATCTCGCGGTCGGCGGATTCCTCGCGGTGGTGACGGTCTGCCACCTCGCGCGTGCCGATGCCCGCCCAGGAGTCGGCGTGGGCCACGGTGATTCCCTCAGAGGAGGCACTCCCCGACATGGTGGAGACCCAGGTGTCGCTGCGTTCGGTGGGTGCGGCGGGGGAGTTGTCCACGCGCAGAATCGTAGGTGAGCGGTGTGTCCGGCCCCGGGAGGCTCCCGGAGAGCTCAAAGTGCCACAGGTAGCCTTCGACGGTCCCTATGAGTGTGTTCGTCGACGAAGCCCAACTGAACGTACGCGGTGGTGACGGCGGCGCGGGCTGCGTCAGTTTCCGGCGCGAGGGCCCGGTCGCCATGG
Source organism: uncultured Bifidobacterium sp. (assembly GCA_964653385.1). Taxonomy (GTDB): domain Bacteria; phylum Actinomycetota; class Acidimicrobiia; order Acidimicrobiales; family Ilumatobacteraceae; genus UBA2093. Next base: position 4,056 of record CAZZFB010000029.1, on the reverse strand, counting down.
GTGGCCCGAACGGCGGCGACGGAGGGAAGGGCGGCGACGTGTGGCTCGTCGCCGACCGCAATGTCGCGTCGCTGCTCGCGTTCCGTGACCACCCGCACCGCCGGGCCGGCAACGGCGTGCACGGCAAGGGCAAGGACCTGCACGGGCGCCGCGGGGAGGACATGGAGATCCACGTCCCGGAGGGAACCGTCGCGCGCGACATGTACACCGGGGAGATCCTCGCCGACCTCGTGAACCACGGCGACAGGTGGCTGGCGGCCACCGGCGGGCGCGGCGGGCGCGGCAACGCGAAGTTCCTCAACAACAAGAGGCGTGCGCCTTCGTTCGCCGAGCAGGGCGAGGAGGGGGCCGAGAGGTGGCTCGGCCTCGAGCTGAAGCTGATGGCCGACGTCGCACTGGTCGGTTTCCCGAACGCGGGCAAGTCCACCTTCATCAGCACGGTGTCCGCCGCCAAGCCGAAGATCGCGAACTACCCGTTCACCACGCTCGAGCCGCACCTGGGTGTCGTGCGCGTGGACGACGCGACAGAGTTCGTGATGGCGGACATCCCGGGGCTCATCGAGGGTGCCAGCGAGGGCAGGGGGCTCGGCCACCAGTTCCTGCGGCACGTGGAACGGGCGCGTGTCCTCTGCTACCTGGTCGACCTCGTCGCCCTCGACGGCGTCGCCCCGGCGGACCAGCTGCGCATCCTCCAGCACGAGGTGGGCAACTACCGGCCCGAGCTGCTGGAGCGGCCCTTCCTCATCGTCGGCACGAAGACCGACAGCGCGACCCCGGAGACGATGGAGGCGTGGCCGCATGCCTCCATGTCGTCCGTCACCAGGCACAACGTCAGCCGCATCGTCGGTGAGCTCGCGTCACTGGTGGCCCGCGCCCGCCTCGAGGAGCCCGTGGGCGAGTCCACCATCATCATGCGGCCCGAGCCGTCGCACGCCTGGGTGGAGCAGCTGGGGGAGAACGAGTTCCGTGTCCACGGGCGGGACGCCGAGCGCGTCGTCGCGCTGAACGACGTGACTTCCCCCGAGGCCCTCAACTACATAGACGACCGTCTGGCCAAGCTGGGCGTGCCGCGCTTGCTGTCCCGGGCCGGGGTGCGCGAGGGCGACGTGGTGTGGATCTCGGAATTCAGTTTCGAATTCGTCCCGGAAGTGTGAACCTGTGGCAATGCGCGTCGTCGTCAAGATCGGGAGTTCCTCGCTCACGGACGAGGCCGGCCACCTCAGGCTCGAGGTCATCGACGCCGTGGTCGGCCAGATCGCGGCCGTCCGTGCGCTCGGGCACGAGGTCGTGCTCGTCACCTCGGGGGCGGTCGCGTCCGGCGTCGCCGGCCTCGGGCTGCCGTCACGCCCCGCTGACGTCCTCTCCCTGCAGGCACTCTCGGCGGTCGGCCAGCCGCGGCTGATGGCCGCGTACGGCGCCGCGTTCTCCTCGCACTCCCTGGTGACCGCACAGGTGCTCCTCGTCCCGCACGACTTCGTGGACAGGCAGCAGTACCTCCACGCGAGGGCCACCCTCGGGAGGCTGCTCGAGTACGGGTGCGTCCCCGTCATCAACGAGAACGACGCGATCGCCAACAACGAGATCCGCTACGGGGACAACGACCATCTCGCCGCGCTCGTCGCCCATCTCGTGGCCGCCGACATGCTCGTGCTGCTGACCGACACCGACGGCCTCTACACGGCAGACCCGCGCACGGACCCGGGTGCGCAGCGTGTCGTGAACGTGGCGGCGGACGACCCCCTGCTCAGCGTGACCGCAACGGAGAAGGGCTCCGACCGCGGGAGCGGCGGCATGGCATCGAAACTGGCCTCGGCTCGCATCGCGTCGTGGTCCGGCGTGACCGCGGTGATCGCCGCGGCGACCCGCGCGGGTGCCGTGGTGGCGGCGGTCGAGGGTGACCAGTCCATGGGGACGAGGTTCGAGCCCCACGACAGGGACCTGTCGGCCCGCAAGCTGTGGATCGCATTCGCGTCCGAGACTGAGGGCACCGTCACCGTGGACGACGGGGCGCGCGCGGCCCTCACCGGGCGCGGCACCTCGCTGCTGCCCGCCGGTGTCACGTCGTGCACCGGGACGTTCGAGGCTGGTGCCACCATCGAGATACTCGACTCGGCCGGCACCGTTGTGGCGCGGGGAATGAGCACGATGTCGTCGGTGCAGGTGGCCGGTGCCGCAGGGAAGCGGTCTGCCGACCTCGACCCGTCGTGGCCGGTCGAGGTCATCCACCGCGATGACCTGGTTGTCCTGGTTTAGGAAGTCCGGGGAACACCTGTCCCGGTCCGGTCGGGTCGGGCCTGTCTAGGCGTCCGCACCCACGTCGGTCGAACGGCGCGGCAGGAGCGACCTGAGGTCGTGCATCTCGGGGACTCTCACCAGGTACAGGCCGACCACGTACGTCCCCAGCCCCGCGAGGACGGCAAGGAACAGTTCGGCCGACTGCGTGAATCCAGAGCGCGCCTCCAGCACCGCCGGGATCGCCCACACGACGAGACCCATCGCGGCGGACATCGAGACCGTCTTTGCGGTGATCGCGGCGAGCCTGGGCCAGTCGATCGCGGCGTGCTTCGTGTGCAGCACCCACAGGACCAGTACCGACGCGATGATGTACGAGATGCCGAACGCGAGACCGAGGCCGAGAACCTCGTGCCGGTCCACGAGCGTCACGGCCAGCACGATGTTCAGCGCGTTCTGGAACAGGTTGATGAAGAAGGGCGTCCTCGTGTCCTCGTGCGCGTAGAACCCCCGCAGGGCGAAGATGTACACCGAGAACCCCGCCAGCCCCACAGCGAGACCGGCGAGTGCGCGGGCGGTGTTCTCCGAGGCGGAGGAGCTGAAGTGGCCGTGCTCGAGGAGGGTCACGATGATCGGCTTGGACAGGATCACCATGGCCACCGACGACGGCACGGTGAGGATGAGGATCCACCGCACCCCGGAGGTGACCCAGTCCCGGAACCCGCCCGTGTCGGCGGCGCGCACCCGCCGGACGAGCTCCGGCACGAACGTGGTGGCGATGGAGATGGCGAGCAGGCCGTGGGGCAGGAGGAAGAACGTGTACGCCTTCGAGTAGGCGTCCTGGTTGCCGCTGCCCGGGCGGGCGAGGTTCTTCACCACGATGAGGGCCACCTGGTTGGTGACGACGTACCCGAACGTCCAGGTTGAGAGCTTCACCATCGTGCGAACTGCGGGGTGGGAGAAGTCGGGACGGAACCGGAACGGGATCCCCGCACGCCTCATCGCGGGGATGAGCACAAGACCCATCGCCATGACCCCGCCGGTTGCCGACATGGTGAACAGCCAGAAGAACGTCCGGTCATTGAAGACGTCCTGCAGCTTCGGGGTGCCGTCCCGCGTGAAGGGGATGAGGACCATCAGTGTGATCGTGACCACGTTGGACAGGACCGGCGCCCACGCGGCGGCGAAGAACTTCCTGCGCGAGTTGAGCAGCGCGGAGCCGATGGCGGTCAGTCCGTAGAAGAAGATCTGCACCAGGAAGACCCGCGACATCATCGTGCCGGCGCGACGGAACGTCTCGGGGTTGACGGCCGGGCTCGGGTGCAGCGAGAAGAGGCGGAAGATGAGGGGGGCCGCGACGACGGCGAGCACCGTCGCTGCGGCGAGCACGATGAGCGAGGCGGAGACGACGGCATCCGTCGCCTCGTCGTCCTCGTCCTCGGCGAACCGCGTGAAGAGCGGCACGAGGCTGGCGGCGAGGAGGCCGCCGACCAACAGCTCGTAGATGCTGTTCGGGCTGTTGTTCGCACCGTCGAACGCGTCGGCGAGGGCCGTCTGGCCGATGATGACCCCGAACACGACGACTCGGAGAAGTCCGGTGAGGCGCGACATCGCGGTGCCGATCGCGACCACGAGCGTGTCCCTGAACATTTCCCCGAGAATACGGCAGCAGCCCCTGCCGCGCACAGGACAACCGACTCGAGTTCATCCTCCGTCCATCCCCGATGAGGGGACCGGTGCGGGCGCAAAGTAGGTTGGGGTGCTTATGGGCAATCGCTTCGAATCAGTGCAGGAAGTCCGCGAAGGACTGAAGAAGGTCAACTA
>CAZZFB010000028.1:0-16770 GCA_964653385.1 uncultured Bifidobacterium sp. | reverse complement strand
ATCCGTGAGGGTGGCCGCACGGTTGGTGCCGGCCGCGTCACCAAGATCATCAAGTGACGACCATGGCAACGAACAGCATCCGCATCCGCCTCAAGGCATTCGACCACGACCAGCTCGACAAGTCGACGCGCGCCATCGTGGAGACGGTGACCCGCACCAACGCGAAGATCCGTGGCCCCATCCCGCTGCCGACCGACAAGCACCGCTTCACGGTCATCCGCGGGCCGCACATCGACAAGGACTCCCGCGAGCACTTCGAGATGCGCATCCACAAGCGCCTCATCGACATCGTCGACCCGAACCCGAAGACGATCGACTCGCTGCAGCGCATCGAGCTCCCGGCCGGCGTGGACATCGAGATCAAGATCCAGGGCTGAGCCCGGGCGTCACGGAAAAGAATCACGACCAGGATCAGGGGCGGCCTCCGGGCCGCCCCTTTTTCTTGCCGAATTCTTGACCGGGCTGCGTGGAACCGCGCTCCGCGGAGGGATAGATAAGGGACCATGAGTTACGCCCCGGACTGGATCAACACACCCCCGACGTTGCCGACCGAGCCGACGCCGCGCAGGAAGGGCCGCGTCGGCTCGCTGCTCCTGGTGCTCCTCGTCGGGCTCGCAGGCGGGTTCGTCGGCGGTGCGTTCGCCGCGGGGGTCACGGACGGCATCGAAGGGTCCTCCGGCAGCCCCGTCGTCACGGCCGCGAAGGTCGACGAGGCGAAGGTCGGCAACACCTCCGTCGCGAAGGCGGCGGCGGTGATCTCGCCGAGCGTCGTCACCATCGACAGCCTGGCCGACGACGGCGAGTCGATCGGCACGGGAATCATCATCTCCTCCGACGGTGACGTCGTCACCAACGCCCACGTCGTGGAGAACTCCACCGAGGTGCGCGTGGTCCTCAACGGCGAGACCGAGCCCCGCAAGGCCAGGGTCCTCGCCGCCGACGCGGGGAACGACCTCGCCCTCATCCGCATCGAGAACATCACGGGACTCACCGCCGCGACCTTCGCCGACCCGGAGAGCCTCGCGGTGGGCGACCAGGTCGTCGCCGTGGGCTACGCGCTCGACCTCGACGGCGGCGCGAGCGTGACCAGCGGGATCATCTCGGCCCTCAACCGCACCATGCAGAACGAGGACGGGGCACTGAACGCCCTGATCCAGACCGACGCCGCGATCTCGTCGGGCAACTCGGGCGGCCCGCTCATCAACATGGAGGGCCACGTCGTCGGTGTCAACACCGCCGTGTACCGGAGCACAGAGACGTCGGCGGCCAACAACATCGGCTTTGCCATCAGCGTCGGCGAGGTGAAGCGGGTCATCGGGGTGCTGCGCACCGAGGCCGGGGGCGAGAAGCGGGCCCAGGGCTACCTGGGCATCGCACTGTCGGACCGCACGGACGGCGGTGTCGGTGCCGTGGTCAGCGAGGTCGCCGCGGACTCGCCGGCCGAGACCGCCGGCCTGAAGGTGCGCGACATCATCCTCCAGGTCAACGACCAGCCGATAACCGGCCAGGGCGCGCTGATCGGGATCATCCGTGACGCGACCCCCGGCGAGGAGGTCGAGATCGTGATCGAGCGCGACGGCGAGCGCATCACCGTGAAGGCAGAACTGGCGGCACGCCCCAGCGAGTGACCACGGTGGGCTGACACCCCCGCGGCAGTGGCATGATGTCCCCGGGGGAGGACACATGGACATGCATTTTGCGACCTTGTGGGAGGCCTACGCGGACGCCATCGGCGACGTGCCGGCCGTGGTCATGGGGGACAGGCGCTTCACGTGGCGCGAGTACGACGAGCGTGCGGCGAGGGTGGCGGCCGCGATGGCCGCGGCCGGGCTCGGCCCCGACGACAAGGCGGGGCTGTACCTCTACAACTCGAACGAGTACCTGGAGGCCCACTATGCGTCGTTCAAGCAGCGCATCGTGCCGATCAACGTGAACTTCCGGTATCTCGGCGGCGAGCTCGAGTACCTGCTCGACAATGCCGACTGCAAGGCGCTCTTCTACCACTCGTCCCTCGCCGACCGTGTCGCCGAGGTCGTGGGGAGGCTCCCGGATCTCGTGCTCCTCGTGGAGGTGGACGACGGACCGCCGACTGCGGACGTGCCGGGGAAGGTGCCGTACGAGGACCTCGTGGCCGCGCACGCACCTGCACCGCGGATCGAGCGCAGCCCCGACGACGTCTACATGCTCTACACCGGCGGGACCACCGGGATGCCGAAGGGGGTCATGTACCGGATGGGCGAGATCACCCGGAGCCACGCGAACAACGGGGCGGGCCAGATCGGTCTCGCGCTCGGCGAGGACTGGCGCGAGCTGGTGGCGGACGTCGCGCGGGCGAGGGCGGAGACGGGGCCGTTCGTGTCCGTGCCGTGCTGCCCCCTGATGCACGGCACCGGGATGTGGATCGGCGCGACGATCCCCCACAGCATCGGGGCCACGGTCGTCGTGCTCACCGACCGCAAGTTCGACGCGGACGAGCTTCTCCGCGTCACGGAGCGCGAGCGCGCCAACATGGCGGTCATCGTGGGCGATGCCTTCGCCAGGCCGATAGCCGACGCGCTCGATGCCGCTGCCCGCGCGGGCCGGCCGTACGACACGTCGTCACTGACGCGCATCGTGTCGTCGGGCGTCATGTGGACGATGGAGGTGAAGAACAGGATGCTCCAGCACGTGCCGCAGGCACTGCTCGTCGACGCGATGGGCAGCACCGAGGGTGCCATGGCGGTGAGCATCTCGGCGAGCGGGATGCCGGCAGAGACGGCGAAATTCGCGATGAACCCCACGACGAAGGTGTTCGACGACGACGACGTCGAGGTGCTGCCGGGTGACGGGAGGACGGGGAAGGTCGCGAACGGCGGTGTCACTCCGTTCGCCTACTTCAAGGACCCCGAGAAGTCAGCGCGAACCTTCCGTGTCATCGACGGCGTGAGGTACTCGTTCCCCGGCGACCTCGCCACGTTCGACGAGAACGGGCAGCTGGTCCTTCTCGGGCGCGGGAGCCAGGTCATCAACACCGCGGGCGAGAAGGTCTTCCCGGAGGAAGTGGAGGAGGCCGTCAAGCGGTTCGCCGGTGTGCGCGACTGCCTGGTGGTCGGGCTCCCCGACGACAAGTTCGGCCAGCGCGTCGTCGCAGTTGCGTCGCTCGAGCCGGGTGTGTCCGCCGCCGAGGCCGACGTGATCGCGTTCGTGAAGACGCAGCTGTCGGGGTACAAGGCACCGAAGAGCGTGGTGTTCGTGGATGACGTGCCGCGCGCCCCGAACGGCAAGGCCGACTACCCCGGCGCGAAGAAGCTCGCCGAGGACGCCCGGTAGGGCGGGGCCGCACGGTGCAGCAGCTCGACACGCAACTGGGCGGGACACGCCCGTTCGGTCTCGGCTACTGGCCGTTGCCGGAGGACGCACCGGACGTCGCCATCCCTCGCGAGGACGTGCGCATCGTCTCGCCCGACGGGGCACTGGTGCGCGGCACGCTGTGGACGCCACCCGACGGCAAGTGGAGGACGGCGGTGATCCTCAGCCACCCGCGCGGGGACTTCACCGTGCACTACGCCTGCCCGCTGCTCGCCGCCGCCGGGTACGCCGTGCTCGGGTTCGGCACCCGGTACATGAACAACGACACCGACTGCCTGCACGAGAACTGCATCGTGGACGTGAAGGCCGCCCACGACTTCATGGTCTCGCGCGGTGCGGAGGCGGTCGTGCTCCTCGGCAACTCGGGCGGCGGCTCCCTCATGGCCATGGCGAACGCCGAGCTCGGCATCGGTGACGGGTGGATCGGGATGGCGGCCCACCCCGGCGAGGGGGTGTTCATGCTGCAGGTCATCGACCCCTCGGTGGCTGACGAGTCCGACCCCTTCTCGCGGGTCCCCGAACTCGACATGTACAACCCGGACAACGGCTGGCGCCCCTGGCCCGAACCCTGCTCCTACGACCCCGGCTGGCTGGCCACGTACCGGGCGGCCCAGCGCGACAGGGTGGCCCGGCTGGACGCGGTGGCCCGGCAGTCCCTCCTGGATGCTGAGGCTGCCGGGACCGCCATGGAGGGTGTTCACAAGCGCACAAATCCTGCTGAATGGCGGGAACTGAGGGCCCGGCGGGTGTTTGCCAGGTACATGACCATCTACAGGACCTTGGCCGACCCGGCCTATCTGGACCTCTCGATCGACCCTGACGACCGTCCGATGGGGTCACTTTTTGCCTTCCCGGACCCGTTCGAGGCCAACTACGGCCGGGGCGGCCTGGCCCGGACCATGACCGCCCGGGGGTGGCTCTCCACCTGGTCCGGCCTGTCCAGCCATGCCCGACTGGCGGACACCATGCCCAAGGTCAAGGTGCCCACGATCCTGGTCCACCCCACGGCTGACACCGAGATCAGGGTCCGCCAGGCCCTGGAAATAGTGGCGAATGCCGGGGCCGCCGACACCACCTACGTGGAGATGAAGGGTGCGCCCCACTACCTGGAGGGGCACCGCAAACCCGCCATGGACGCCGTCATCGACTGGTTGAGGGCCCGCTACCCGCTCTGACCCCGGACCCTGGCTGACAGCCGGTAGCGGGTGCAGGAATGCGCCGATAGCGTCATGACTCCGTGCGATTCGGGCCCCGGCCCGGAAAGCAAGATCGATCGTCGAGACATCACAATCGACGTCCGTGAAGGCCGGCCCAGCCGGAACCACACGGCACAACCCAGATCAAGTGCTCCGTTGGCCCCACAGCCCGCGGAGCATTTGCGTGAAGAAGCAAAACGAGAAACGCCATGGCACAAAAAGCGATCGTCGGCGAAAAGGTCGGCATGACACAGGTGTGGGGGGAAGACCAGCGGGTCATCCCCGTCACCGTGCTGCGCGTCGAGCCGGCACGAGTCGTACAGGTGAAGACCAACGACCGTGACGGGTACAACGCACTGCAGGTCACCTACGGAAGCAAGAAGGCTGAGAAGCTCACGAAGCCGGAGGCGGGTCACTTCGCCGCCGCCAACGTGGAGCCCGGCCGTCGCGTCGTCGAGTTGCGGCTCGAGTCCGTCGACGGTTTCGAGGTCGGCCAGGAGATCGGCGCGGACACCCTCGCTGCCGGCGAGAAGGTCGACGTCACGGCGATCAGCCGCGGCAAGGGCTTCGCGGGCGGCATGAAGCGCCACAACTTCAACGGCCAGGGCGCCAGCCACGGCAACCACAAGCACCACCGTGCGCCGGGCTCGATCGGTTCGTGCTCGTTCCCCGGCCGCGTGTTCAAGGGTCTGCGCATGGCGGGCCACATGGGCAACGAGCAGGTCACCACGCTGAACCTCGAGGTCGTCCAGGCAGACCCGGAGCGCGGCCTGCTCCTCATCAAGGGTTCGGTGCCGGGCCCGAACGGCGGCGTTGTCATCGTGCGCAACGCAGTGAAGGCGAAGTGATCAACATGGCATCAGTCGACGTCAAGAACGCAAGCGGCAAGAGCGCAGGCTCTGTCGACCTGGCGGACAGCCTCTTCGGCGTGCAGCCGAACGTGCCGGTCATGCACCAGGTCGTGACCGCCCAGCTCGCGCACCGCCGTTCCGGCACGCAGAGCACCAAGACCCGCGCAGAGGTCTCGGGCGGCGGCAAGAAGCCGTTCCGCCAGAAGGGCACCGGCGGCGCGCGCCAGGGCTCGATCGTGGCCCCGCACTACTCGGGCGGCGGCATCGCGCACGGCCCGAAGCCGCGCAAGTACACCCAGCGCGTCCCGAAGAAGATGGTGCGCCTGGCGCTCGCGTCGGCGCTCAGTGACCGCCGCAACGAGGGCCGCCTCGTCGTCGTCGACACGTGGGGCTTCGCCCAGCCGAGCACGAAGGACGCCGTCAAGGCGCTCGCTGCGCTCGGCCTGACCGGCAAGGTCCTCGTCGTGGTGAACGCCGCCGACGAGAACGCCGTGAAGAGCTTCCGCAACATCCCCGAGGTGCAGCTGATCGTCACGGGCGAACTGAACGCCTACGACGTGCTCTGCAACGACTGGGTCGTGTTCACCAAGGACAGCCTCCCCGCACAGAAGGATGCGTAAGCGATGAAGGATCCCCGCGACATCATCATCCAGCCCGTGGTCTCCGAGAAGAGCTACGGCCTCATCGAGCAGGACGTCTACACCTTCCAGGTGCACGTCGATGCCACCAAGCCCGAGATCCACGACGCCATCGAGGCGATCTGGGGCGTCAAGGTGCTGAAGGTCAACACCCTCAACCGCAAGGGCAAGGTCACCCGCACCCGCAACACCAACCGTCATGGCCAGCGCCCGGACACGAAGCGCGCCATCGTCACCCTCGCAGCGGGAAGCAAGATCCCGCTGTTCGAAAGCTGAGAACACCATGGCAATCCGCAAGCGCAAGCCGACCAGTGCCGGTCGCCGTTTCCAGACGGTGTCCGACTTCAGCGACATCACCAAGTCGACCCCGGAGAAGAGCCTGCTCGCCCCGAAGTCGTCCAGTGGCGGCCGCAACTCGTACGGCCGCAAGACCGCCCGCCACCGTGGCGGCGGCAACAAGAACCAGTACCGCATCATCGACTTCAAGCGCGTGAAGGACGGCGTCCAGGCCAAGGTCGTCGCCATCGAGTACGACCCGAACCGCACCTGCCGCATCGCGCTCCTCCACTACATGGACGGCACGAAGGCCTACATCCTCGCCCCGAAGGGTCTCGAGGTCGGCATGCGCGTGGAGAGCGGGCACGGCGCGGACATCAAGCCGGGCAACGCCCTGCCGCTGCGCTACATGCCCGTCGGCACCGTGGTCCACAACGTGGAGCTGCGCCCCGGCCAGGGCGGCAAGATCGGCCGTTCCGCCGGCATGGCCGTGCAGCTGGTCGCCAAGGACGGCGACTTCGCCACGCTGCGCCTTCCCTCCACCGAGATGCGCCGCGTGCTGCTCGACTGCCGCGCCACCGTCGGCGAGGTCGGCAACAGCGAGCACGAGCTCATCAAGATCGGCAAGGCCGGCCGCAACCGCTGGAAGGGCGTGCGCCCGCAGACCCGCGGTGTCGCCATGAACCCCGTCGACCACCCGCTCGGCGGCGGCGAGGGCAAGACGTCCGGTGGCCGTCCCGCGGTGTCGCCGTGGGGCAAGCCCGAGGGCCGCACCCGCAACAAGAACAAGTCATCCCAGTCGCTCATCGTTCGCCGGCGTCGTACCGGCAAGGGACGGAGGTAATCCATGTCACGCAGCCTCAAGAAGGGCCCGTTCGTCGACGAACACCTGCTCAAGAAGGTCGACGCCGCCAACGCGTCCGGCGACCGCAAGGTCATCAAGACCTGGTCGCGTCGCTCCACGATCGTGCCCGACATGGTCGGTCACACCATCGCGGTGCACGACGGCCGCAAGCACGTGCCGGTGTACGTCACGGAGGCCATGGTCGGCCACAAGCTCGGTGAGTTCTCGCCGACCCGCACCTTCAAGTACCACGCCGGACAAGAGAAGAACGCGAAGAAGTAGCCATGACCGGTCCCAAGCTCAACGAGAAGAACCGCGAGGCGGGCAGCAAGAGCGGCACGCTCTCGCGCGCCCGCTACGTCCGCATGTCCGCCTCCAAGGCGCGAGTGGTGCTCAACCTCATCCGTGACCAGGAGGTCATGCGTGCCGACGAGATCCTGAAGTTCACCGACCGCGAGGCGGCCCGCGTGATCCGCAAGGTGCTCGCATCCGCCGTGGCCAACGCCGTGAACAACGACGAGCTCGACGCCGACGACCTGTACGTGAAGGCGTGCTACGCCGACGAGGGCCCGACGCTCAAGCGGTTCACCCCGCGCGCCCGCGGCCGTGCCGGCAGCATCATGAAGCGCACCTGCCACATCACCGTCATCCTCGACGTGCTGAGCGAGGAGCGCCAGGCCGTGCGCGACGCCAAGTCCATGGCCAGCCGCACGCCGACCAGCAACCGCCGCGCCCGCGTCGCAGCCAGCCGCAAGCCGGCAGAGGCCGCGAAGGCGGACGAGCCCACCGCAGAGAACACCGATGCCGCAGAGGCCGCAACGACCGAAGAGAGCGAGAGCTAATGGGTCAGAAGATCAATCCGTACGGCTTCCGTCTCGGTGTCACCACCGACTGGAAGAGCCGCTGGTTCAGCGAGCGCGAGTACAAGGACTACCTCACCGAGGACTGGAAGATCCGCGAGTACCTCATGACCACGCTCGAGGACGCCGCCGTCAGCCGCGTCGAGGTCGAGCGCACCCGTGACAAGCTCCGCATCGACGTGCACACCGCGCGTCCCGGCATCGTGATCGGCCGCAAGGGTGCCAAGGCAGACGAGCTGCGCGCCGGCCTGGCCCGCATCACCGGCAACAACCGGCTGCAGCTGAACATCGTGGAGATCAAGCAGGCCGAGCTCGACGCCGCGCTCATCGCGCAGGGCGTGGCCGACCAGCTCGTGAACCGCATCGCGTTCCGCCGCGCCATGAAGCGCGCCGTGCAGAACGCGCAGAAGTTCGGCGCACTCGGCATCCGCGTGCAGTGCTCGGGCCGCCTCGGCGGCGCCGAGATGAGCCGCACCGAGTGGTACCGCGAGGGCCGCGTGCCGCTGCACACCCTCCGTGCGGACATCGACTACGGGTTCCGCGAGGCGCGCACCGGTTCGGGCCGCGTCGGCGTGAAGGTGTGGCTGTACAAGGGCGACATCGTCCCGTACAAGACCCAGACCCAGGACAAGATCTCGCGCGAGGCCGCCATGGCCGCCGGCGAGACCTCCGGCCAGGCGGCAGTGGAGCAGCCGGCACAGGCACGCAAGGTCGTGTCCTCCGCCGGGCCGCGCGTCGCAGAGCCGACCGAAGAGGTCGCGCCCCTCGTGAAGGAGGCGGACCCGGAGTTCGAGCGCCTGCTCGAGGAGGAGGAGGCCATCGAGCGCCGCCTCCATGACTCCCACGAGACACCGAAGCTTCGGGGAGAGGACTGACCATGTTGATGCCCAGGAAGGTGAAGCACCGCAAGCAGCAGCGCGGCCGCATGAACGGCATGGCCAAGGGCGGGAGCGACCTCGCGTTCGGCGAGTACGGCATCCAGGCTCTCGAGCCGGGCTGGCTGACCGCCCGCCAGATCGAGGCCGCACGTATCGCCATGACCCGCCACATCAAGCGCGGCGGCAAGGTGTGGATCAACGTGTTCCCCGACAAGCCCGTCACGAAGAAGCCGGCCGAGACCCGCATGGGGTCGGGCAAGGGCAACCCGGAGTTCTGGGTCGCCGTCGTCAAGCCCGGCCGCGTCCTGTTCGAGCTGTCGTACCCCACGCCCGACATCGCAAAGGCCGCCCTCGAGCGCGCCGTGCAGAAGCTGCCCATCAAGGCCCGCGTGATCTCGCGCGACGAGCCGATCTGACCGGAGGAAGAAACAGATGGCACGTTCACTCAACGATCTCCGGGACATGGACCTCGCGGCACTCGTCGCAGAGCTCCGCGCGTCCAAGCAGGAGGCACTCAACCTGCGGTTCCGCCATGCGACCGGCCAGCTCGACTCCCACGCCGAGCTGCGCGCCGTCCGCCGCCACATCGCCCGCATCAACACCCTCATCCGCGCGAAGGAAATCGCCGCGGCCGAGGCCGTCACCAAGTGAGCACCCCAATGACCGACGCAACAACCACAGAACGCTCGGCCCGGAAGGTCCGCGAGGGTCTGGTCGTCTCCAACAAGATGAACAAGACCGTCGTGATCGCCGTCGTCGAGCGCGTGAAGCACAAGAAGTACGACAAGTTCGTGCTCCGCACCAAGAAGCTCTACGCACACGACGAGGCGAACGACGCCCAGGTCGGCGACCGCGTGCGCGTCATGGAGATCCGCCCGATGTCGAAGCTGAAGCGCTGGCGCATCACCGAGATCGTGGAGCGTGCGAAGTGATCCAGCAGGAATCCCGTCTCAGGGTCGCCGACAACAGCGGCGCCAAGGAAGTGCTCGTCATCAAGGTGCTCGGCGGCACGCGCCGCCGGTACGCCTCGATCGGTGACGTGTTCATCGGCACCGTCAAGGACGCGATCCCCGGCGCCGGCGTCAAGAAGGGCGAGGTCGTGCGCTGCGTCGTCGTCCGCGTGAAGAAGGAGAAGCGCCGCGCCGACGGCAGCTACATCCGCTTCGACGAGAACGCAGCCGTCCTCATCAAGGAGGACCTCACCCCCCGCGGCACCCGCATCTTCGGGCCAGTCGGCCGTGAGCTGCGCGACAAGAAGTTCATGCGAATCGTCTCGCTCGCACCGGAGGTGCTGTGACCATGAAGCTGAAGAAGGGTGACACCGTCATCGTCATCGCCGGCAAGGACAAGGGAAAGCAGGGCGTCATCTCGTCCGTGCTGCCCAAGGAGAACAAGGTCATCGTGGCCGGCGTGAACACCGCCAAGCGGCACACCAAGGCCACGAAGGTCAACCAGAAGGCCGAGATCATCCTGAAGGACATGCCCGTCGACGCGTCGAACGTGATGCTCGTCGTCAAGGGCAAGCCCGCCCGGGTCGGCTACAAGACCAAGGCCGACGGCACCAAGGTGCGCGTCGCCAAGAAGACAGGAGACGAAGTCTGATGGCCACCGCCACCACTCCGCGCCTGAAGGAGCGTTACGAGACCGAGGTCAAGCAGGCACTGCTCGCCCAGCTCGGTCTCGCCAACGCCATGCAGGTCCCCAAGCTCGAGAAGATCGTCATCAACATGGGCGTCGGCAAGGCCACCCAGCAGCCGTCGCTGCTCGAGGGTGCCGTCGCCGACCTCACGCTGATCTCCGGCCAGAAGCCCGTCGTGACCAAGTCGCGAGACTCGATCGCCAACTTCAAGCTGCGCGAGAACCAGGCAATCGGTTGCAAGGTGACCCTGCGCGGTGACCGCATGTGGGAGTTCTTCGACCGCCTCCTCGCCGTGGCGATCCCGCGAATCCGCGACTTCCGCGGCCTGCCGGCCCACTCGTGGGACGGCCGCGGCAACTACACGTTCGGTCTCACCGAGCAGACGGTGTTCCCCGAGATCGACTACGACAAGATCGACGCCCCGCGCGGCATGGACATCACCATCGTCACCACGGCGAAGACTGACGAGCAGGGCAGGGCCCTCCTCGACGCATTCGGTTTCCCCTTCAAGCGAGGCAACGAGGGCGGAGCCCCGGCGCGCAAGAAGGCCAAGGGCCGCGGCCCCGTCCGCGGCGGCAAGAAGAAGTAGGCAGGAAGAACATGGCCAAGAAGTCCCTCATAAACAAGGCGAACGCCACCCCCAAGTACAAGGTTCGCGCCTACACCCGCTGCCGCAAGTGCGGGCGTGCCCGTTCGGTGTTCCGCAAGTTCGGCCTCTGCCGCGTGTGCCTCCGCGAGATGGCGCACGCCGGCGAGATCCCGGGCGTCACGAAGGCGAGCTGGTGAGGTAACGACATGATGACTGATCCCATCGCCGACATGCTGACCCGCATCCGCAACGCGAACACCGCGCTGAAGGAGACCGTGGTCATGCCCTCGTCGAAGCAGAAGGTTGCTCTCGCCGAGATCCTGAAGAAGGAGGGCTACATCGCGGACTACGCGGTGGCCCCGGCCGCGAGCGGCCCCGGCAACTCGCTCACCATCCAGATGAAGTACTCCGATGACCGTCACCGCACGATCAGCGGGCTCACCCGCGTGTCGACCCCGGGTCTGCGCGTGTACCGCAACTCCGCTGCGGTCCCGCGCGTCCTCGGCGGCCTCGGCGTCGCCGTCCTGTCCACCAGCCAGGGGCTCATGACCGACCGTGAGGCGCGCAAGCGCAAGGTCGGCGGCGAAGTCCTGTGCTTCGTCTGGTGACCACGGTCCGAAAGTAGGAAACGCACATGTCACGAATCGGCAAGGCCCCCATCAACATCCCGAGCGGCGTCGAGGTCTCGATCGCCGGCCGCACCGTCACCGTCAAGGGCCCGAAGGGCACCCTCTCGCGCGACATCCCCGGCGACATCGTGGTCCGCAAGGAGGACAGCACCCTCCTCGTGGAGCGCCCGAACGACGAGCGCACCAACCGGTCGCTGCACGGCCTCTCGCGCACGCTGGTCAACAACATGGTCGTCGGCGTCACCGAGGGCTTCGCCAAGGAGCTCGAGATCGTCGGCGTCGGCTACCGCGCCGAGGCCCAGGGCCAGAACCTGCGCCTCGCCCTCGGTTTCTCGCACCCCGTCATCGTCCCGGCACCCGAGGGCATCTCGTTCGAGATCCCCGCGCAGACCCGCGTGATCGTGAAGGGAATCGACAAGGAGCTGGTCGGCCAGGTCGCCGCCAACATCCGTTCCATCCGCAAGCCCGAGCCGTACAAGGGCAAGGGCGTGCGCTACCTCAACGAGCGCATCCTCCGCAAGGCCGGCAAGACCGGCAAGAAGTGACCTGGTAGGCATCCAATGGCAAACATCGCAAGAATCCGCCGCGAGTCCCGGCTCCGTCGCCACCGCCGCGTGCGCAAGAAGATCCACGGCACCGCCGAGCGCCCGCGCCTGGCCGTGCACCGCACGAACAAGCACTTCAGCCTGCAGCTCATCAACGATGACCTCGGGCACACGATCGTGGCCGCATCCTCCGTGGAGGCAGACCTCCGCGGCGCGAGCGGTGCCACCGTCGAGGCGGCGAAGAAGGTCGGCCAGCTGGCCGCCCAGCGCGCCAAGGCAGCCGGCGTCACTGCCGTCGTTTTCGACCGTGGCGGCTACGCCTACCACGGCCGCGTCGCAGCGGCAGCCGAGGCTGCCCGTGAAGCAGGACTGGAGTTCTGATGAGCAACACGTACAACACCCCCGTCGCGCCCGAGCCGGGTGCGCTGCGCGAGTCGCGCGTCATCCACATCAACCGCGTCGCGAAGGTCGTGAAGGGCGGACGCCGCTTCTCGTTCACCGCGCTCGTGGTCGTCGGTGACGGCAACGGCCGCGTGGGTCTCGGCTACGGCAAGGCCAAGGAAGTCCCGCTGGCGATCCAGAAGGGCACGGAAGAGGCCAAGAAGAACCTGTTCGAGGTCGCCCTCGCCGGCAGCACCATCACCCACCCGATCCTCGGCATCTCCGGTGCCGGCCGCGTGCTCCTGAAGCCCGCCGCCCCCGGTACCGGCGTCATCGCCGGCGGTGCGGCGCGCATCATCCTCGAGGAGGCGGGCATCCACGACGTGCTCGCCAAGTCGCTCGGTTCTGCCAACGCGATCAACGTGGCCCGCGCGACCATCAAGGGCCTGCAGGACCTGCAGCGCCCCGACGTGGTGGCCAAGCGCCGCGGCATCCCGGCCGACTCGTTCGTGCCGAAGGGCATGCTGAAGGCGTACACCGACCGCAAGAAGGCGATCGCCGCGGGAGAGGTGCACTGACCATGGCAAAGACCCTCACCGTCACGCTCAAGCGCTCGAAGATCGGCGCGAAGCCGAAGGCGCAGGGCACCCTGCGTGCGCTCGGCCTGTCGAAGATCGGCGACACCAACACGCTGCCCGACCGCCCGGAGATCCGGGGCATGATCGCGCGCGTGCCGCACCTCATCGAAGTCCAGGAGAACAACTGACCATGCGCATCGACGAACTCGCACCCGCACCCGGGTCCAAGAAGCGCCGCAAGCGCGTCGGCCGAGGCATCGGCGGCCGCGGCGGCAAGACCGCCGGCGCCGGCACCAAGGGCCAGCATTCCCGCGGCCGCGGCAAGGTCGCGCGCGGCTTCGAGGGCGGCCAGATGCCGCTCAAGCAGCGCGTGCCGAAGCTGAAGGGCTTCAACAACCCGTTCCGCGTGGAGTACTACGCGGTGAACCTGGACGCACTCGAGGAACTGGGCGCCGCCGAGGTCACCCCCGAGATCCTCGTGGCGAAGGGCGTGGCCCACAAGGGCACCCTCGTGAAGATCCTCGGCCGCGGCACGATCACGAAGGCCGTGAACGTCTCGGCCCACGCGGTGTCGAAGTCCGCGGAGCAGGCCATCACGGCCGCCGGCGGCACGGTCACTCTGCTGCCGCTGCCGCACAAGATCCGCCCCGCCGCCCAGGGCAACCAGTTCACCAACCGCTAGCAAGCGGCCCCGCGCCAGGCGCGGGACCTGCAGCCCGCCCACCCGAAACCACGCAGCCCGAACACCACGCAGCCCGAACACAAGGAGAAGGCATTGTTCTCTCGCCTGATGAACATCTTCAAGGTGGAGGATCTCCGCAAGAAGGTGCTGTTCACCGTCCTGATGATCGCCGTGTACCGGTTCGGCTCGGCGCTGCGCGTGCCCGGCGTCGACCCGGCCGCCGTCGCGCAGCTGAAGGAGGCGGCCAAGTCGCAGGGTGCGCTCGGGTTCCTGAACCTGTTCTCCGGCGGCGCGTTCGGGTCCTTCTCGATCTTCGCCCTGGGCATCATGCCCTACATCACCTCGAGCATCATCATGCAGGTGCTGAACGTGGTCATCCCGAAGCTGCAGGAGTGGCAGGAGATGGGAGCGGTCGGCCAGCGCAAGATCACCCAGACCACCCGCTACGTGGCGATCGTCATCGCGCTGCTCCAGGGCGCCGGCCTCACCTTCATCTTCGGCCAGGGCAACGGCTCGGCGTTCTTCGGGGCGGCGGCGCAGGCGCCCGACGTGGTCCTGCTGGACCCGTTCATGCCCCGCGCGCTCCTCGTCATCCCCACCCTCGTGGCGGGCACGGCTCTGCTCATGTGGGTCGGTGAGCTCATCAGCCAGCGCGGGGTCTCGAACGGCATGTCCGTGCTCATCTTCGCGTCCGTGGTGGCGGGTCTCCCGTACAGCTACTACTCGATCCTGCAGAGCAAGAAGTTCGTGGTGTTCGCGGTTCTCGTCGCGGTGTCCATCGGCGTCCTCGTCGCGGTCGTCCGGGTCGAGCTCGGCCAGCGCCGCATCCCGGTGCAGTTCGCCAAGCGCGTCGTCGGCCGCCGCATGACCCAGGGCCAGAGCACCTACATCCCGCTCAAGGTCAACCAGGCGGGCATCGTGCCGATCATCTTCGCCTCGTCCGTGCTGCTCCTGCCGGTGCTCCTGTCGAACATCCTCGGCAGCGCCGAGGGCTGGCGCGGCTCCATCGCCGGCTTCGTGAACGACTACCTGGTCAACAGCCAGAACCTGGTGTACATCATCGCCTTCTCGGTGATGATCGTGATGTTCGCGTACTTCTACAACTCGATCGCATTCGACCCGATCCGCCAGGCGGACCAGCTGCGCAAGCAGGGCGGGTTCATCCCGGGCATCCGCCCCGGCCCGCAGACCGAGCGTTACCTCGCCAAGACCGTGAACCGCATCACGCTGCCCGGCGCCCTGTTCGTGGCGACCATCGCGATCCTGCCGTACATCATCCTCTGGGTGGGCGACGTCCAGTCGTTCCCGTTCGCGGGCACCACGGTGCTCATCGCGGTGGGTGTCGCGCTCGAGCTGATGCGCCAGATCGACAGCCAGCTGATGCTGCGCAACTACGAGGGCTTCCTCAAGTAGGAACACCCGCGGTTGGGCAGAGAGAGTCGACGATGATTCCTGGAGCACGGATAGTGCTGCTGGGCCGGCAGGGTTCCGGCAAGGGCACGCAGTGCACCCGCCTGTCGCGCCACTTCGTCGTGCCCCACATCTCCACGGGCGACATGCTGCGCGCCGCCGTGCGCGAGGGCACGGAGCTCGGCCGGCTCGCCAAGGAGATCATCGACGCCGGCGGCCTGGTGGGGGACGACATCATGGTCGGCATCGTGGAGGAGCGCCTGCAGCGCGACGACGCCCAGATCCGCGGCTACATCCTGGATGGCTTCCCCCGGACCGTCTCCCAGGCCGAGTCGCTCGACCGCATCGCGGGGGACAAGCCCCTGCACGTGGCGATCGACCTGGAGGTGCCCCGGGCCATGGTCCTCGACCGGCTGTCCCTGCGCCGGGTCTGCCGGGACTGCGGCACCAACTACCAGTCCACGGGGTCCGACCCGCGCCCCTGGCTGTGCGACACCTGTGGCGGGGACGTGGTGCAGCGCGACGACGACACCCCCGAGGCCATCAACCGCAGGCTCGACCTGTACGAATCCCAGACCCAGCCCTTGATCGAGTACTACGGCCGGACCGGCCGCCTGGAGAGGGTGGACGGGGTGGGGACCCCCGACGAGGTCTTCGCCAGGCTGACCGCGACCATCGAGAAGCGCCGCTAGGTCCCTATTGGAGGCGCCCCCGATGGGCGGTAGCCTTGCCACTTGTCCCTGTCGCAGGTCTGCTAGGGGGCGAACCTGTCCGACACCAAAGAGGAGGGCCCCCTGGCCAAGCCAAAGGAAGATGCGATCGTGCTGGAAGGCACGATTCTCGAGTCCCTGCCGAACGCGATGTTCCGCGTGGAGCTCGAGAACGGACACAAGGTGCTCGCGCACATCTCAGGGAAGATGCGCATGCACTACATCCGCATCCTGCCCGGCGACAAAGTCCAGGTGGAACTCACCCCCTACGACCTCACCCGCGGTCGTATCACATACCGCTTCAAGTGAGATCGACATGAAAGTACGCCCGAGCGTCAAGAAAATTTGTGAGAAGTGCAAGGTCATCCGCCGCCACGGCCGCGTGATGGTCATCTGCGAGAACCCCCGGCACAAGCAGCGCCAGGGCTGACCAGGAAACCAAGAGGACGAACACACATGGCACGTATTTCCGGCGTCGACATCCCGCGCGAGAAGCGCCTCGAGATCTCGCTCACCTACATCTTCGGCATCGGCCGCTCGACCGCCCAGCGGATCTGCGCCGACACCAACCTCGACAAGAACACGCGCGTGCGCGACCTCACCGAGGACGAGATCAACCGCATCCGCGCGTGGGTCGACCAGAACGTGACCGTCGAGGGCGACCTGCGCCGCGACGTGCAGCAGGACATCAAGCGCAAGATCGAGATCGGCTGTCT
>CAZZFB010000027.1:0-16841 GCA_964653385.1 uncultured Bifidobacterium sp. | reverse complement strand
AGACGCCGGAGTACTTCCACCCGGAGGCCAAGGAGCTCCTCCACGACACGTACGGCCTGATGGTGTACCAGGAGAGCATGATGCGCGTGGCGCAGAAGTTCGCCGGGTACTCGCTCGCCCAGGCCGACAACCTCCGCAAGGCCTGCGGCAAGAAGGACCCCAAGGTCATGGCGGCCGAGGAGGAGGGCTTCGTCGAGGGGTGCGAGTCCACCGGCTACGGGCGCGACCTCGGGGTGCAGCTGTTCGCCGTGATCCGCAAGTTCGCCGACTACGCGTTCAACAAGAGCCACACGTTCGGGTACGGCCTCATCAGCTACCAGACCGCGTACCTGAAGGCGCACTACCCGGTGGAGTACGTGGCATGCCTGCTGACCTCGGTGAAGGGCAACTACGACAAGGCTGCCGTCCACCTCTCGGACGCACGCAACCTCGGCATCACGGTCGTCAACCCCGACATCAACCGCAGCGAGTCCGACTTCGTCGCGGTCACGGAGAACGGCGAGCGCACGATCGTGTTCGGGCTCTCTGCCGTGAGGAACGTGGGGGAGGGCCTCGTCGATCTCGTCATCGCCGAGCGGGCGGCGAACGGCCCGTTCGCGTCGTTCCACGACTTCGCGGCCCGCGTGCCCGACCAGGCCCTCAACAAGCGCGCGGTGGAGTCACTGGTCAAGTCGGGCGCCTTCGACTCCGTCGGCCACCCGCGGCGCGGCCTCCTCATGGTCCACGAGTCGATCATCGACGCCGCGATCGTCGCCAAGCGAGAGCACGAGCGCGGTGTGATGTCGCTGTTCGGCGAGCTCGAGGCCGACGGTGACTCGGGTTGGACCGACCAGATCGCCGTCCCGGCCGAGCACTTCGAGAAGATGGACCAGCTGCGCCACGAGAAGGAGATGCTCGGGCTGTACGTGTCCGACCACCCCCTCCGCGGGGTCGAGCAGGTCCTGCGCCGGAAGGTGGACACGTCCATCGCCGAGCTGGAGGGGCGCGACGAGGGGATGGTCACCATCGGCGGCGTCGTGACCAAGATGTCGCGCCGGTACACGAAGAAGGGCGACCAGATGGCCACGTTCGTCCTCGAGGACCTCGACTCCAGCATCGAGGTCACGGTCTTCGCGAGGACGCTCACCCAGTTCGGGCACCTGCTCGCGGACGACGTCATCGTCACGGTGGACGGCCGCCTCAACCGCTCGGACGAGTCGCGCACCAGTTTCACCGCCCAGAAGATCACTGTCATCGAGGACCTCGACAAGCGGATCCCCGAGGTGGTGGTGACTCTCCCGAGCGGCATCACCCCCGAGAGCCTCGACGTGCTGCGGACCATCATCAACGAGTACCCCGGCGACTCGCCCGTGAAGATCAGCCTCTCCTCGGGGCGCAAGTTCAGCACCGGGCCCCGGATGCTCGTGGACGTCGACAAGGTCCTCGGCCCGCTCAGGGTCAACTTCGGTGCCGACGCCGTGAAAATCGTCTGATCCGTCCGATTGGGGGCGAAAGCGTCCCGAAATGGCAGAATGTGGGGCCAGAGAAACGGGGCGTGCGCCGCCCATTTCACCCCGAGGGAGCCTTCACTAGATGTCGTTGGAAGTCGTCACGCAGGACAGCAGTGCCCTCACCGAGCAGCAGCTCGAGGAGATGCTCTCTGTCGAAGGCGCGTTCGGGGCGGGTGCCCTGTCCCGCGCGAAGGACGACTGGGTCCTGTGCACCCTCGCACGGGTCGACGGCAAGCTCCACGGTGTCACCTTCTCCACTCTCGAGCGCATCGGCGGGACGCCGTGCGTCCTCATCGGGCTCATGACCGTGAAGCGCTCCTCGAAGCGCGACCAGGTGCTGAAGGGTCTCATGGGGGAGGCGTACCACCGGGCGCTCATGGCCTTCCCCGACGAGGACGTGGTGGTCGGCTCGCGCTTCGCCGCGGCTGACGGGGTCGAGGCGTTCAAGTCCCTCACGGAGATCATCCCGCGGAACGGCCACAGGGCAGTGGGCGAGGAGCGCGCGTGGGGCAGGAGGCTCGCCAAGAGGTTCGGCGTCGACGCCAACTACGACGAGCAGTCCTTCGTGGTCAAGCAGGACGGCCAGTCGGGCTTCATCGACCACGAGTCGTCGAAGCCCGACAAGATCCCTGCCGACATCGCGGGGCTGTTCAAGGACGTCAACGCGAAGAAGGGCGGGGTGCTCATCGTCCACGGGTGGTCGATGGCCGAGAGCCTCGTCAAGCTCGGCGCCCGTTCGTAGCGCGTGGAGTTCTCCGAGGTCGTCCGCACGCGGAGGATGACGCGCGACTTCACCGGTGAGCCGGTCGAGCGCGCCCTCGTGGAGAGGTGCCTCGACCTCGCCGTGCGCTCGCCGAGCGCGGGCAAGACGCAGGGATGGCGCATCGTCGGCCTGCTCGGTGCCGACACCGCCGCCTACTGGGATGCCGCGCTCCCCGTCGCCTCCCGTGCGTCGTTCGCGTTCCCGGGCCTGCTGCGGGCCGCGTTCGTCGGCGTCGTCACGGTGTCCCCCGCCGCGTACGTGGAGCGGTACGCGGAACCCGACAAGGAGCGCACAGGGCTGGGCGCCGGGCGCGCGGCGTGGCCCGTGCCCTACTGGACCGTCGACGGGGCGATGGCCACCATGACGTTCCTCCATGCGCTCCACGACGAGGGGCTCGGTGCGCTGTTCTTCGCGGTCGCCCGCGAGAACGACGTGCGAGCCGCGCTCGGCATCCCCGCTGACGTGGAGGTCATCGGTGCTGTCGCGGCGGGGCACCCGACTGACGGACCCGTGCGCAGGGGCGCGAGCGCGGCGCGGCGCGGCAGGTCGGGCGCCGAGGCCGTCACCTGGGGACGCTGGGTCTGAGACGCTCGGCGAGTTCCGCCGGGGTCGCGGCAGGGGCGAGGCACACGTAACCGGAGCACACATACGCGAGACCCTCCTCACGGCCCTCCCAGAGCGGGCCCTCCATGGGGGCACCGTGGGCCACGACGGCCTGCGGACGCCAGGCGGCGCAGTACTCGCGGAGCATGCCGGGCTGGTGCCCGGGGATCACGACCTCCGTCGCGCCCGCGGCGTCGAACTCGAAGGCCCACATCGCGTGCGAGAAGGCGGACGGTGCCTGCGGGGCGACGCGGGCGATGAGCCGCAGGATCGAGCGTGCCCGCCCGGCGAGGTCTGCGTCACCGGTCAGGGCCGAGAGCCGGAGGAACGCGAGCGCCGCCGTGGAGTTGGCGGACGGCGTGGCGTTGTCCATGAGGTCCTTCTGGCGGGCGATCAGCTGCTCGCCCTCGTGGGACGTGGTGAACAACCCGCCGTGTGCCTCGTCCCAGTGCCCCGCGACGAGCCCCTGCGCGGTCTCGGTGGCGCGCAACAGCCATGACTCGTTCCCCGTGAGCTCGTAGAGGCGGGTGAACGCGTCGACGAGGTGGGCCAGGTCGTGGGCGAGCGCACGGTGGCGCGCCGGCGGGACGGCGGTCGCCTGCCAGCTGCGCCGCCACGTGCCGTCGTCGCCGCGCAGGTGCTCGAGGAGGAACACGCCGTTCGCGACGGCCGCCGCCTTCCACCTGTCGTTCCCGGCGAGCAGGGCCGCCTCGGCGAGGGTGGAGAGGAACATCGCGTTCCACTCGGTGAGGACCTTGTCGTCCAGGCCGGGCCGGGGCCGCTCCGAGCGTGCGGCATCGAGCGTGCGCCTGCATCTCTCGATCACGTCGGGCCGGCCGATGTCGGGGCGCGCGTGGATGCGGTTCGGGATCGACCTCCCCTCGAAGTTCCCTTCCTCGGTGATCCCCCAGAAGGCACAGGCGTCGTCTGCCCACTCCCCGAGGACCTCCCTCACCTCGGCGGGGGTCCACGTGTAGAACGCCCCCTCCTCGCTGTGGCCGTGCGCGTCGAGCGAATCGGCGTCCTCGGCGCTGAAGAAACCGCCCAGCGGGTGGCGCATGCAGGCGAGCACGTAGTCGATCGTCTCGCTCGCGACCTGGAAGTGGCGCGCGTGCCCGAGTGCCTTCCATGCGTGCACGTACGCGCGGCCGAGGAGCGCCTGGTCGTAGAGCATCTTCTCGAAGTGGGGGACCAGCCACCGCTCGTCGACGCTGTACCGGGCGAAACCGCCGCCGATGTGGTCGTACATACCGCCACAGGCCATGGCGTCGAGGGAGGTCGTCACCATCGAGCGGAGCGTGTCCTCGCCGCCCGCGAGGTGCCTGCGCAGGAGGAGGTCCAGCGAGAAGGTGCCGGGGAACTTCGGTGCCCCCCCAAAACCGCCCCACCGGCTGTCGAACCTGGCGGTGAGGTCGTCGACGGCCGCCGAGACGAGTGCACCTGCATCGAAGCCTTCAGCCGGCGGAAGCGCTGCGGTGCGGCCGACCACCTCCACGAGCACGTCGATGTTCTGCTGCAGTTCCTCGCGCTTGTTCCTCCATGCGTCGTCGACGGCGGCGAGGAGCCGCAGGAAGGACTCGCGCGGGTAGTAGGTGCCGCCGAAGAAGGGCTCCCCGTCCGGCGTGAGGAACACGGTCATCGGCCACCCACCGCGGCCGGTCATCGCCTGCACGGCGTCCATGTAGACGGAGTCCACGTCGGGGCGTTCCTCCCGGTCCACCTTGATGTTGACGAAGAGCGAGTTCATGACGGCGGCGACCCCGTCGTCCTCGAAGCTCTCGTGGGCCATCACATGGCACCAGTGGCAGGCCGAGTAGCCGACCGACAGCAGGACGGGCCGTCCCGAGGCGCGCGCCTCCGCGAACGCCTCGTCACTCCACTCCCACCAGTGGACCGGGTTGTCGCGGTGCTGCCGCAGGTACGGCGACGAGGCCGCACCGAGTCGGTTCATGCGCCCATCGCGTGGTAGCCGCCGTCGACATGGATGATCTCGCCGGTGGTGGCGGGGAACCAGTCGGACAGCAGGGCGACAGTGGTGCGCGCGACGGGGGAGGAGTCGTTGACGTCCCAGCCGAGCGGCGCCCTGTCGTCCCAGACGTCCTCGAACTTCTTGAAGCCCGGGATCGACTTGGCCGCCATCGTGCGGATGGGACCCGCCGCCACCAGGTTGCAGCGGATGCCGCGCGGGCCGAGGTCCTTCGCCAGGTAACGGTTCGTCGACTCGAGGGCGGCCTTCGCCACTCCCATCCAGTTGTACGCGGGCCAGGCCACCGAGTTGTCGAAGTCCATCCCGACCACGGTGGACCCCGGGCCCATGAGCGGCAGGAAGGCCTCGGCGAGCGTCTTCAACGAGTAGGCGGAGATCTGCAGTGCGACGGACACGTCCGGCCACTGCGGGGCCATGAAGTCGTCGCCGAGGCAGATCTCGGGTGCGTACCCGATGGAGTGAACCACGCCGTCGACACGGCCGAGGCTCGCCCGCACCGACTCGCGCACGGACTCGACGTGCTCGGCAACGGTGACGTCGAACTCGAAGACGTCCGCAGGCGTGTCCAGTTTCCGGGCGGTGCGCTGCGTCAGGGACAGGGCGCGGCCTGCCCCCGTGAGGACGACCTCTGCTCCCTCGCGCTGGGCCAGCCTGGCCACGCCGAAGGCGAGCGAGGCATCCGTCAGCACTCCCGTGACCACGATTTTCTTGCCGTCGAGAAGACCCATGCTCTTGACCGTAGTTCGGGAGGGTGCCGTGTGTAAGGCTCTCCAGGATGCGGATCGGAATACTCGGCGGCACCGGACCTGCCGGCAGCGCACTCGGGGCGAGGCTGGCGTCCATCGGTTACGAGGTGGTCATCGGGTCGCGCTCCCGGTACCGCGCGATGGAGGCAGTCGACAGCCTGAAGGCCGCCTGGCCCGATCTCAACCTGCCGGTCACGGCGGGCGACAACGTGGAGGCGGCGTCATGCGACGTCGTCGTCCTCGCCACCCCGTGGGACTCCGCGGCGACGACCGCCCAGGACAACATCGAGCACCTGCGCGGCAAGGTCGTCATCAGCATGGCGAACGCGCTCGTGAGGGTGGGCGGGGAGTTCCAGCCGCTGGTGCCCCCGCGGGGCAGCGTGGCCGCGCACGTGCAGGCGGCCGTCCCCGAGTGCCGCGTGGTCGCGGCGTTCCACCACCTCCCCGCGAAGGAGCTCGGGCACCTGGGTGACCCGATCGACAGCGACGTCCTCATCTGCTCAGACGACGCCGATGCGACCCGCACCGCGATGGACATCGTGTCGCACATCCCCGGCTGCCGGCCGCTCGATGCAGGGGAGCTCTCCAACGCCACCGCCATCGAGGCGTTCACCGCGGTGCTGCTCCAGCTCAACGTGCGGTACAAGACCCGCGTCGCGCCGAAGCTCACCGGGATCAAGAAGGACCCGCGGGCCTAGAGGATGGCAATGCGCCTGTACGACACAGCGCGCCGGGCGGTCGTGCCGTTCGAGCCGGGCCCGGTCGTGACCATGTACACCTGCGGCATCACGCCGTACGACGCGACCCACCTCGGGCACGCGTCCACGTTCGTCTTCTATGACGTCCTGCAGCGCCGGCTGGTCGACCTGGGGCACGAGGTGCGCTGCGTGAGGAACGTGACCGACGTGGACGACCCGCTCTTCGCCAAGGCACGGGAACTCGGTGTCCACTACCTCGACCTCGCCGCGGGGGAGGAGGCGCGCTTCAACCGGGACATGGAGGCACTGGAGGCGCTCCCCGTGTTCAGCACCCCGCGGGCATCCTCGGCGATCTCCGACATCCGGGGGTTCATCGGGATGGTCCTCGACCGCGGCTACGCGTACGTGGTCGACGGATCCGTCTACTTCGACGTCTCGAAGTCGCCCGCCTTCGGCGAGGTGTCCCACTACTCGCACGCACAGATGGTCGAGTTCGCCCGCGAGCGCGGCGGCAACCCCGATGACCCGAACAAGCGGAACCCCCTCGACTTCGTGCTGTGGCACCCCTCGGCGGGCGACGAGCCGTCGTGGGACGCGATGTGGGGGGCGGGCCGGCCCGGCTGGCACATCGAGTGCTCGGCACTGGCCCTGCGCGAGCTCGGCACCACGATCGACCTCCACGGCGGCGGGACCGACCTGATCTTCCCGCACCACGAGTGCGAGCGCGCGCAGTCGGAGGCCGCGACGGGCGAGCCGTTCGTGCGCCACTGGATGCACGTCGCGATGGTCCACATGGACGGCCAGAAGATGTCGAAGAGCCTCGGCAACCTGGTGTTCGTGGACAAGCTGCGCACCGTGTTCGACCCCCGCGCCATCCGTCTCGGGATCATCGAGCACCACTACCGCATCGAGTGGGAGTGGGACGACGCATTGATGCCGCGCAACCAGTCCAGGCTCGAGGCCTGGGTCGCCTCCGCAGCGGGCCGGCCCGGCGCCGCGGGTGACGGTGTTCTCGCGGCCGTCAGGGACCGCCTGGATGACGACCTCGACACGCCCGGGGCGCTCGCGCTCATCGATGCGGCGGCGGCCGGAGGGACCGACGTCACAGAGGCGGCCGCCCTGCTCGGGGTCAATCTCGGTCGTCCTGTTTCGGCCGGGTGAACAGACCGTCAGGTGATTGACGAATTGTGCAAATGGGTCACACCGCGGTGAACACCCGAGGAATGGCACCTATTCTGAGCGCGTGGCCGAGGGAACAGAGGCATCCCAGGCCCCGCGTCGAGGCAACGTGTACTCGGGTGCAGGGGCATCTCAGCAGCGGCTCCGTCGCGTCCTCGCCCCGGTCTCGCGCCGTCTGTGGAAGCTGAACATCGAGGGCACGGAGAACATCCCGGCCGAGGGCCCCGCGATCATCTGCCCGAACCACATCAGTTTCTTCGACTCCGTCTTCGTGATGACGTTCGTCGGTCGCAACATCAGTTTCGTCGGCAAGGCCGAGTACATGGACTCATGGAAGACGAAGCACCTCTTCCCGGCGCTCGGCATGATCCCGATCGACAGGGCCGGCGGGGGGAAGAGCGACGCGGCACTCGATGCGGCGGAGCAGGTCCTGCGCCGCGGGGAGCTGTTCGGCATCTACCCGGAGGGCACCCGCAGCCGTGACGGGATGCTGTACAAGGGCCACACCGGTGCCGCCCGTCTGGCGATGAAGGTGGGGTGCCCGATCATCCCCGTCGGCATCGTGGGCACGCGCGAGATCCAGCCGCCCGACACGTTCATGCCGAAGATCGGCCTGGAGTGCACGCTGCGCTTCGGCCGCCCCGTGACGGTCGACCGCTACCTGGACCGGGCGGACGACCACATGGTCTGGCGCGAGATGACCGACGAGGTGATGTTCGAGATCCGCGAGCTGACGGGCCAGGAGTACCGCAACGTGTACGCGTCGAAGCGGCCCGAGACGCTGAACGCCGGCACGGCAGTCGTGTCCCCCGACGCGCAGGGTGCCCCTAATCCCACGGAGTTGCAGACCTCCGCTCCGTAGAATGGCCCTCCCATGGCCGACATTGCTGTTCTCCTGCCCGACGGGTCCCGCCGGGAGGTCCCCCGAGGTTCGTCCCTGCGCGACGTGGCGGCGGGCATCGGATCGCGACTCGCGAAGGCGGCGCTCGCAGGCGTCGTGAACGGCGCCGAGGTCGACCTCGACGTGGCGGTCGGCGACGGTGACTCCGTTGCCATCATCACCGCCGATTCCGATGCAGGGCGGCACGTGCTGCGTCACTCCACGGCCCACGTTCTCGCCCAGGCAGTGGTGCAGCTGTTCCCCGGCGCGCAGTTCTCCATCGGGCCAGCCATCGAGGACGGCTTCTACTACGACTTCGAGCTGCCCGGCGGCCGCACCTTCTCCGAGGACGACCTCGCGGCCATCGAGACGCGCATGCGCGAGATCATGAAGGCAGACCAGCCGTTCGTGCGCGCGGAGGTGCCCGCCGCGGAGGCGCTCTCGATCTTCGCGGCCCAGAAGTACAAGTGCGAGATCATCGAGCGTGTCACCTCCGGGTCCGCCGACGGCGAGGACTCCGGCGAGGCGGGTGACGGCGGTGTCATCAGCGTGTACCGCAACACCGACGAGTTCGTGGACCTCTGCCGCGGGCCGCACGTCCCGTCCACCGGCCGGCTCGGGCATTTCGCGCTGCAGAAGGTGGCGGGGGCCTACTGGCGGGGCAACGAGAAGGGCCCGATGCTCCAGCGCATCTACGGGACGGCTTGGGAGTCCGACGCAGCGCTGAAGGAGCACCTGCACCGGCTCGAGGAGGCCGCCAAGCGCGACCACCGCCGCCTCGCGAACGAGCTCGACCTCCTGTCGTTCCCGTCCGAGCTGGGCGGGGGTCTCGCCGTGTGGCACCCGAAGGGAGCCATCGCGCGCAAGCTGATGGAGGACTACAGCCGCCAGCGCCACCAGGACGGCGGGTACCAGTTCGTGTACACGCCGCACCTCGCCAACGCGAACCTGTTCCACACGTCCGGGCACCTCGACTTCTACGCGGACGGCATGTACCCGCCGATGGAGATGGACAACGGCACCTACTACATGAAGCCGATGAACTGCCCGATGCACTGCCTGGTCTTCGACAGCCGCCAGCGCAGCTACCGCGAGCTTCCCCTCCGTCTGTACGAGCTCGGCAACGTGTACCGCTACGAACGGGCCGGCACCCTGCACGGGCTGATGCGCATCCGCGGGTTCACCCAGGACGACAGCCACATCTTCTGCACCGAGGAGCAGCTCGCAGAGGAGATCGCCTCCCTGCTCGACTTCGTGATGAGCGTGCTGCGGCGGTTCGGGTTCACCGACTTCACCGCGAACCTCAGCACCAAGGACCCGCTGAAGTACGTCGGCTCCGACGACATGTGGGTCAAGGCCACCGAGGCGCTCGCGGCCGCGCTAGGCCGTTTCGGCCTGGACTACGGCATCAAGGAGGGCGACGCCGCCTTCTACGGCCCGAAGATCGACATCGACGTGCGCGACGCGATCGGGCGCAAGTGGCAGCTCAGCACCATCCAGCTGGACTTCAACCAGCCGGAGAGGTTCAAGCTGGAGTACATCGCCCAGGACGGCTCCCGCCGCCGCCCGGTCATGCTCCACCGCGCGCTGTTCGGTTCCGTGGAGCGCTTCTTCGGCGTGCTCCTCGAGCACTACGCGGGGGCGTTCCCAACCTGGATGGCGCCCGTCCAGGTGAAGGTGCTGCCCGTGTCGCAGGCGCACTCCGGCTACGCGGCGGACGTGGTCGCCGCCCTCCGGCGCGGGGGCTTCCGTGCCGAGACCGTCGACTCCGACGAGCAGCTGGGCAAGCGCATCCGCAACGCCAAGGTGGACAAGGTCCCCTATGTCCTCGTGGTCGGTGACGACGACGTGGCGGGCGGCACCGTGGGCGTGAACCCGCGCGGCGGCGAGGTGGAGCGAGGCGTCAGCCTGGGCTCCTTCATCGAGCGGATCTCTGCCGATGTGTCCGCCGGGCTGACGGATGACTGACGTGGGTCTCGACCGGCTGTGGAACGGGTGGAGGTCCACCTACGTGCAGGGCTTCAACGACTCTCCCGGCGGGGACGGCGGGCAGTCCGTGTTCTCCCGGATCCTCGCGTCCGGGGCCTCCGACGAGGAGGCCCACATCGTGCACCGCGGCCGGACCTGCTTCGCGATCCTGAATGCGTTCCCGTACTCCACCGGGCACATGCTGGTGCTGCCCTTCCGTGAGTTCGCCGACCTCGAGGACGCCACCGACGAGGAGACCTCCGAACTGTGGGCCACCGTCACCGCGGGTGTGCGCGCGGTGAAGAAGTCGCACAGGCCCCACGCACTGAACGTGGGCATCAACCTCGGCGCACCGGCGGGCGGGAGCATCGCGCAGCACCTGCACGTGCACATCGTGCCGCGGTGGGAGGGCGACGCGAACTTCATGACGTCCGTCGCGAACACGCGCACGCTGCCCGAGCCGCTCGACGAGACAGCCGCGCGGATCCGCGCGGCATGGGACGACAACCGACCGGAGAAACGATGAGCGACGAACTGCGTGACCAACTGCCGGAGGACCTCAACGCGGTCGACTTCGCGGGGGCGTACGAGTTCCCCGACAACAGCCGGCGCCGGATCCCCGCGTACATCTACGCGGCGCTCGCGCTCGCGGCGGCGGCCGTGTGGGCGACTGCCGACCGGGAGGCATCGGTCATCGTGAACGACGGCGCCCTCCTGGCGGCGGGCATCCTCGGGTTCACGGCACTGATGGGCTTCACGAGCGGCTGGCGCATGACTGTCGACGAGAAGGATGCGCTCGTGAGGGCAACGGCGAGCGTCGGGTTCGTGACCGGCCATGCCTCTGCCCAGCAGGTGTGGCGCGGGCTGCGGTCCCGGCCGACGTGGCGGATCTTCTGCTACAGCGCGGAGGAGCCGCCACTGCAGCGCGGTCTGGTGCTGGTCGATGCCGTGGACGGACGTGTGGTCGAGGTTCTCGTCGAGGCCAACCCCGACGGGGCATCGTCCGCCGGCGGGGCGCCGGCGAACTAGCGTTCCGACGATGTTCGACGGCAGGTTCAGGGCGCCCATAGAGCGCCTCGTGCGCCCCGTGGGGATGCTCCTGCGGCGCACCGGGATGTCGCCGGACCACATGACGGTGATCGGCGTGCTCGTGTCCGTCGGCGCGGCCTTCGCAATCGGGGCGGGGGCGCTCCGTGTGGGCCTGCTGCTCGTCATCCTGGCGGCGGTGCCCGACATGCTGGACGGGGCGCTCGCGAAGGCCCAGAACTCGGCCAGCCAGCGCGGCGCCTTCTTCGACTCGGTGATCGACCGAGTGACGGACTCGATCCTCCTCGGGGGCGTGGCGTGGTACTTCGCCTCGGAGGAGAGTGCCCACCTGTCGATCCTGCCGATGGCGGTGATGGGCGTCTCGTCGCTCATCTCGTACGAGCGCGCGAAGGCCGAGTCCCTCGGCCTTGACGCCAAGGGCGGACTGATGGAGCGCGCCGAGCGCATCATCGTGCTGTGCTTCGGCCTGCTCTTCGACAACCTCCTCGTGCCGGTCATGTGGGCGATGCTCGTGCTCACCACGGCCACGGCGGTGCAGCGCTTCGTGAAGGTGTGGCGCCAGGCGGAGGTGTCGGCCACCGTCCAGGCGCGCCGTGACAGGCGCCAGGTCCGGCGTGTGACACGGCCGAGCTCGCGCGCGAACCGCAGGACGCTCTCGGTGTCCTCCCGCCAGCGGCGCCGCACGCGGCATGGCTAGTCCTCTCGAGGAGATCACCGGTGCACTCACGGTGGGCGGCTACCAGGTCGGCTCGCTCGTCGCGCGCCTGACACCCGGCTTCGTGGCCCAGGGCACCGTCTCGCTCCTCGCGCCCGGGATCGCCCTCTCCCTGCGGGAGAAGCGGGGGATGTTCGAGCGTCACCTGCGCCGCATCAACCCGACCATCTCGCGGTTCGCCCTCCGCCAGATGTCCCAGCAGGCCTTCGACAGCTACATGCGCTACTACGCGGAGAGCTTCCGCCTGCCCTCGCTGAGCAAGCGCCACGTGGACCGCATGTTCACGGTGGACGGCTTCCACCACATCGAGGAAGGTCTCGCACGCGGCAAGGGCGTCATCCTGGCCCTGCCGCACCTCGGCGGGTGGGAGTGGGCCGGCCGCTGGATGGCGGACAGGGGACACAGGATGACCGTCATCGTCGAGCCCCTGCAGCCGCCCGGGCTCTTCGAGTGGTTCGCCGACCTGCGCCGCAGCCTCGGGATGAATGTCGTGCCCCTCGGTCCCGAAGCGGCGACGGCAGTGCTGTCCGCGCTCCGTGCCAACGAGATCGTGTGCCTCCTCTGCGACCGCGACATCCAGGGCGGCGGAGTCGACGTGTCCTTCTTCGGGGAGCGCACGACGCTGCCCGCCGGGCCCGCGATGCTCGGCCTGCGCGCGGGTGCGGCGGTGCTGCCCACGGCCGTCTACTTCACTTCGAAAGTGGACGGTCACCACGCGATCGTCCGCCCGCCGCTCCCGATGGACCGCACGGGAGGTCTCAGGGAGTCGGTCTCTGCGATCACCCAGCTCCTGGCGGGGGAGCTCGAGTGGCTGATCCGCCGCGCACCGGAGCAATGGCACCTGTTCCAGCCGAACTGGCCGAGCGACCCCGGC
Source organism: uncultured Bifidobacterium sp. (assembly GCA_964653385.1). Classification (GTDB taxonomy): domain Bacteria; phylum Actinomycetota; class Acidimicrobiia; order Acidimicrobiales; family Ilumatobacteraceae; genus UBA2093. The sequence continues at coordinate 3,891 of CAZZFB010000027.1, read as the reverse complement.
TACGGCGAGGGCCGTCCCGCAGACCCGGGCTGACGCGCACCGCGTTCCCGTCCGGCGGCCACGGACATCACCGATTCACCGCGGGTGTGCCCCGCGTTCACCTGCGGTGGGTACATTTTCCCTGTCGACCTGACGCACCGTCCACAGAGCAGGAGAAACCATGTCGCGGGTACAGCTGGCACTGAACGTGGGGAACCTGGCCGAGGCCATCGAGCACTACACCAAGATGTTCGGCGTCGGCCCGGCCAAGGTGAGGGAGGGTTACGCCAACTTCGCCGTGACCGACCCGCCGCTCAAGCTCGTCCTCATCGAGGGGCACGGCGAGCCGGGCACGCTGAACCACCTCGGTGTCGAGCTCGGCTCAACGGACGAGGTCGCCGCCAAGATCGAGCAGTCGCGCGAACTCGGGTTCGACATCACGGTGCAGGACGAGACCACCTGCTGCTTCTCGGTGCAGGACAAGGTCTGGATCAACGACGGAGAGGTCCCGTGGGAGTGGTACACGGTCCTCGAGGACGCGCCGCAGGACACCTCGCTCGTGCGGCTGGGCGCCAAGCCCGTCGTGATGACCGAGGGCGGCGGCAACGTCTGCGGGCCCGACGGATGCTGCTGAGGCGCCACCTCGGGGAATTCCTCGGCACCGCCCTCCTCGTGATGGCGGTCGTCGGGTCGGGCATCATGGCCACCAACCTCACCGACGACGTGGGGCTCCAGCTGCTCGCGAACGCGGTCGCCACGGGTGGCGCGCTCTTCGCCCTCATCACCGTCTTCGCGCCGGTGTCGGGGGCGTCGTTCAACCCCGTGGTCTCGGTCATCAGCCACATTCTCGACAGGGGCACAGGAGCGAAGGTCCTCCTCGCCGACATCGCGGCGCAGTTCGGCGGCGCGGTCGCGGGGTGCTGGGTCGCCAACGCGATGTTCTCGCGGCCGTGGCTCGAGACTTCCGCGAAGATCCGTGACGGCGGGCCGCAGTGGTTCGCCGAGGCAGTTGCCGTCGTCGGTCTCGTGCTCGTCATCAGGGGCGGCACCGCGGCGCGGGGGAACGTGGCGGCAATGGTCGCCGCCTGGATCACGGGCGCCTACTGGTTCACCTCCTCCACGAGCATCGCGAACCCGGCAGTCGCGTTCGGGAGGATGTTCTCCGACTCCTTCGCGGGTATCTCCCCGGGGTCGACGCCGATGTTCGTGGTGATGCAGGTCCTCGGCGGGGCCGTGGCACTCGGCCTGTCGTCCGTGCTCTTTGCCCGGGGCGACTGATGCCGGGCGTGCTGTTCCTCTGCGTGCACAACGCCGGCAGGTCACAGATGGCCGCAGGCTTCGCGCGAGAGGCGGGCGCGGGCCGCGTCGAGGTCTTCTCCGGTGGCTCGGAGCCGGCCGGTGCCGTCAACCCAGCGGCGGTGGCCGTGATGGCGGAGGTCGGGATCGACATCGCGGGTTTCGTCCCGCAGAGGTTCACCGACGACCTGCTCGCGAGGGTCGACGTGGTCGTGACCATGGGGTGCGGGGACACGTGCCCCTTCGTCCCGGGGAAGCGCTACGTCGACTGGCCGCTGGACGACCCGAAGGGCCGCCCCGTCGACGAGGTCAGGAGGATCCGCGACGAGATCCGCGCGTTGGTCGAGGAACTCGTCGCTCAGCTGTAGGCGGCGAAGAGCTCGCCGATCGCCTTCGCCTGTCCGCCCGAGGTGGACGACATCACCGCGATGGGGTGCACGCCGGTCGCGGCCCACTCGGCCAGCCTGTCGCGCACTCGCCCCGCGGGGCCGCTGATCGTGCAGTCATCCAGCCACGCGTCCGTCATGAGGCTTGTGACCTTGTCCCTGTCGCCTGCATCGATCGCCGCCTCGATGGCGTCCATCTCCGCGGCGTACCCGGCGGCACGCCAGTAGTTGCGGTAGTTCGGCAGGGACACGTAGCCGGTCAGGGTCTTGCGGTTGACCGCGCGGGCCGCCTCGATGTCGTCGTCGATCACGGTGGGGACCATGTTCGCCAGGAAGAACCCCTCCTTCGCACGCGCTGCCGGGACCTGGTCGAGCTGGGCCGACATGCGGCTGAGAGACGCGTTCGCCCAGACGGCCCCCTCGGAGACCTCGGCGGCGAGCTCGAGCATCTTGTTGCGCAGCGTCGCCAGGTACACCGGCGGCAGCTGGCCGCCGAACCTCTCGTTGGCACGCATCGCCTCCACGTAGTGACGGATGTCCGAGAGGGGCTTGCCCGTCTCCACGCCGAGGCGCGACGTGACCGGGCCGTGGCTGACGCCGATGCCGAACCTGAACCTGCCGCCCGACACCTCGTGGATGTGCGCGGCGGTGTTCGCGGCCTCGACGGGATGGCTGTAGTAGATCGGCTGGATGGACGTCCAGTAGGGGATCGTGGAGGTCTCGTGCGCGAGCGAGACGCACAGCCCCATGGTGCCCCCCAGGCTCGGGCACGCGATGCCCGAGAACCCCCGCGACTCGGCCTCCTTCGCGATGTCCAGCATCGCGCGCCGCTTGCCTGCGGTGGCGACGATCGAGAGTGCGGGGCGGAAGGACGCTTCTTCGGGCATGCCAGTACCGTAGTCCCCATGCTGCGTGTGGGAATGGTGTGCCCCTACAGCCTGACCATCCCCGGCGGCGTCCAGCAGCAGGTCCTCGGTCTCGCGCGCGCGATGAGGGCGCAGGGCCACGAGGTGCGCGTTCTGGGCCCGTGCGACGGCCCGCCGCCGGAATCGTTCGTCACGCCCCTCGGCAACAGTCTCCCCACGGCGGTCAACGGGTCCGTCGCGCCGCTCGCCCCCGACGTGCCGGCGGCACTGCGAACGATCCGGGCGCTGAACGACGAGGCGTTCGACGTTCTCCACGTCCACGAGCCGCTCGTGCCGGGCCCGTCGCTCTCGGCGGTCCTCATGAAGCTCGCACCGATCGTGGCCACGTTCCACTCGGCGGGGGAGTCCGCCGCGTACCGCGTCTTCAACCGCCAGCTCACCCGCATCGCATCGCGCATCGACATCCGCGTGGCGGTGTCGAAGGACGCCGTGGAGCTCGCCCAGCGGTACATCTCGGGCGAGTACGAGGTGCTCTTCAACGGGATCGACCTCGGTGCCTACTCCGGGGCGGAGCTGCCGCGGGAGAACGCGGTGTTCTTCATCGGCCGCCACGAGCCGCGGAAGGGCCTGGGGGTGCTCCTCGGTGCGCTCGAGCACCTGCCGGCAGACGTCGCGCTCTGGGTCGCCTCCGACGGGCCCGAGACTGCCGACCTGAGGCGCAGGTTCGGTTCCGACACGCGGGTCGAGTGGCTGGGCCGGATCAGCGAGGCCGAGAAGGTGGAGCGGCTGAAGCGGGCACGGGTGTTCTGTGCGCCGTCGCTGCGCGGGGAGTCGTTCGGCGTGGTGCTCCTCGAGGCGATGGCGGCGGGGACCCCCGTCGTGGCCAGCAACATCGACGGGTACACGAACGTGGCGACCCATGACACCGATGCCCTGCTGGTGGAGCCGGGTGACGAGCGCGCTCTCGCCGCCGCGATCGCCAGGGTGATGGTGGACCCCCGCCTGGCGTCGAGGCTCGTCGCAGCGGGGACGGAGCGCTCGGCGGGGTACTCGATGGACGCTCTCGCCGCGAACTACGTGGCGCTGTACGAGCGCGCCCTCCGCATGGAGGAAGCCGACCCGACCGTGGTGGAGGTGCCCCGTATGCTGAGACGGTTCGAGCACCGGCTCGTGCGGCGCCCGAGGATCCGCAGGGACTGATCGATCATCCTGCCGCGCCGGTCCGCGCGGCCCCGGGGCCGGGCAGGCAGGAAACAAGCAGTAACCGACCAGGAATCAAGCAGGAGACACCATGGAGATCGCACTCATAGTCATCGCGGCGGTCGTCGTCATCGGCGTGCTGCTCTACAACTCGCTCATCCAGC
>CAZZFB010000026.1:3013-18041 GCA_964653385.1 uncultured Bifidobacterium sp. | reverse complement strand
TTCGACATCCAGTTCAACCAGGGTGCGTGCGGGTTCGCCCAGATGCGCGAGGCGGTCATCGCCGCGGAGGAGGCCGGGTTCGGGGCCGTCTGGAACCTCGACCACTTCTCCGGCAAGCCGTTCGGGTCAGATTCGATGAACGAGTGCTTCTCGTCTCTTGCCGCCTGGGCCGCGGTCACGTCGACCGTGGGGCTCGGCACGCTCGTGGCGAACGTGATGAACCGCACCGCCGGGCTCCTCGCACTCAACGTGGCGACGATCGACAGCATCTCGGGCGGGCGGTTCACCCTCGGTGTTGGTGCAGGCGCCGCCCCGAACACGCCCTTCAGTGCGGAGCAGGACGCCCTCGGCATCAGCCTGCTGCCGCGGATGGCGGACCGTCACGACCGGCTCGTGGAAGTTGTCGGTGAGGTGCGGCGCATCCTCTCGCCCGGGCGCGGCCCTGAGTTCGAGGGTTTCCCCGCGATGGACACGCACGTGCGCACGGTCGTCGGGGTCAACAGCCCGGCCCTGGCTCGGCGGGCCGGCGAGCACTTCGACGGGATCAACGTGCGGTTCAACCACCCCGACAGGGCCGAGTTCGCGCGCGTCGCCCGGGAGGCGGCCGGCGACAGGCCGTTCGACGTCTCGGTGTGGGACTTCTTCTCGCCGGCGATGTGCGACGCTGACCACCCTGCGAACACCGCCTTCCGGTCGATCGGGATCGACCACGTCATCCTGCTCGTGCAGGGCGCGCCGGACCCCGCGGTCGTCGCGGGGTGCGCACGCATGCTGCGCTGACGGCTCAGGCCGCCGCGGCCCGCAGCACCGGCACGCCGTTCGCCAGGCGCCACCGCACGGCGCGGGTGATGACGAAGCACATCATGGGGATCGTCACGTAGTTGATGTTCACCATGATCGGGTCGTCCAGCATGAACCCGTAGGCCATCCACGAGGCGGACGACGTGATGGTGATCGCCCAGCTGAGCACGGAGATGCCGTGGAGGTTCTTCTCCCGTGCCACATGGACGACCGTCGGCAGCATCGACGACGCCGAGACGACCGTGGCAATCCAGCCGACAACGGCCGCGGAGACCGGCACGCCGACCGACAGCAGCACGGCGAGCGTCACCACGAAGCGCAGGATGAGCACCCTGTTCATCCTCTCCTGGCGGAGCATCACGGAACCGATGATCGACTGGGCGACGATGAAGCTCACGTTGCTCACCCACACCGCGGCGATGCCCTCCTGCACGCCGTAGGCGAACCAGAGCGCGGCACCGACCATGCCGTGGAGGGTGGCGAAGGGGCTGATGCCGTGCGTGGTGTCGTGGCGGACGGTGCGCCACACCTGGGGCCACACGAACGCGATGCTCGAGACCGTGCACCACACGCCCCAGGCGTCGGTGGGGCTCACTTGCCGACGACCAGGTTGACCGTGCGGCCGGGTACGACGATCGTCTTGACGGGGTCCTTGCCGCCGAGCGCCGCCTGCACCTTCTCGTCCGCGAGGGCGGCGGCCAGGTGCTCCTGCTCCGTGGCGGACGGCGCGACAGTGATGCGCGAGCGGACCTTGCCGTTCACCTGCACCGGCACCTCCACGGTGTCCTCCACCAGGAGCGCGGGGTCAGCCTGCGGGAACGGCACGTAGGTGACGGAGCCCGTGTTGCCGAGCCTGTGCCACAGTTCCTCGCCGAGGTGGGGGCACAGTGGGGACAGCATCTGGGCCATCGCGGCGACGACCTCGCGGGGCGACGAGCCGTGCGCGTTCACGTGCTGCGTGAGGGCGTTGTTCAGCTCGATGAGCTTGGCGATCGCGGTGTTGAAGCGCAGGCCGTCCATGTCGGCGTCCACGCCGGCGATGGTGCGGTGCAGGGCGCGGCGGAGCCCCTCCGGCGCGGCACCGTCCGACACGATTGACTCCCCGGTGTCCTCGTCGACCGCGTTGCGCCACAGGCGCTGCACGAAGCGCTGCATGCCCACGACGTCGCGCGTGTTCCACGGCCGGGAGGCATCCAGCGGGCCCATCGACATCTCGTAGAGGCGGAACGTGTCGGCGCCGAACTCGTCGTACATCTCGTCGGGGGTGACGATGTTCTTCAGGCTCTTGCCCATCTTGCCGTACTCGCGCGCGACGGTCTCGCCGTTCCACGACCACGTGCCGTCGCTCTCCGTCACCTCGGACGCCGGCACGGCCTGGCCGCGGGCATCGCGGTACGCGTACGCCTGGATGTAGCCCTGGTTGTAGAGGCGGTGGAACGGCTCCTCGCTGCTCACGTGGCCGAGGTCGAAGAGCACCTTGTGCCAGAAACGGGCGTACAGCAGGTGCAGCACCGCGTGCTCCACACCGCCCACGTACAGGTCCACGCCGCCGGTGTGGCCCGCACCGCGCGGACCCATCCAGTAGCGCTCCACCTCGGGGTCGACGAAGGCATCCTCGTTGGTGGGGTCCAGGTAGCGCATCTCGTACCAGCAGGAACCCGCCCACTGGGGCATCACGTTCACCTCGCGCGTGTACGCGCGCGGGCCGTCGCCGAGGTCCAGGGTGACCCGTGTCCACTCCTTCACGCGCGCGAGCGGCGGGACGGGGTCGCTCACGGAGTCGTCGGGGTCGAGCGCCGTCGGCTTGAAGTCGGCGAGCTCCGGCAGGAGCACGGGCAGTTCCGATTCCGGCACCGCGTGCGGGCGCCCGGTCTCGTCGTAGACCACGGGGAACGGCTCGCCCCAGTAGCGCTGGCGGGAGAACAGCCAGTCGCGCAGGCGGTACGTGGTGGTGGGCTCGCCCAGGCCGTTCGCCGCGAGCCACTCGTTGATGCGCGACTTGGCCTCCGCCACGCTCGTCAGGCCGTCGAGGGAGACGGAGTCATTGGAGGAGTTGATGACGGTGCCGTCGCCCACGAAGGCCTCGGGCCACGCCGAGCAGTCGGCCGTGGGCTCGATGCCGCGGGCGGCGAACCATTCGGCGGGCGGCATCTGCGTGGCGACCACCGGCAGGCCGTGGGCCCGTGCGAACTCGAAGTCGCGCTGGTCGCCGCTCGGCACCGCCATGATCGCCCCGGTCCCGTAGCCCATCAGCACGTAGTCGGCGATCCACACCGGCACCTCAGCGCCGTTCACCGGGTTCACCGCAGTGGCACCAGTGAACACGCCGGTCTTTTCCTTCGTGTCGTCCTGCCGGTCGGCGTCCGCCTTGGCCGCGGCGGCCGAGACATATGCCTCGACCTCTGCCCGTCGCCCGGGGGCGGTGAGTGCCGGCACGAGCGGGTGCTCCGGCGAGAGGACCATGAACGTGGCGCCGAAGAGCGTGTCCGGCCTGGTGGTGAACACCTCGATGCCGCCGGCGGGGGAGGAGAACGTGACGCGCGCACCCTCGCTTCGGCCGATCCAGTTCCGCTGCATCAGCTTGATGGGCTCGGGCCAGTCCAGGCGGTCGAGGTCGTCGATCAGTCGGTCCGCGTAGGCGGTGATCCGCATGACCCACTGCTTCATGTTGCGCTTGAACACGGGGTAATTGCCGATGTCGCTGCGGCCTTCCGCGGTGACCTCCTCGTTCGCGAGGATCGTGCCGAGGCCCGGGCACCAGTTCACGGGCGCGTCGCTCAGGTACACGAGCCTGTGGGCGTCCAGCACGTCGCGCCGCTCGCCGGGGGAGAGGTCCGCCCACCCGCGGCCGTCGTCGGTGCGGCGCGCACCCGACTCGAACTCGGCGACCAGTTCGTCGATGTGGCGCGCGCGCCCCGCGGCGGGGTCGTACCAGCTCTCGAAGATCTGCAGGAAGATCCATTGGGTCCAGCGGTAGAAGGACTCGTCGGTGGTGCTGACGCTGCGGCGGGGGTCGTGGCCGAGACCGAGGCGGCGCAGCTGGCGGCGCATGTTGGCGATGTTCTGCTCCGTGTTCACCCGCGGGTGCACGCCGGTCGCGATCGCGTGCTGCTCCGCGGGCAGGCCGAAGCTGTCGTAGCCGAGCGAGTGGAGGACGTTGAAGCCCTTCATGCGCTTGTAGCGGGCGAAGACATCCGTGCCGATGTAGCCGAGCGGGTGACCCACATGCAGGCCGGCGCCCGACGGGTACGGGAACATGTCGAGCACGAAGAGTTTCTCCCTGCCGGCCAGCCGGCCCGGGTCCGCGAGCGGCCCGGCGGGGTTCGGCGCGTCGAACGTGCCGTTCTCCTCCCAGAAGTCCTGCCAGCGCGACTCGATCCGTGCGGCGAGCGCGGCCGTGTAGCGGTGCGGCGGCGGGCCTGACGAATTCGCGGCGGTCGGGGGGTTTTCGCTCATGACCGTGCCATCCTATTTCCGTGTCGAAGCAACGCCCCCGTTCCCGCGGCCGCCAGCCGAAGGGCGGCTCATCGCACGGCTACCCCCGCACGGCCCGGCTGTCCGAGGTGCTCCGCGAGGTCATCGCCGACGAGCTGACCCGCATCGACGACGAGCGCCTGGACCTCGTGACCATCACCTCGGTCGACGTCGACCCCGAGATGAACCGTGCGATCGTCTACTACGACTCCATGAAGGGCGAGGAGGGCGACGCCGGCATCCAGGAGGCACTCGGTGAGCACCGCCCGCGCATGCAGGCGTCCATCAACCGCCAGATGCACGCCCGCAAGACGCCGATCCTGTCGTTCCGGCCCGACGAGGTCATCCGTGCCGCGGAGCGCATCGACGAACTCCTCCGCAGGCAGCCCGACACGTCGCCCCTTTCTTCGCCGCTGCCCTCGGCCGACGAGCCCGACGACGACGAGTAGCCGTGGGCCGGCGCCGCACCCCCGAGACGCACGGTCTCGTGCTGCTCGACAAGCCGGCAGGCTGGACCAGCCACGACATCGTGGCGAAGCTGCGCAAGACCCTGGGGGAGCGCCAGATCGGCCACGCCGGCACGCTCGACCCGGACGCCACCGGTCTGCTCGTCATCGGCGTCGGCAACGGCACGCGCCTGATGAGGTTCCTCGGCGACATGGACAAGACGTACGCGTGCGAGATCGTGTTCGGCGCCACCACCGACACCCTTGATGACTCCGGCACCGTCACGGCCACGTTCGGCACGGGTGCGGTGGACGTGGCGGCGGCCCGTGCGGCCATTGCTGGGAGGTTCACGGGGGAGATCATGCAGGTGCCGCCCATGGTGTCGGCGCTGAAGGTGGACGGCAGGCCGCTGCACCAGCTCGCGCGCGAGGGCAAGGAGGTCGAGCGCAAGCCCCGGCCCGTCACCGTGCACTCGTTCGAGGTCGAGGCAACCGCGGAACAGAACGTGCTGGCGGCCCGGGTCCGTTGCGGGTCGGGCACGTACATCAGGTCGCTCGGTGCCGACCTCGCCGAGGCAATGGGCAGCGGGGCCCACATCCGCCGCCTCCGCAGGTTCACCACCGGCCCGTTCCGCATCGAGGATGCGTGCACCATCGAGGAGCCCGTGCTGCGGCCGGTGGAGGAGATGGTGGCGCACCTGAACGGCCACGTGCTCGACGAGCAGGCCCTCGACGACACGCTGTACGGGCGTGTGAGGGATGCATGGGACGACGAGGGGCCGTGGGCCGCGTTCGACGGTTCTGGGGCGCTCGTCGCCGTGTTCGAGCCGTTCCGTGACAGGCTCGCCAAGCCGACCGTCGTGTTCGGGGGGCGGTGACCGTGGGAATCGACGGGACGCAGCGGGTGCCGAGGCCGGACTGTGCCGAGCCGGTGCGGTTCGCGGTGATGAAGCAGCAATGGCGCGACCTCGCCTACGTCCATTTCGCGTACGACCCGGCCGTGGTGCAGGCACTGCTGCCCGAGGGCCTCGAGGTCGACACGTGGGAGGGAAAGGCACAGGTGGGCCTGATCCCGTTCTCGATGCGGCGCATCTCGTTCCCCCTCACGCCGCCGCTGCCGTGGTTGGGCTCGTTCCCCGAGATCAACGTGCGCACCTACGTGCTGCGCGACGGTGTGCCCGGGGTGTGGTTCTTCTCTCTTGACGTGAACAGGTTGCTGCCCGCCGTGGTCGCACGCCTCACATACCGGCTGCCGTACTGCTGGGGGCCGGCGACGAACGAGGTGGTGGGCAGCACGCTGAGCACCACGGTGTCCAGGAGATGGCCGTCGCGCGGCGCGGACGCGCGGATCGAGGTCCTCATCGGGGAGCCGATTCCCGAGCCCACTGCGTTCGAGCACTTCCTCACGGCGCGGTGGGGACTGTACTCATCCGCCGGCAGGGGCAGGCTCCGCTACGCGCCGGTCGACCACCCGCGCTGGGGACTGCACCGCGCGACACTCGCGTCGCTCGACGAGTCGCTCTTCGTCGCGGCCGGTTTGCCCGCACCGTCCGGCGACCCGCACTGCATGTGGTCGCCCGGTGTGCCCGTGCGCATCGGCCTCCCGCGCCGAGCGTGAGCCGGCAGGGATAGCGTCTCCCGCCGTGGATGTCATCAGGGATCTCTCGTCGCCGTCACCGGGGAGCGCGCGGTCGGTCCTCACCATCGGCATGTACGACGGTGTCCATGTGGGCCACCGCACCGTGATTGCGCAGGTGCGCGAGCGTGCCGCCGCCACGGGCGCCCGGTCGGTCGTGGTCACGTTCGACCGGCACCCGATGAGCATCGTGCGCCCCGGCTCGGAGCCGCGACTGCTCAGCACGCTCGAGCAGAGGCTGGAGCTGCTGTCCTCCACCGGAGTGGACGCGACCGCAGTGGTCTCCTTCGACGACGCGCAGTCGCACGAGACCGCCCCGGCCTTCGTGGAGCGGGTGGTCGTGGGTGCCCTCAGGGCCGAGACGGTCATCGTGGGAAGCGACTTCCACTTCGGGCACATGCGCCAGGGCAACGTCACGTTGCTGCGCGAGATGGGGGAGCGCCACGGCTTCACGGCCGAGCCCGTGCGCCTGGTGCCGCGCGCCGACGGCGTGGACGAGCCGGTGAGCAGCACCGCCATCCGCCGTGCGCTCGCCGGGGGCGAGATCGACACTGCGAACCGCATGCTCGGCCGCCCGCACGAGATCAGAGGAACGGTGATCGACGGGGACAAGCGGGGCCGCACCATCGGGTTCCCCACGGCGAACGTTGCGGTCCCGGAGGGCATGTGCATCCCCGCCGACGGCGTGTACGCGGCGGTGTACCGACGGCCGGACGGCACGGAGCACCCGTGCGCCGTGAACATCGGCCGCCGGCCGACCTTCTACAACGACGCCCAGCACTCGCTCATCGAGGCGCACCTTCTCGACTTCGCCGGCGACATCTACGGCGAGCCGGCGGCGGTGCAGTTCCTCGCGTTCCTGCGCAGCGAGAAGCGCTTCGCCAGTCTCGACGAACTGAAGGCGCAGCTGGTTCTCGACATCGAGCACGCGCGCAACGCGGTGCTGGCCCGTCGCGGCCGCCTCTAGCGGCCTGGACTCACTCGCCGGCGACCGGCGAGAGAATCCCGTAGGCAGTGTTGCGCTGGGCGAGCGTGCGGCGCAACGGCGCCACGATCTCGCCGAATCTGCCTTCTGTCATCCCCTGGCCGTGGTTGGCGCCGGCCGCGCGGCTGATGTTCTCGTCCATGAGGGTCCCGCCCAGGTCGTTGCACCCTGCCTGGAGCAGCTGCGATGCGCCTGACACGCCGATCTTCACCCAGCTGACCTGCACGTTGTCGATGAGGCCGTCGTAGACGATGCGACCGATGGCGTGCATCAGGACGGTCTCCCTGAACGTGGGGCCGCGGCGCGACTTCCTCTGCAGGTAGATGGGGGAGGCCATGTGCACGAAGGGCAGCGGGATGAACTCGGTGAAACCGCCGGTCTCCTTCTGCAGGTCGCGCGTGACCACCATGTGCCTGGCCCAGGAGTCCGGGCTCTCGACGCTCCCGTACATGATCGTGATGTTCGAGTGGAGACCGATCCCGTGGGCCTGGCGGTGGCACTCCAGCCACTCCTCGGTGTTCACCTTGTCGCTGCAGATGACCGCGCGGACCTCGTCGTCGAGTATCTCGGCGGCCGTGCCGGGCAGCGAGGCGAGCCCCGCCTCCTTCAGCCGCAGCAGGTAGTCGCGCAGCGACTCCCCGTTCCGCCGGGCGCCCTCGGTGACCTCGAGCGCGGTGAAGCCGTGCACGTGCATGTCGGGCACCGCGCTCTTCACCGCGCGCGTCACGTCGATGTAGTAGTCGCCGTCGAAGTCCGGGTGGATGCCGCCCTGCAGGGTCACTTCCGTGGCGCCGAGGGCGGCGGCCTCCACGGCACGGTCCGCGATGTCGTCGAGCGTCAGAAGGTAGGGGGTGCCGCGCAGGTTGAGCGACATCGGCCCCTTCGAGAACCCGCAGAAGCGGCACTTGTAGGTGCACACGTTCGTGTAGTTGATGTTGCGGTTGTGGACCCACGTGACGGTGTTTCCCACTGCATTGAAGCGCAGCTCGTCGGCGTAGTCGGCGACGAGGCCGACCTCCGGGCCGCGGGCGCGGAACAGGTCCACGATCTCGTCGTGGCCCACCTCCTGCCCTGCGCGGTGGCCCTCGATGATCTCGGCGATGCGTCCCCGTGCCGACGGCCGCGGGTGCGGCACCATCTGCGGCGGCTTCACGTTGGAACCGGAGTACCACTGGGTGGACTTGTGCCCGACGAGGACCACCTCCGCGCCGTCATGGACGACGTCGGCGGCGGTGACGCGTTCGGGCCACACGGCACCCGGGTCGTCACGCCCCAGCGACTCCGCGTCCGTGCGGTCCATCACGGGGAAGCGCAGCTGCTCGTCCAGCCACTCCGCGGGCCTGGAGGCGAACTCGGGGTAGATGGTGAGGCGCGGCGCGAGGGCGAAGCCGCGGTCCTCGGTGACGCGGCGCAGGATGTCGAGCGCGGGCCACGGGCGCTCCGGGTTCACGTGGTCGGCGGTGACGGGCGAGACGCCGCCCCAGTCGTCGATGCCGGCATCGAGCAGGACACCGAAGTCGTCGCTGAGATTCGGCGGTGCCTGCAGGTGCACCGACGGCGGCAGCAGCAGGCGTGCCACGGCGATCGACCAGAGGTACTCGTCCTCGGGGCACGGCTTCGCCCGGTGCATCGCCGTGCCGGCCTTCGGCAGGAAGTTCTGCACGATCACCTCCTGGAGGTGGCCCCACTTCCCGTGCGCGGCGGCCAGCAGCATCAGCGCCTCGATGCGGTCGCGTCTGGTCTCCCCGATGCCCACGAGGATCCCGCTCGTGAAGGGGATGCGCAGCTCCCCGGCTGCGCAGAGGGTGTCAATGCGGCGCTGGGGCTCCTTGTCGGGCGCACCGCGGTGGCACTCGAGGTCGTCGCGCAGCGACTCGAGCATCATCCCCTGCGAGGGGGAGACCCGCCTGAGCAGCGCGAGCTCGTCGGCGTACAGCGCGCCGGCGTTCGCGTGGGGCAGGAGCCCGGTCTCGTCGAGCACGAGCTGTGCCATGTCGTGCAGGTAGTGCACCGTGGAGTCATAGCCGTTGGTGCGCAGCCAGTCCGCCGCCACTTCGTAGCGCAGCTCGGGCCGCTCGCCCAGGGTGAAGAGGGCCTCGTGGCAGCCGGTGCGCGCACCCTGCCGGGCGACCGCGAGGACCTCGTCGGCCGTCATGTACGGCTTCTCGAGGCGCGCGGGCGGCTGGGCGAACGTGCAGTAGCCGCACTTGTCGCGGCACAGCATGGTGAGCGGGATGAAGACCTTCGGGGAGAAGGTGACCCGGGTGCCGTGGGCCGCGTCGCGCACTGCGCGTGCACGGGCCATGAGGTCCCCGAGCGGGGCGTTGACGAGATCATCGACGAACGAGTCGTCGGGAGGGGAGAGCAGCTCTTCGCGCGCGTACTGGCGAGACAAGACAGCACCTTTCAGGTGGGTTCGGACCGATGTGTTGTGCCAGTGCCGGCCGGGCGAAGGAGGAAAGAGCTAGAGAATCCCCCCGCGCCGGTTGTGGCCGCGCACCCTCACTGTACAGGGGCCGGGTTCAGGAGGAGCTGTCGGACGCGCCGCCCGAGAGCGTCTCGAACATGGCGCGCACGTTGTGCGTGCCGATCGGGACGCGGTGGCCCGTGCGGCTGATGAAGCTCAGCTGCACCCCGGTGGCGGGGTCGAGGACGGTGAACACCTGCTCGTGGCCGTCGGAGTCCACGATGACGTCCGTGAGGCGCGGCACGCCGGCCGCGTCCAGGGCGTCCCGGGTGAAGCCGGCATTCAGGACCTCGATGGCGATGTGCTGCACGCCGGACCCGTGGGCGGCGAGCTGCGCGCGCACCGCGGGGTTGTGGTCCGGCCCCACCAGCACCACGGTGACCCCGCCGGCCTCCGCCGACACCACCGCGGTGTCGTCGGTCTGCTCGATGCGGAAGCCCATCCCCTCGAAGAATCGCGATGCCTCTGCCACGTCCTCCACGGCGACGACCACGTGGTCGATGCGGCAGGCGACGGTGTCGAGCTCGCTGCGCCTGTCGTCGCCTGCCTCCTTCACGGGGGCGGGCTCCTCGCGGGACTCGGCGACCTCGATGCGGTGCGTCTCGGCGAGGAGCGTGCGGAAGATCTGCTCGGCGAAGTCCGCGTCGACGCCCTTGTCGATCGCCCACTGGCGCCTCGTGGCGAGCACAGAGCGCACTCGCGCCGGCTGGATCACGGTGGCGCCGGTCTCGGCCTTGATCTCGGCGACCTCGGTGCACACCTGGAGGCGGCGCGCGAGAAGGTCGACCATCGCGCGGTCGATCGCGTCGATCTCGTTGCGGAGGTCTTCGAGCGATGCCACGGCGGTCGTCAGTCCCGCCCGGTCATCAGCCGCTCGACGTGCTTGGCGAGGACGTCAACCTCGATGTTGACCCTGTCGCCGGGCCGCCGCACGCCGAGCGTCGTGACCTCGGTGGTGTGGGGGATGACCGCCACCTCGAAGGAGTCGTCCGTGAGGTTGAACACCGTGAGCGAGATGCCGTCGATGGTGCACGACCCCTTCTCGACCATGTAGCGCATGAGCTCCCGCGGGACCCTGATGACGAGCCCGGGCGCGGGGGCGACGATCTCGCCGACGGCGTCAACGTGGCCGAGCACGATGTGGCCGCCGAAACGCTCCCCGAGGGCCATCGGCCGCTCGAGGTTCACGGGGTCGCCCGGGGCGAGGGCACCGAGGTTCGTGCGGGAGTAGGTCTCCTCCGTCACGTCGGTCTCCCACCAGTCGGGGCCCGAGTCGACCAGGGTGAGGCAGCAGCCGTTGACCGCGATGGAGGCACCCAGCCCGGAACCCTCCAGGACCGTGCGGGCGTTGATGCGCAGGCGCCCGCCCTGCCGGGAGGCCACCGTGCCCAACTCCTCGACGATCCCGGTGAACATGGGATGGAGACTAATCCCGGGCAGGGTTGGAACCCATGGGTGGTTCTCATAGCCTTGGGGTGTCCGCGTGGGCCCCGGCGCACGCGAGATGCCACCCGCGGCAGCCCGCGGGGGCGTGACCCTCACGAAAGAAGGATCCATGTCCACCAAGGACACTGTTGCCTCGTTCGGCAAGCACGCGACCGACACCGGTTCGTCCGACGTCCAGATCGCACTCGTCACCGAGCGCATCAACCACCTCACAGAGCACCTGAAGGCCCACCCCAAGGATCACCACAGCCGTCGCGGCCTGTTGATGCTGGTGGGTCGCCGCCGCCGCATGCTCGACTACGTCCGTGACCGGGACATCGCCCGGTACCGCGAACTGGTCGCCAAGCTCGGCCTGCGTCGATAAGACGCGTTTCCCGGCCCCGTGTCGGGAAGAATACAAAGAACTCCGTCGGCCAACAGAAGTTGTCGGTTGTCAGTGGAGGGTTCCGCGCCACCTGTTTCCGGGGCGGGCTCCTTGACTGGGAACCGGCGCCGCGCCGGCGGATACAACCCCGCATGTGCCGAGTCACATGCAAGAAAAAAGGAAGTATCCCCAATGGCTGACGCCATCAAAGTGTCGGGCCCCGTTTCGGGCACCGACAAGACCCTCACATTCGAGACCGGCAAGCTCGCCACCCAGTCCATGGGTGCCGTGGTTGCCACCATCGGCGGCACGACCGTGTTCGCCACCGCAAACGCCGCCCGCGGCGTGCGCGACGGAATCGACTTCTTCCCGCTGACGGTCGACGTCGAGGAGCGCGCCTACGCAGCAGGCAAGATCCCCGGTGCGTTCTTCCGCCGCGAGGGCCGCCCGAGCGAGCAGGCCATCCTGACCTGCCGCCTCACGGACCGCCCGCTGCGCCCGGCCTTCCCGGACGGGTACCGCAACGAGACCCAGGTCGTCCTCACGATCCTCGGCGTGGACATGCAGAACCCCCACGACGTCATCTCCATCAACGCCGCATCGGCCGCGTTCATGGTGTCGGGCATCCCCTTCGAGGGCCCGATCGGCGCCGTGCGCCTGGCGTACTCGCAGGACGGCAAGTGGATCCCGCACCCCACCTACCAGGAGGGCGAGGACGGCACGTTCGAGATCGTCGTCGCGGGCCGCGAGCTCGACAACGGCGACGTCGCCATCATGATGGTGGAGGCCGGCGGCTCCGAGAAGTCGTTCGAGTACTACGAGTCCGGTGCCCCGAAGGTGAACGAGGGCGTCATCGCCGACGGCCTCGAGGCATCCAAGACCTGGATCAAGGAGTCCATCGCTCTCCAGCGCCAGCTGGTCGCGTCCGTGATCGCCACCAAGGGCCCGATCACGCCGCTGTCGTACACGCCCGTGCTCGACTACACCGACGAGGTGTTCGCAGCGGTGGAGCGCGTGGCAGCGCCGAAGCTGGCGAACGCCATCACCATCGCGCTGAAGGCGGACCGCAACGCGGCCACCGATGCGGCCGGTGACGAGACCGTCAAGGAACTGTGCGGCGAGGGCGGCCAGTTCGCCGGCCAGGAGAAGGCCGTCAAGGAGGCCGTCCGCAGCCTGACCAAGAAGCTCGTGCGCAAGCGCGTGGTGGAGCAGGGCATCCGCATCGACGGCCGCGGCCCGAAGGACCTGCGCCCCGTGTCCTCGGAGGTCGGCATCCTGCCGACCGCCCACGGCACCGGCCTCTTCCAGCGCGGCGAGACCCAGGTCATGAACGTGTGCACCCTCGCGATGCCGCGCATGAACCAGATGCTCGACACGCTCGGCCCGGACAACGAGAAGCGCTACATCCACCACTACAACATGGCCCCCTGGGCGAACGGCGAGACCGGCCGCGTCGGTTCGCCGAAGCGCCGCGAGATCGGCCACGGCGCGCTCGCCGAGCGTGCGCTGCTGCCGGTGGTGCCCAGCCAGGAGGAGTTCGCCTACGCGATCCGTCTCGTGAGCGAGGTCATGTCCTCGAACGGCTCCACCTCCATGGCGTCGGTCTGCTCCAGCAGCCTCTCGCTGATGGACGCCGGCGTGCCGATCAAGGCGCCCGTCGCCGGCATCGCCATGGGTCTCATCTACGCCGAGGGCAAGTACCTCACCCTCACCGACATCCTCGGTGCCGAGGACGCGTTCGGTGACATGGACTTCAAGGTCGCCGGCACCGCCGACGCGGTCACCGCGCTGCAGCTGGACACCAAGATCGACGGCATCCCCGCCGACGTCCTGGCGGCCGCCCTGCAGCAGGCCCGCGACGCCCGCATGGCGATCCTCGACAACATGAACACGGCGCTCTCCGCGCCGCGTCCCGAGGTCGCCGCCACCGCCCCGAAGATCGTGTCCTTCACCATCCCGCTCGACAAGGTCGGCGAGGTCATCGGGCCGAAGGGCAAGGTCATCAACACGATCCAGCAGGAGACCGGTGCGGACATCGCCGTCAGCGACGACGGTGCCGTCGGCATCGTCACCATCGGCTCGCCGGACAACGCGAAGGTCGAGGAGGCACGCTCGCGCATCCTCGCGATCGTCGACCCGCCGACCGCGGAGCTCGGGGCCGTGTACAACGGCCGCGTCGTCAGCATCACCAAGTTCGGTGCGTTCGTGAACATCCTCCCGGGCCGCGACGGCCTGGTGCACATCAGCAAGCTCGGCAAGGGCAAGCGCGTGAACAACGTGGAGGACGTGCTGGAGCTCGGCCAGGAGATCGAGGTCCGCGTGGACGACATCGACGACAAGGGCAAGGTCAGCCTGACCCCGGTCGGCGAGGGCTACGACAACGTCGAGTTCGACCAGTCCGGCGAGGGCGGCGAGCGCCGTGAGCGCCGCGACCGTGACGACCGTGGCGGCCGTGACCGCGACCGCGGTGGGCGTGACCGTGACCGTGGCGGCCGTGACCGTGACCGTGGCGAGCGCTCCGAGCGCCGTGACCGCGACGACCGCGGCGGCAGCGACCGCAGCGATCGCGGCGGGAGCGACGTCGTGGAGGTCTCCTTCGAGGACGAGTTCGACAGCGAGATCGCGAACGAGCTCGGTGACCTCGGCCCGGGCGGCCGTGCCGGCGGCAACGACCGCGACGACCGTGGCGGCCGTGACGACCGCGGAGGCCGCGGAGGCGACCGCAACCGTCGTCGCCGCTAGATGACCAGACGGCTACGGTGACCCCCATGACGAGAGTGGGAGTTGTCGGGGCCGCAGGACGCATGGGTGCCACCGTGTGCGACGCAGTCGCCGCGGCGGAGGGCCTGGAGCTTGTCGCCGCCATCGACGTCGTCGGTGGCGGCGGTTCTGTCCACGGGCTCACCGTGCACAGCGAACTGAGGGCGCTCGCCGACGCCGGCGCCGAGGTCGTGGTGGACTTCACGGTCGCGGAGGCGGCGCGCAGCACCCTGCCGTGGCTGGCGCTCCACGGCATGCACGCCGTAGTCGGCACCACAGGGTTCACCGACGACGACATGGCGTCCTTCCGTTCCGCGTTCACGGGCAGCAACTGCCTGGTGGCCGCGAACTTCGCCATCGGGGCGGTGCTCATGATGAAGTTCGCGGAGCAGGCGGCGCCCTACTTCGAGACGGCAGAGATCATCGAGTTCCACCACAACGCCAAGGCCGACGCCCCCAGCGGCACCGCGATGGCCACGGCGCGCCGGATGGCGGCCGCGTCCGACGAGTGGGCCGCCGACCCCACGAAGCACGAGGTGGTCCCGGGTGCGCGCGGAGGTGCGGGCCCCGGCGGGATCCGCGTCCACGGCGTGCGCATGGTCGGCATGACCGCGTCGCAGGAGGTCATCCTCGGCACCGCGGGACAGAC
>CAZZFB010000026.1:0-2913 GCA_964653385.1 uncultured Bifidobacterium sp. | reverse complement strand
GGACGGGCTCTCCACATGGGGGCTGTGGTCAGCCGAGTGCCTTGATGGCCGCGTCGTAGTCGGGCTCCTGGCCGATCTCGGGGACGAGCTCCGTGTGCACCACGTTGCCCTTCTCGTCGGCGACGACCACGGCGCGGGCGAGGAGCCCGCCGAAGGCGCCTTCGTTCATGCCGACGCCGAACGCCTTGCCGAAGTCGGTGCGGAATGAGGATGCCGTCTGGACGTTGCTGAGGCCCTCCGCGCCGCAGAAGCGGCCCTGGGCGAAGGGGAGGTCGGCCGACACGCACACCACCACGGTGTTGTCGAGCGACGAGGCGAGCTCGTTGAACTTGCGCACGCTGCTGGCGCAGACGGGGGTGTCGACGCTGGGGAAGATGTTGAACACGACCCGCTTGCCGGCGAACGCCGAGTGGTCGAAGTCGGCGAGGTTGCCGCCGGTGAGCGAGTAGGAGGGCAGTGCCTTGCCGGGCACGGGGAGGTCCCCGACTGTGTTGACCGGGTTGCCGCCGAATGCTGTCTGTGCCATGTCGTGTCTTTCTGTTTGTGTTGCTGGGTTGTGCCGTCAGTCCGTGTGGTCCGCGGTCTCTTCGGGAAGATCAGGAGACCTGCGCCTGGCGCTCTGGAAGAACGTCACTGCGAAGAGGCCCCCGACGATCCACCACTGGTAGTCGTTGATCCAGCCGACGACAGACTCGATCTGGTCCTCGACTTGCTTCCCTCCGAACCACAACACCACGAGGCGGACGGCTATTCCGCCCGCGGCCAGGGCGGCGAACCTCCGCGGAGCCATCTTCAGGTGCCCGACCAGCAGGCAGACGATGTTGGAGCCCGGCATGAGGAAGACCGCCAGCCAGCCGGCCTTGCGGGTGATCCGTTCCGTGGCGTGGTAGATCCTGGGCATCTCGCCCACCTGGGACTCCGTCCATGCGAGCGCCCGCTCGCCGTACCAGCGACCCACGAAGAACAGGGCCATGGCCGCCACCATGAGGCGGACGAACCCCACGCCGAAGAACGTGAGGGCGTCGACGTACGGGATGGACCCGAGCAGGTTCCTGTTGCGGGAGCTGAGGGCGAGGGTCAGCAGGGGGCGCTCGTCCACGAGGGCCGGGCCCATGTTGGTTCCGATGGTGCCGATGGCGAACAGGAACGCGGTGAAGATGACGAGGGCCCTGCGCACGGCGGGCACGGTATCGGGGTCTGTGACCTTTTTTCCGTCGGGGGGCGGTTGGTACGGTGTGCCGCGCGGGCGCGGAGCCCGCACACGAGATGGGGGAGTCCATGAAGGGCCTGATGCAGCCGACCCAGTTGACGATCAACTACCTGTTCGACCGTGCGGAGAAGTACCACCGGGACAAGACGGTGACCACGGCGACCGCCACCGGCGTCGAGAAGGTGACCTACGGCGAGTGGGCCGACCGCACGCGCAGGATCGCCTCCGCCCTCGACACCCTCGGCATCTCCGCCACCGGCCGCGTCGCCACGTTCGCGTGGAACACCGCCCGCCACCTGGAGCTCTACTTCGCCGCTCCGTGCAGCGGCCGTGTCCTGCACACCCTCAACATCCGCCTGTTCCCGGAGCAGCTCACCTACATCGTGAACCACGCCGAGGACGAGATCATCTTCTGCGACACCTCGCTGTGGGCGCTGCTCGAGCCGCTGGTGCCGACGTTCACCACCGTGAAGCACCTCGTGTTCATGAACGACGGCAAGGGTGCCGCGCCCGCATCCGTCCCCGGCATCCAGGTGCACGACTACGAGGCGCTCGTGGCGGCGTCGCGGCCAGCTGTGTGGCCCGTGATCGCGGACGAGAACCAGGCCGCGAGCATGTGCTACACCTCCGGCACCACCGGCAACCCGAAGGGCGTCGTGTACTCGCACCGCAGCACGTACCTGCACACGATGGCGACCATGATGACCGACTCCGTCGGCGTCGGCGAGTCCGACGTGATCCTGCCCGTCGTGCCGATGTTCCACGCGAACTCCTGGGGCCTCGCCCACGCGGGCGTGGCTTCCGGTGCCGATCTCGTGATGCCCGGGCCGGACCTCAGCGGCCCCGGGGTCGCGAAGCTGATCGTGGAGCAGAAGGTCACGATCGCCGCCGGTGTGCCGACCATCTGGATGGCGGTGCTGCCCGAACTGAAGGGCAAGGACACCTCGTCGCTGCGCTGCATCCCGTGCGGCGGCTCCGCGGTGCCGAAGGCACTCAGCGAGGCCTACCGCGAGCAGACCGGCCTGCCGATCCTCCAGGCCTGGGGCATGACGGAGACCAGCCCGATCGCCGCCGTCTGCACGTTGCTGAAGGCCGACCGTGCGCTGCCGCAGGAGCAGCAGGCGGACCTGCGCACCACGGTGGGGCTCATCGCGTTCGGCGTGGAGATGCGAGTCGTGGAGCCCGGCACCACCAGCCCGCTCCCGTGGGACGGCGAGTCGAGCGGCGAACTGCAGTGCGCCGGCCCGTGGATCGCGGCCGACTACTACAACGACCCGCGGTCGCGGGAGAGCTTCACAGACGACGGCTGGCTGCGCACCGGCGACGTGGCAGTGGTGGACGCGAAGGGCCGCATCCGCCTGGTGGACCGCACGAAGGACCTCATCAAGTCCGGCGGCGAGTGGATCTCCTCGGTGGACGTGGAGAACGAGCTCATGTCCCACCCGAAGATCGCCGAGGCTGCGGTCATCGGCGTGCCGCACCCGAAGTGGTCGGAGCGGCCGCTCGCGTGCGTGGTGGTGAAGCCCGGCGAGACGCTCACGAAGGAGGAGGTCGTGGAGCACCTGGTGCCGCGCCTCGCCAAGTGGCAGCTGCCCGACGACGTGGTGTTCATCCCCGAGGTCCCGAAGACCTCGGTGGGCAAGTTCTCGAAGAAGACCCTGCGCGAGCAGTTCGCTGACTACGCGCTTCCCGACGCCTGAGCC
>CAZZFB010000025.1:0-19103 GCA_964653385.1 uncultured Bifidobacterium sp. | reverse complement strand
CACTCGTCGGCTTCCTCCCGGGCGTGAACTCGCACTCGTGGGCGGAGATCGCGGCAGCCGGCCGGTTCTGCGTGAACGTGCTCGCCCACGGCCAGGACGAGCTGTGCTGGAGGTTCGCGAAGGAGTCGGACGACAAGTTCGCCGGTGTCGAGTGGACCGCGTCCGAGACGGGTCTCCCGCGGCTGCCGGGTGTCCTCGCCACGATCGACTGCACGGTCCACTCCCAGATCGAGCTCGGTGACCACTACATGGTGGTGGGCCACGTCGCCGCGCTCGACAACATCGACGACGCGGGCGACGCAATGGCCTTCTACCGCGGCAAGGTCACGCGCGCCGTCTCTGCAGGGTGAGCACCGCCGCCAGGGTCCTCGCCGGCGCCGTCGGCGTCGCGTTCGCCTGGGCCGGCGCGAACAAGGTCACGGCACCCGCGCAGTGGCGAGATGCCGCGCGCGCCCAGGGACTGCCGCGACTTGTGCAGCTGGTCGTGCCTCCCGTGGAGCTCCTCCTCGGTGTGTGCCTCGTCGTTCTGCCGCCCTCTGCGCCCGTCTACGGGCTGTCGACCCTTCTCCTGCTCATCTTCACGGCGTTCCTCGCGGTGCAGGTCGCGACCGGCAGCAAGGTCCCGTGCGCGTGCTTCGGGACCCGTTCGGTGCGCCCGCCCGGCTGGGCCGACGTGCTGCGCAACGTGGCGATGATGGGCGCGCTGTTCCTCGCGGCCGCCCTCAACTGACTTCGTCCGGCACGGACCGCACCGCCGACAGCACGAAGGCGAGCGTGCGCGCCTCGTCGAGCCAGCGGTCGTAGCGCCCGGACGGGCCCCCGTGACCCGCACCCATCTCGCACTTGAAGACGACAGTGGTGGAGGGAGAAACCGCCCTGATCCTTGCGACCCACTTGGCCGGCTCGTGGTAGCTCACGCGGGGGTCGTTCAGCCCCGCCGTCACGTACAGGTCGGGGTACCGGGTCGCCACGGTGTTGTCGTAGGGGGAGTACCCGAGCATGCAGGAGGCGTACGGTTCCGACCTCGGGTCGCCCCACTCCTCCCACTCCGTGACGGTGAGGGGGAGCGAGGGGTCGCTCATCGTGGTCACGATGTCGACGAAGGGGACCTCCGCGACGGCACCGGCGAACGTGCCCGGTTCCATCGTGATGCATGCCCCCACGAGCAGGCCGCCGGCGCTGCCGCCGCGGACCACGATCCGCGAGGCATCGACGAGGCCGTGGCCGAGTGCGTGCGCCACGGCGAGGGTGTCGGTGAAGGTGTTCCTCTTCGCGAGCAGCCGGCCCTGCAGGTACCAGTTGCGCCCCATCTCCCCGCCGCCCCGCGGGTGGGCGAGCGCCCAGACCATCCCGCGGTCGAGCAACGAGAGCCTGGCCACCGAGAACCAGGGCGGCATCGACGCCTCGTAGCTGCCGTACCCGTACAGCAGGCACGGCGCGGAGCCGTCGAGCGGAACGTCGGCACGGTGCACGAGGTCGAACGGCACGCGGGTGCCGTCGGGAGCCGCGGCCCACATCCGCGACGACACGTACGCGGAGAGGTCCACGTTCGGTGTCTCGGTCCGCTTCAGCACGGTGATGCCGAGGGTGGCGATGTCGACCTCCGCGACCGTCGGCGGCGTCGTGAGTGACTGGTACGAGATGCGGAGCGATCCCGTGGCGTACTCGGGATTCGCGTCGATCTCCGCCTCGTGGGGCTCGTCGAGGACGCGCAGCGGCAGGGAGGAGCCGTCCGGACGCACGACGGAGATGACCTGCTGGCCGGCCACCCAGCGCTGCATCGCGGCGAACCCGTCGAAGCACTCGAACGCGGTGATGCGCGCGCCCTCCTCGTGCGCCACGAACGGGCGCCAGTCGCCCGGCGATGCCTCCGGTGCGGTGTCCACCCTGAAGTCGAGGGCACCCTCGTTGTGCACGATGACGAAGCGGTCCCCCCAGTGGTCGACGGAGTACTCCACGTCCTCGCGCCGCGGCCGCACGGAGACGGGCGTGCCGTGGGGGTCGTCGGCGCGCAGCAGGTACGCCTCGCTGCTCGTCCGGCTGGAGGACTCGATGACGACCCACTTCTGCGACTTCGTGAGGTCGACGGACAGGAAGAACCGCTCGTCGGTCTCCTCGAGCACCACTGAGTCCTGCGTGTGCGGCGTGCCCATCACGTGCCGCATCACCCTCCACGGGCGCATCGCGGCGTCGGGCACCACGTAGAAGAACACGGTGTCGTCCGCAGACCACGCCGACCCGCCCCAGGTGGTCCCGGGGATCTCCTCTCCAGTGTCGGTGCCCGTGGCGATGTCGCGGAACCGGAGCACGTAGAGCTCGCTGCCGTCGGTGTCGCCGGACCATGCGAGCACACGGTCGTCATGGGACACGTCGAACACGTTCAGGGCGAAGTACCCGTGACCGGCGGCCTCAGCGTTCTCGTCCAGGAGCACCTGCTCCGTCGCGTCGTCCCGGGAGGGGCCGCGCGTGTGGACCTGGTACGCGAGGCCTGTCGCCGTGCGGCTCGTGTACCACCACCGCCCGCGGCGCACGGGCACCGCATCGTCGTCTTCTTTCACCCGGGACTTGATCTCGGAGAACAAACCGTCGATGACGGGTCCGTGCGGTTCGAACCACGCATCAGCCCAGGCGTTCTCCGCCTCGAGGTACGAGGTCACCGCGGGGTCCTCCCTGTCGGCGAGCCACGCCCAGTCGTCCTGTGTGTCGCCGGTCGGCCTTGGCCACGTGTGGGGGCGGCGCCCCGCCACGGGCGGCGGGGGGAGGGTGTCGCCTGGCATGCGGGCAGGCTAGGGCCGCGGTCGCTGTCCGGCTGTACCGTCACACCCCATGCGCGTGTGGATCGACCAGGACCTGTGCACCGGGGACGGTCTCTGCGAAGACCACTGCCCGGAGGCGTTCACCCTGCTCGAGGACGGCATTGCCTACGTGGTGGAGCGCGGCATCATCCAGAACGACCCGGGCGGCGCAGGGTCCATGGCGAGGGTCGAGCCGCGGCACCACAAGTCAGTGGTGGAGGCGGCTGATGTCTGCCCGGGCGAGTGCATCTTCATCGAGCTGGACGAGGCCCCCGGGGTCACGGCGGACATTATCTAGCAATCGGACTGCGCCTTTTCCCGAAATAGCACGTCTGTATTTCCGCATAGTGGCACACCCCACCGTTAGGGTTCTCCACCATGCCCAGACAGAGGGACCACGGCCCGATGAACAACGGCCTCGCGGCCGCGCTCAGCGTCGTCGGTGATTGGTGGACGCTGCTCATCCTGCACGAGATCTTCCACGGGAACGTCCGGTTCGAGCACATCAACAACCAGCTGCGGGTGGCCCGCAACATCCAGACCGACAGACTCACGCGGCTGGTCTCCGGGGGAGTCGTGGAGAAGATCAGGTACTCCGACAAGCCGGAGAGGTTCGAGTACAGGCTCACCGACATGGGCCGTGACCTGTACGGCGCGATCATCATGCTCAAGGCATGGGGAGACACATGGGTCCTCGGGACGCCGACCCCCCTCGTCATCCACACCTCCTGCGGCAACCCGGTCGTCCCGGTGGCGACGTGCGGGCACTGCGGCAACGGGCTCACCTTCGACGACACGCATGACGGCCACCCCGGCAGCGATCCGGACGAATGAGGACTGCCGGGCCGATCACCGTGCGCGAGTGAAGCAGGTGTAGACATGGTGACCATGGGGCAGAAGCGGGCGATCATCGTCTTCCCGGCAATCGCGATTGCGTTCTCCGTCGGTTGTGCCTCTGCCGGCTCGGTGCCGTCCGGCCCGCAGGCAACGGCAGACGTGCAACTGACCGCCGCATCCACCGTGTCGAAGGCATCGGCCGGTCCGGCGGGCAGCCCGGCGGCGAGCACGGCCCTTGACGTGCTCGCGCGCATACCGATCCGCCGTGAGCAGCCGGCCGGCTACGCGCGCTCGAAGTTCAGGCACTGGGTGGACGCCGACGGGGACTCCTGCAACACGCGCGAGGAGGCACTCATCGACGAGAGCACCTCGCCGGCACAGGTGGACCCGTTCGGATGCAAGGTCATCGCGGGTGACTGGTACTCCACGTACGACAAGGTCACCGTCACGGATCCCTCGGGGCTTGATGTCGATCATGTGGTGGCACTGAAGGAGGCGTGGGACTCCGGTGCGGGAAAGTGGTCTGCCGCGCGGCGCGAGGCATTCGCGAACGACCTCTCCGACCCGCGCGCTCTCGTCGCGGTGACTGCGTCGTCCAACCGTTCGAAGGGCGAGAAGGACCCGCCGCAGTGGATGCCGCGCAACACCGCGGTGCACTGCACGTACCTGTCCGACTGGGTCGCCGTGAAGTCCAGGTGGTCGCTGTCCATGGACGAGAGCGAGTACCGCTTCATCGAGAAGCGGCTGAAGGGCCAGTGCGCCGGCACCATGCTCGCGCCGTGGGGTTCCGCGCCCACTCCCGTCACCGTCCCGCCCGGGTCCACGGCCACCACGGTGCCGACCCAGGGGAGCACGCCTTCCTCTGGTGCGCAGACCACCATCGCGCCAAGCACGACTGCTCCGGCGAAGGGAGGCACCCTCCCCACGGTCAAGCCGGGCGCGTTCTGCAGCCCGCAGGGGGCCCAGGGCACCTACTCCGGAACCGCCTACGTGTGCTCCACCACGAAGACCGACGGCACCCCGTACTCGGACGGCCGCGCCCGTTGGCGCAGGGTCTAGTCGCCGATAGTCTCGTCTTCCTATGTCGAAGAAGACCAAGAAGCGCAAGGCGCGCCTGCGCCGCTCGAAGGCCAACCACGGCAAGCGCCCCAACATGGGTCGCGGCTGAGGCCTCACAGGTGACACGGCTCGTCAGCCTCCGTCTCGGGGGTGAGTGCGGGCCGTGGGAACAACTCGGGTTCACGTTCAACGACGCCACGTCCCTCATGGGAGACGTGGCGTTTGTCGTTGACGGGGGTGCTCCCGGGCTTCTCGACTGGACCGTCTCGTCGGCGAGCGACTCTGACGCTGATGTCGACGGGATCGCCACCAGGTTCCGTGCCGGCGGTGCCGTCTCCGGCAGCAACACGATCGGGCCCACAGTCGGTGTCGCACTCGACCACGTGGTGGTCAACACCGACGACGGTGCCCGCACCAGCGATGCCGTGGAACGGGTGCTGGGGCTGCCGTTGAAGAGGGTGCGCGACGCCGGGCGCGGGGTGGAGCAGAGGTTCCACACGTTCGACAACACGGTCATCGAGATCGTGTCGGGCCCGCACGTCACGGCGCCGGGTGCCTCGCTGTGGGGAATGGTCGTGAGCGTGCAGGACATCCACGCGTTGTTCGCGCACGCCGGCCCCGACGTGATGTCGCCCCCCAAGCCGGCCGTGCAGGAGGGCCGTCTCATCAGCACCGTGCGCGCCGCCGCCGGCCTCGGTGTCCCGTTCGCCGTGATGACGCCCCACGTCCGGGCCGCGGGCTAGTCGCGCCGTCAGGCGTCGTCGTCTTCCTCGCCGGACATCGCCCGCAGGTGGCGCTGGCCCTGCTCGCAGTCCCCGGCCACCGGGCACCAGCGGCACTGCACGCCCGGCCGCACGACCGGCTCCCGCGAGCGCAGCTGCAGCTCCGCGATCGCGAGTGCACCGGCGGCCGTGCGGCGGACCGCGGCCTGGAGCACGCCCTCGGTGACGTCCTCGTCGTCGAGGCGGGCGGAGTCGAGCGAGTAGGAGGCGAGCAGCCGGGGCGCCTGCCGCGTGCGCAGCGTCTCGATGAGCGCGTAGTAGCGGAGGTCGTCGCGGTGGGTGGGCGTGACACGCCCGGTCTTCAGGTCGATCAGGACGCGCCGCCCGGGCTGGCCGATCACGAGGTCCATGCGGGTGTTGAACTGCACCGACTTGTCGAACAGGTCGTAGAGGACCGGGTACTCCACGAGGGGCCGCCACTGCTTCTTCAGCGGGGGGAAGCAGTCGACGAAGTTGGTGACGGCGGCCATCACGGCACCGCGCAGTTCGGCCATCTGGGCGTGCGGGAGCTGGTCGAGGAAGTCGCTCGCGCTCTCCCGCGGGTTGCCCGCGATGGCGCTGATCGCCTCGTCGACGACGTCGGCGGGCGTGACGGGGCCGGGCCAGTTGAGGAGCAGCTCCACGGCCTTGTGCACGATGGTGCCGCGCACCGTGTTGACGTTCCAGGCGAACGGCTGGCGCTTCTGCTCCACGTGGAACTTCTCGCACCCGTGCACCGTGGACAGGCCGTTCTTGTTGATGCGCAGCGGGTTCTCCGCGGTGAACCTGCCGCGCAACGGCGCGAGAGACTCAACGAGGAGAGTCTCGACCGCCACGACGACGCCGGGGTCGAGCGGCTGCCACCCCTCCGGGATGCGCAGCGACGACATGACCTCGAACTGGTTGGGATTGAGGTCGTCCTCTGCCATCCCGCAACCCTAGGAGGCGGGTGCAACACCCCTCTGGCACGATGCACGCATGAGACCGGCGGGGACATCCCACTTCACTGCGGCTGCCAGGGTGCTGGCCATGCGCGCGCAGGATCTCGGTCTCGCCGTCCCGGGGTTCCGCTCGCCGCCCCGCATCGTGGGGGTCGACCGCACGGTCAAGCGCGGCCGGGCCGGCACAGGCGGCGTGGTCGCCGTGCGGGTTGCCGACAGGCCGCTCACGGCGATCATCGGCGACATGATCGAGGGCGTCATCGTCATCAACCGCCTCACCCCTCCCGATGCCGACCGTGTCCGCACCCTGCTGTGGCGGGCGATGCTCCAGTTCACGGCGCAGGTCCACGAGCCACGCGTAGCCTGAGGTCGTTCCCGCCCGGATGGCGGAACTGGCAGACGCAGGGGGCTTAAACCCCCCGGGTGGCGACACCTTGTGGGTTCGATCCCCACTCCGGGCACTGGCACCTGCAACGCAAGGAGAGACAATGCGCATCGATCGGGTCCGGGTTGTGCGCATCCCGCTGCAGATGGTGGCACCCCTGCGCACGTCTGCGGGCGACCACACGTCACGCACCGCGACCCTCGTGGAGGTCACCGCTGACGACGGCACCGTCGGGTGGGGCGAGAACGTCGCACCCGAGGGTTCCTTCTACACGGGGGAGACCGCGGAGGTCTCGAACCGCCACCTCAAGGAAGTGGTCATCCCCGCACTCGCGTCGGACCGCGATGACATGGACGACGACGACCTCGACGAGGAGGACAGCGCTCTTGCCGCCATGCCGATGGCGGCGCACGCATTCACCTCCGCCCTCGCGGACATCGAGGCCCGCCAGCGGGGTGTGTCGCTCGCGAAGGCCCTCGGCGGGACCCCCGGCAACGTGAGGGTCGGCGTGGTCGTCGGCCTGCACGACGACATCGACTCAACTGTTGCGGAGTGCGCAGCACGCGCCGCGGAGGGCTACACGCGGGTGAAGATCAAGATCGCGCCGGGGAACGACATCGATGTCGTGCGCGAGGTCCGCGCCGCGCTCCCGCCCGGCGTGGAACTGCACGTCGACGCCAACGGCGCCTATGACCCGTCCGAGCCGGGCCGGCTCTCGTTCCTCGACGGGTTCGGGGTCGGCTTGTTGGAGCAGCCGTTCGCCCCGGCGGAGATGCGCGCCCACGCCGCCCTCGCACGCATGATCTCCACCCCGGTGTGCCTGGATGAGTCCGTCCCGGACTTCGCCGCGGCGATCGAGGCGATCTCCACGGGGGCGTGCTCCGTCATCAACGTGAAGCCGTCGCGCGTGGGCGGTTTCCATGCCGCCGTCGCGATCATGTCGCTGTGCGCGGAGAACGGCATCGGGGCGTGGGTCGGGGGCATGCTCGAGTCCGGTATCGGCCGGGCGGGCTGCCTGGCACTCGCCACCCATCCTGCGTGCACGCACACCCCGGACCTCTCGGCGAGCGACCGCTACTTCCTCCGCGACGTCACGGCGCCGTTCGTGCTGACCGACGGGTGCATCGCGGTGCCGCGGGGCCCGGGTCTCGGGGTCGCCCCCGACCCGGAACTGCTCGGGGACGCCGCCACGTCGATTGAGACCGTCTTCGGGCGCTGATCCGTGGCACGATTCATCCCATGACCCCCGCCGGCCGGTTCGACCTCGACGCGATGACAGAGGACCTCCGCACGCTCGTGTCGGCGGAGTCACCTTCGCGCGACATCGACAGGCTCACGGTCCACGCGCGGCTCCTGTCCGGCATGATGGTCCGCCTGCTCGGGTCGGCACCGGAACTTGTGGACTCGCCGGTCGGCCCGCACGTTCACTGGCGCGGCGGCGGCGAGCCGCGGGTGCTCATCCTCGGCCACCACGACACGGTGCACCCGGCGGGCACGCTCGCGTCGCGCCCGTTCACGGTCACCGACGGCACCGCCACCGGGCCAGGGGTGTTCGACATGAAGGCGGGGATCGTGCAGGCGCTCCATGCCGTCGCCTCCATGGAGGACCGCTCGCACGTCGAGATCCTGCTCTCCGCCGACGAGGAGATCGGGTCGCGGGAATCCCGCGCGTTGATCGAGGAGCGTGCGCTCGCGTGCGGCGCGGTGCTCGTGCTGGAGCCGAGTGCCGACGGTGGCGCACTGAAGACCGGCCGGAAGGGCACAGGCACGTTCGAGGTGCGCGTGCACGGCCGTGCGTCCCATGCCGGCCTGGAGCCCGAGAAGGGCGTCAACTCCCTCGTGGAGCTCGCCGGCCTGATCCCGCAGATCGTCGCCATCGCCGACCCGGGGCGCGGCACCACCGTCACCCCCACGGTCGCGTCCGCGGGCACCGCGGACAACGTGGTCCCCGAGCTCGCCTCGTGCTTCGTGGACGTGCGCGTCGCGGTGCCGGAGGAGAAGCCCAGGGTCGAGGCCGCGATGGCCTCGCTGCGCGGCTCCGTGCCGGGGACAGTCATCGAGGTGCTCGGGGGCATCGGCAGGCCGCCGATGCACGAGTCGGCGGCGTCACTGCTGATGTCGATGGCGGTCGAGACCGCCGCGGCCGCGGGCATCGCCGCACCGGACGGCGTGGTGGTGGGCGGCGGCAG
Source organism: uncultured Bifidobacterium sp. (assembly GCA_964653385.1). GTDB lineage: Bacteria > Actinomycetota > Acidimicrobiia > Acidimicrobiales > Ilumatobacteraceae > UBA2093. The sequence goes on along the minus strand of CAZZFB010000025.1, from coordinate 10,136 downwards.
CGACGGCAACTTCACCGCGGCGGTCGGCGTGCAGACGCTCGACGGGCTCGGTGCGGTCGGCGGCGGGGCGCACTCGGCGGGCGAGCACGTCGTCCTGGCGGAGATGCCGCACCGTGCGGCGCTCATCGCCGGGCTGTGTCAGCGGTTGTCCTCGATGGCGAGCAGGCTGCCGCCGGTCAGCGTGCCGGCCTGACGGTAGACCTCCAGCTTCGACCTGCTGTCGTCGATGTCGAGGTTGCGCATCGTGAGCTGGCCGATCCTGTCGAGAGGGCCGAACGCGGCGTCCTCGACCCGCTCCATGCTGAGGCGCTCCGGTGCGTACGTCAGGTTGGGGCTCTGGGTGTCGAGGATGCTGTAGTCGTCGCCGCGGCGCAGCCTGAGCGTGACCGAGCCGGTCACGGCGGTGCCGACCCAGCGCATCAACGGCTCGCGCAGCATGAGGCTCTGCGGGTCGAACCAGCGTCCCTCGTAGAGCAGCCTGCCGAGACGGCGACCCATGGTGCGGTAGTTCTCGATCGTGGCCTCGTTGTGGATGCCCGTCACCAGGCGCTCGTAGGCGATGTGGAGCAGCGCCAGGCCGGGTGACTCGTAGATGCCCCGGCTCTTCGCCTCGATGATGCGGTTCTCGATCTGGTCGCTCATGCCCAGCCCGTGGCGGCCGCCGATTGCGTTCGCCTCCATCACGAGGTCCACGCGGGTGGCGAACTCGCGGCCGTTGATGGAGACCGGGTAGCCCTCCACGAACGACACCGTGACCTCCTCGGCGTCGATGCGCACGTCGTCGCGCCAGTGCGCCACGCCCATGATCGGCTCCACGATCTCCATTCCGGTGTGCAGCTCCTCGAGGAGCTTCGCCTCGTGCGTGGCGCCCCAGATGTTCGCGTCCGTGCTGTACGCCTTCTCCTTGCTCGCTCGGTAGGGGAGACCGCGCGAGGTGAGGAACTCGCTCATCTCGCTGCGGCCGCCGAGCTCCTCCACGAACTGCGGGTCGAGCCAGGGCTTGTAGATGCGCAGGGCGGGGTTCACCATCAGCCCGTAGCGGTAGAAGCGCTCGATGTCGTTGCCCTTGTAGGTGCTGCCGTCGCCCCAGATGTCGACGTCGTCCTCGTGCATCGCGCGCACCAGGAGCGTGCCGGTGACAGCGCGGCCGAGGGGGGTTGTGTTGAAGTACGTCTTGCCCGCGGTGGCAATGTGGAACGCGCCGCACTGCAGCGCGACGAGCCCCTCGTTCACGAGCTCCTCGCGGCAGTCCACGAGCCGCGCGATCTCCGCGCCGTACTCCCGCGCACGGCCGGGGATGCCCGCGAGGTCGGGCTCGTCGGGCTGGCCGAGGTCGGCGGTGTAGCACGCGGGCACGGCGCCCTTCTCGCGCATCCATGCGACCGCGGCGGACGTGTCGAGACCGCCGGAGAACGCGATGCCGACCTTTTCGCCGGCGGGGAGTGCGGTGAGAACCTTGGACATGGGGGTCAACGGTACTGGCGTGCCCCGACCATCACAGCGACGGTTGCGAGGAGCGCGGCCCCGGAGACCGTCCATGTCGCGACGGCGACGGCGAGACGGTCCCCTGCATCGGGGATGCCGGTCGCCAGGAGCGCGATCGAGCAGGCCAGGGAGACGCTGACGGCGCGCCGCGGGAGCCTCATCGCCGCCGCGAGGGGGAGGAAGACGAGGGCCACGGGGACGGCGAGGAAGAACACCGGCGCCGGGTCGGAGCCGGAGCCCAGCCACCACACCGGGCGCCCGATGGTGCGGCTCGACACCGCCACCGCGAGCATGCCGGCGAAGGAACCCACCCAGGTCACGAGGAGGACGTTGCGCCAGCCGACTGCGAGGCCGGGACCCGCGGTTCTGTTCTCGGTGACCATCATCCCGACGGTAGTGCGCGCGCGGCACCCCGCGCCGACACGCCAGTAGCCTCGGGTCTCCATGAACCAGACGAGCTTCGCCAAGCTGTCCGTCTTCTTCCCCATGTGGAACGAGCAGGACTACATCGAGCGCGCCGTCGAGGCAGCACGCGAGGAGTGCGAGGCGCTCCTCGCCGAGAACGACATCGCCGACTACGAGATCATCATCGTGAACGACGCCTCAACGGACCGCACCGGCGAGATGGCGGACGCGCTCGCCGCGTCCGACCCCCGCGTCAGGGTGGTGCACCACCCCGAGAACAGGAAGCTCGGCGGCTCCATGAAGTCAGGTTTCGCCGCCGCCACCGGTGACCTCGTTCTCTACACGGACGCCGACCTGCCTTTCGACATGCACGACGTCCACAAGGCGATGCGCCTGCTCCGCTACTACGAGGCGGACGTGGTGAGCGCGTACCGGTTCGACCGCACGGGGGAGGGCTACGTCCGCACCGTGTACTCGTTCTTCTACAACATGCTGGTGCGGGTCCTGTTCGGCGTGCGCATGCGCGACATCAACTTCGCGTTCAAGCTGTGCCGCACCCGGATCTTCGAGGACGTCGTGCTGAAGAGCGAGGGCTCGTTCATCGATGCGGAACTCGTCGTCCGCGCGCAGAAGCACGGCTACACGGTCATCCAGTTCGGCGTCGACTACTTCCCGCGCACCCGCGGAGTGTCCACCCTGAGCTCCCCGAGGGTCATCGTGAAGATCCTGAACGAGGCCCGCACGCTCCGCCGCGAGATCAGGCGCATCTCCCCGGCCCGGCCGTCGCCCCGCTGACCCGGGACCACCCCGCGGGCGGGGGTCGGTAGCCTTCCGTCCTCGTGAGCACCCCACCCGAACCGGACCTCCCGGCACACGCGCCGTGGCACGTCCGCTGGAGGCCGGCGATGCTCTCGGCACTCGTCTTCGCGACGGTCGTGGGCGTGGTGGTCTACCAGCGCGGGCAGGAGTCATCCGCCACCGTCGAGACCTCGACCACGACCACCGTCCCCTCGGGTGCGTGCGGGGCGCCCGACCAGGCGATCACCTGCTACCCCCTCACGCGCACCCTCGAGAGGGGCGACAGGGGCGAGGACGTCCGCCGCATGCAGCAGCGGCTGAAGGACCTCCGCTTCGACCCGGGGTACATCGACGGTCTCTACGGCGGCGACACCATGATGGCGGTCTGGGCGTTCCAGGCGGCAGTGATGAACCGGACCCGCGACGTGAAGATCGACTTCGTGACGCCCGAGATGTGGGACCTCATGCGCGGCAACGTGGTCGTCACCCCGAGGAGGCAGCCCGGCTCGCCCCAGCACGTGGAGATCGACCTTCCCGGGCAGGTCATGACCGTGTGGAGGGCCAGGGAGCTCCTGCTCGTGACGCACATCTCCTCCGGCACCGGGGTGGAGTGGTGCGAGGAGGTCACCATCGACCCCGGCGAGGAGGGCAACAACACGAAGGAGCCCATCAAGAAGGGCATCTGCGGCGAGGCGGTCACCCCCGGCGGCATCTACCGCTTCTACAACCGCAAGCGGGGAATGGTCGAGAGCAAGCTCGGCACGATGTGGAACCCCGTGTACTTCAATTTCGGCATCGCTGTCCACGGGGCCATGCAGGTCCCGAAGGAACCGGCGTCCCACGGCTGCATCCGCGTGCCGATCTTCGTGTCCGAGTACTTCCCGGTGCTCGTGAAGAAGGACGACCGTGTGTACGTGTGGGACGGGGTGAAGGAACCCGAGGAGTACGGCTCGCAGCCGCCGCCGTGGGACAAGGACGACCCGAACTACACGACCACGACGTCGTCGACCACCACGCTGGTGCCGCGGACCACCGTTCCCCGCACCACGGTGCCGAAGGTGACGGTCCCGCCGGTCACGCAGCCGGCGTCGCCGGTCCCGGGAACGACGACCACTGCCGTCCCGGCCGGGTGACGGTCACCGCGAGAGGATCGACTCGAGTTCGTCGATCTCGCCGGTCTGGCCCTTCACCATCGACCGTGCGAGCGCCCGGACCTCGGGGTTGGCCGCCCGCTCCGCGGCGTACCGCGCCATCTCGACACCGCCTTCGTGGTGGGCGATCATCAACGTGGCGAACAGGCGGTCCGCCTCACTGCCGCGCGCGGCGTGGAGACGGTCGAGATCCCCGTCCGAGGCCAGGCCCGGCATCTTCTCCATGGGCATCGCGTGTCCCATCCACGCCATCACCTGCCCGGATTCGTTCGTCTCCGCCGCGCCGAAGAGGCGCAGCAGCTGCACGATCCGGCCGACCTCCACGCCCTGCGACATGTGGATCTCCAGTGCGATGGTGCGCAGCGTCGGGTCGAGCGGCTCGCGGTCGGCCGCCGCGATGCCGCGGTAGACGATCGCCATCGTGATGGCCTGCTCGTGGTGGATCCGCATGTCCTGCAGGAAGCCGGTGTCCACCTCGTTGTGGACGGCGGGATCGTCGCCGCGGGGCATGAAGGTGCCCATCGCGAACCCCGCCACGACGAGGATGACCGCCATGAGAGTCACGTTGAGCGGGCTGCGCCACCACGGCAGGGTCTGTTGTCCGCCGGGATCGCTCACGAGACCACGGTAGTAGGCTCCGCGAGCATGGTGAAGGCGACCGCTCGTCCACGGCTCGGCAGGCCCGCTGACGCCGACTCGGCGGCGACGCGCCGCCGGATCGTGGAGTGCGCGCAGGAGTCGTTCGCTGCGCGCGGTTTCGACGGCACCACCAACAAGCAGATCGCCGCGTCGGTGGGCATCTCCACCGCGGCGCTGTACCACTACTTCCCCTCCAAGGCGGACCTGTACGTCGCCGTGTGCGACGGCATCAGGGACACGCTGACCCAGGCGTTCACGCGGGCCTCCGGCGCGCACGCCACGCTCGCCGAGAGGGTGAGGCTGCTGGTGGAGGAGACGGGCGAGCTCGGGCGCCGCGAGACGTCGGCACTTGTGTTCATCACGTGGATGCCCCACGAGGTGCGCAACCACCCGGAGATCGTGCGCGGCACCGAAGGGCTGCAGCGCGAGTTCCGCACCTTGATCGGGAGCATCATCCGCACTGCCGACGACCCCACGGGTCTCCTCGCCGGCACGACGCCGGAGGGATTCGCCGATTTCGTGAGCTCCAGCCTCGCGGGATTCGCCCGCATGAGCGCGAGGGGCCAGCACGAGAGACAGAAGGCGGCGGCCAGCGCCCTGCTGCGGCTCATCGAGGGCCCGCCGCGCAAGTAGCGTGGCGCCGGTGGCACGGCACGGCGAAAGGAACCCGCTCGGCGCGGTGGAACGCGCCGCATCCCGCTTGCCCACGCTCGCGGCCGCGTTCGCGGAAGACCCGGGCCGTGCCGACAGGTTCTCGTTCTCGCACGGCCGGCTGTGGGTGGACTTCTCGATGCAGCACGTCACGGACGACCTCCTCGAGGCATTGATCTCCCTTGCCGGGGCCACGGGTGTCGAGGAGCGACGTGACGCGATGCTCCGCGGGGACGCCGTCAACACCACCGAGGGACGCAAGGTCCTGCACACGGCTCTCCGTTCGGGCGGCCGGTCGCCGGAGGCTCTTCTCGCCGCCGGGGAGACAGCGCGTGCCGAGGCGCTCGCCGGCAAGCTGCGCGCCGACCCGTCTGTGCGGACGCTCGTCAACATCGGCATCGGCGGCAGCGACCTCGGGCCGGCGATGGCGCACCGCGCGCTGAGGGCCCACAGGGACGGCCCGGAGTGCAGGTTCGTCTCCAACATCGACCCCGCCGACCTCGACGATGCGCTGGACGGTCTCGACCCCGCCACCACCGTGTTCGTCGTGGCCTCAAAGACGTTCACGACACAGGAGACGATGCACAACGCCGAACGTGCGCGCCGCTGGGTGGAGGCTGCCGTCGGCGAGCGTTGGTCGTCGAGGTTCGTGGCCACGACAGCCGAGCCCGCGCGCGCCGCCGAGTGGGGGATACCGGCCGACCAGTGCCTCCGTTTCTGGGACTGGGTGGGAGGAAGGTTCTCTCTCGCGTCGGTGATCGGTTTCCCGGTGATGGTGTCGGTCGGGCCGGCACGGTTCGGCGAGATGCTCGAGGGGATGAGGTCCATGGACGGGCACTTCGCGTCGGCGCCGCCCGGCTCGAACATCCCGGTGCTGCACGGACTCGTCGCGTGGATGAACACGGTCGTCCTCGGCCGGCCGACCTGCGCGGTCGTCCCGTACAGCCACGACCTGGCCAGGCTGCCTGCGTTCCTCCAGCAACTGGTCATGGAGAGCAACGGCAAGTCCGTGGGGACGGACGGGCACGAGGTGATGCACCAGACGAGCCCGGTCATCTGGGGCGACGCGGGCACGAACGGGCAGCACGCGTTCTTCCAGCTGCTCCACCAGGGGACGCGCATCGTGCCGGTGGATTTCATCGGCGTGCGCGAGCCGGCGGGGACCGACCGCGCCGCCCACGACATGCTGGTGGCGAACATGCTGGGCCAGGCCGCGGCACTCGCGCTCGGCAGGCCGGAGGCGGCAGAACCGCACCGCGTGTTCCCCGGGAACCGCCCCAGCACGACAATCCTCATGGACGACCTCTCGCCGGGGTCCCTCGGCGAGCTGGTCGCGATGTACGAGCACTCGACCGCCGTCCAGGGGTGGCTGTTCGGGATCAACAGCTTCGACCAGTTCGGCGTGGAGCTGGGCAAGGAGCTCGCCAACGCACTCCTGCCTGAGGTCACCGGCGGGACCCCGGGGCCGGGCACATCGGCCACGCGGGCAGCCGTGCGCAGGTACCGCTCGCACTGACCCTGACCGGGAAATCAGGGGTTGGGCGAACAAGTGTTTGCCCCTATCCTGACGCGCATGGCGCGGGGCAAGGGCGGCAAGAAGGACGGCACGAACGACGGCGCAGTCGAAGGCGCCGGAGCGGGTGCGCCGGTCGGCAAGGCGAGCGACGACGCCACCATCCGCATGCTCAACCTGGTCGCGTTGCTGTCGAACACCAGCGTGCCGCTCTCCATCGACGAGATCGCGATCGCCATGTCCACGCTCGACCCCCGGTTCCGCTACGGCGACGAGGAGGGCCGGCGCACCAAGTTCAACCGCGACAAGAAGGAACTGCTGAAGATGGGCGTGCCCATCAAGCGGTCCACGCGCGCGGGCCGGCAGGCCGGCGTCGGCGAGTACATCATCGACAAGGAACGCTACGAGCTCATCGACTTCGGTCTCACGGACGAGGAACTCGATGCTCTCCAGCAGGCGGCCGCCGTCGTGCAGCTGGAGACGTCGTGGGGCCGCAGCGCGGTGCAGTGGCTCGGCGGCGCCGTCGACGCGCCGGACATGTCGGAGGCAGCCCGCGTGGCCACAGGCGGGATCCCGGCGCTCGCACCGCTCTGGGAGGCAGTGTCGGGGCGTTGCGTCGCCACGTTCAGGTACCACTCGCGCATGCGCACGTTCCACCCGTACGGCCTGCTGCAGCGCAACGGCTTCTGGTACGTCGTCGGCACGGAGCAGGCCGCCGACGGCGTGCCGCAGCAGTCCCGCACGTTCCGCGCAGACCGCATCGAGAGCGACGTCGCGATCAGCGCCCCGGGCCAGTTCGAGCGCCCCGAGGGTTTCGACATCCGCACCTCCATCCCGGTCGACCCCAAGACGTTCGGGGCCGGTGCGGACGTGACGGCAACCGTGCTGGTGGACAAGTTCCTCGCCAACAACGTCATCTCCGAGCTCGGTCCCGAGGCGGTCCTCGTCGCGCGGGACGACGGCTCGGTCGAGGTGAGCGTGCCGTGCGGCAACTACGCGGCATTCCGTTCGTGGTTGTTCGCCATGGTCGACCGTGCGGAGGTGCTCGCCCCTGCGGACGTGCGTGCCCGCGTCATCGACGACCTGCGTGCCCTCGCGGGGGTGGCACGATGAGCGGCAAGCGCGGCCCCGTCCCCAGCTCGGTCCGCGTCGCCCGGCTGCTCACGATGCTCCCGTGGCTGGTGGCGAACGGACCGTCGGTCGCCATCAAGGACATGGCTGCGCAGTTCGGCCTCTCCGAGGACGAACTGCTCGCCGAGATCGAGCTCGCGTCCACCTGCGGCCTGCCCCCGTACACCCCCGACATGCTGACGGGCATCTGGATCGAGGAGGGCACGATCAACGTGTTCGGTGCCCTGCAGTTCGACCGCCGGCTCGAGCTCACCAGGGAGGAGGCCTTCGGGCTCTCGCTCCTCGGTGCCGCCGCGGGCAAGCTGCGGGGCTTCAAGCGCTCGTCAGCGCTGCGCAGCGCGCTGAGGAAGCTGAAGAAGGTGCTGGGCGACGCAGAGGTCGCGGTGGATCTCGAGTCGCCCGAGTTCCTGGACGAGGTGTCCGAGGCCGCGCGCAGCGGCCGCAAGCTCGTGATCTCGTACGCGGGCATGGCGAGCGGCGAGGTCTCGGAGCGCACCATCGTGGTGCGCCACGTGTACTCGGACCGCGGGCACTGGTACGTGAACGCCGACGACAGCAAGCACGACTGGGCCCAGCGCACCTTCCGTGTGGACCGCATGCGCTCGGTCACGGCCACCGATGAGTTCGCGGAGGTGCGTCCCGGCGCCGTGGAGGTCCCCAACTGGTTCGCCTCCGAGGCGGAGGGCACCCAGGTCACGCTGCACCTGCCCGGGGAAGCGGCGTGGGTTGTCGAGTCCTACCCGACGCGCAGCGTCACGGAGAACCCGGACGGTTCGGTGGACGTCACGCTGATCGCGTCCAGCGAGCACTGGCTGGGCCGCCTGCTGCTGAGGGCGGGCGCGGGTGCCGAGGTCCGCGGGCCGGCGGAGTGGTCGGACCTGCAGGCCCGCACCGCGCGCGGCGTGCTCTCGCGCTACTCGCCGGACAGTTCCGGCAGCTGACCGGGGTCCGCCACACCCAGGTCGTTGATCAGGTGCATGAGCACCTTCGCGGTGGCAGTGGCATCGGACCTGGCCTCGTGGGCCCGCTCTCTCTCGATGCCGTAGTGGGCGCACAGCGCCTCGAGGCTGTGCTTGCGCGTCCGCCCGGAGTCGAGGCGCCGGGCGAGGGCAAGCGTGTCCACGTAGTCGGTGACACGGCGGTTCATCCCCACCCGTTCCGACTCGGCCTCGAGGAAGCCGATGTCGAAACGAGCGTTGTGGGCCGTGAACACGCGCCCCTCGCTGATGGACCAGATGCGCGACAGTGCGGCCCGGAGGGGCATCCCCTGCTGCTCCACCATCTCCCTGGAGATCCCGTGGACGTGCTCGGCGCCGTGCTCGTACTGCTCCGGTGACTCGGGCTTGACGAGGGTGTCGAACGACTCCACTATCTCGCCGCGGCCGTTCACCACGACCGCCGCCATCTGGACGATCCGGTCGGTCGAGGGGTCGAAACCCGTGGTCTCGAGGTCGACCACGGCGAACAGGGCCTCAGCCAGTTCCTGGGGTCCGTCTTGTTCCATGTGGTTCACACTATGCACGGGGTGTCGCAGCGGTGGCTCAGGATGCGCCGCCCGGTGCCATCGCCTTCATGAGCGTCTCGCGGTCGAAGTAGTCGCGCCACAGCGTGATGAGGCCGTTCCTCACCTCGAACACGCCGCACACAGGCAGCGATCTCCACGAACCCGAGAGTCGGAGGCGGTCGTCGCGTTCGTTCAGCACGGTGCCGTGCGCGAGGTCGCCGACCGCGACCTGCCGCAGCGTCTCCCACTCGATGTCCTCGGCCGTCGCGAAGAACCCGGTCAGCGCCGCGCGGATGCCGTCCGGCCCGTGGGTCTTTCCCATCGGCACGTTGTCGTACTCGCAGTCCGGCGAGACGAGAACGAGTGCGGCGTCGAGGTCACGCGCGCTGAGGAGCGAGATGAACGTGGTGACGAGTTCGTCCGGGGTTGAGGCCATGGTCCCATCCTTGCACGGCGGCGGGGACCGCCGGCTGGGTGCGCGTCAGAGCAGCTCTGCGGCGAGGCTCGCGACCTCGCTGCGCTCGCACGCTGCGAGCGTGACGTGACCGAAGCAGGCCTGGTTCGAGAACGCCTGGATGAGCACCGCGAGCGCGTTGTTCGACTCACCCATGTACGGGGCGTCGATCTGGCTGGTGTCCCCGGTGAAGACGACCTTCGTGCCCTCGCCGATGCGGGTGAGGATGGTCTTGAGCGTCGTGGGCTCCAGGTTCTGTGCCTCGTCCACCACAACGAACTGCCGGTGCAGCGACCTCCCGCGGAGGAAGGTGACGGACTCGAGGGACAGCTGGTTGCGCTGCTGGAGATCGTCGATCATCCGCTTGGCGTCGTTGCTGCTGCGCTGGTCGGTGAGCGCCACGAT
>CAZZFB010000024.1:0-20061 GCA_964653385.1 uncultured Bifidobacterium sp. | reverse complement strand
CTCGTCGCCGCGTTCCCGCTCATGCCGGTCGCGGGCATCCCCGCGGCGAGCGGCACGCTGCGCATCGCCGCGGCCGTGCTCGCCAGCCTCGCTGTGTGGTGGGTGCTCGGCCAGATGGTGGCAGGGCGCGTGACCCGGCGCGCGGTGGCCGGGTGGCGGGAGTGGACGCGCGAGTTCCTGGTGCTCGGCTCCGGCCTGTGGCTCGGCGCTGTCGGCGCGGTGCTGCTCGCCGCGCTCGCGCTCGGCGTGCTGTAGTCACACGCTGACGAAGGGCTTCATCGCGGCGAACTTCGCCGGTCCGATGCCCTCGACCTTCATCAGGTCCTCCGCGGCCGCGAACGGCCCCCTCGACTGGCGCCACGAGATGATGCGCCGGGCCGTGACCTCGCCGACGCCGGGCAGCTCCTCCAGTTGCGATGCGGATGCCTGGTTGACATTGACCGTCTTCCGGGCCGTCGGTGCGGACGTCTCCGTCGCTTGCTGCACTGGTGATCCCGCAGGCGCCGGCGACACCGTCGGGGGGACGGTGGTGGGCCGCAACCGGGGCGCCGTCCGCGGGGATGTGCGCGGCGAGGTCCGGGTGCGCGTGGGCACGTACACCTGCTCGGTGTCGCGGAGCGTCTGGGCCAGGTTGATCGCGTCCAGGTCGGCCGATGACGACGCGCCGCCCGCCGCACGCACCGCATCGATGATGCGGCCGTCCGCAGGGACCTCGTACACGCCCGGGCGCCGCACGGCGCCTGCCACGTGGACCCGCACCGTCCCGCCGGCGACTGTGCCGGTGGGGACCGCGCCGGAAGGGAGCGTGGAATGCGCAACCCGGGTGCTCCCCGCAGGGGGCAGCACCGACTCCACCGCAGGCGGGGCGGGAGCAAAGAGAAACCATGCCGCGAGGGCGAGCACCGCGGCAGTCAGTGCACCGGCGACGATCCGGCGCGGACCGACGAACAGGATGTGGTGGCGGACACGGGAGACGAAGTCGTCGACGACGGAGAGGATCGGTGCCATGGCCGCGAATGTGGGCGGGGCATGCCGGGCTGCGGAACGGCTCCCGCGGCGGGTGCTGGTGCAGGTGCGGTCAGTACAGGTGCGAGCTGAGCTGGCGGCGGTACTTCGCGGTGCGAGGGTCGTCGGGACCCATCGACTCGAGGATGTCGAGGTACTCCTGGCGCGCGGCCTCGTCGGCCTTCACGCGCGGAAGGAGGAGCGCGAGCTGGTTGTCGAAGTCGTCCACGGGGTTCATGGACAGCCTCGCCGCCGCGGCGATGCGGCGGACCCTGTCGGTCTCGGGCAGGCGCGCCAGCAACTGGAGCGCCTCCTCCGCGCCGCCCGCGCGCACGAGGTGCTCGGCGAGGGCACAGACGGCGTCCTCGTTGCCGGGCATGAGGGCGACCGCGTCGCGCAGCGCCTCCTCGGTGCCCTGGGCGAGGAGGTCGAGCACCCGCTGCTCGGTGGGGTTCGGCATCAGGGCCTGCACGACCCGCTGGACCTCGTGCTCGGGCTTGGCACCGATGAAGGCATCGATCGGCTGGCCGCCCTTGAACGCGACGACCGTGGGGATCGACTGGACACCCAGCGCGCCGGCGATCTGGGGGTTCTCGTCGATGTTGATCTTGGCGAGGACGACCTGGCCGTTCGTGGCGTCCGTGGTGCGCTCGAGGATGGGTGTGAGCTGCTTGCAGGGGCCGCACCACGGGGCCCAGAAATCCACGAGGACGGGGGTGGTCATCGACCGCTGGATGACCTCCTGCTCGAACGTCGCATCCGTTACGTCTACGGCCATGGGGGCACGATACAGGTAGTTTCTTGGCGTGGCCCTCCCCAACGGAATCAGCGAGAACGTCGAGTCCTGGCTGGTCGCGAACATCGCCGGCGCGGTCGCCCCGTTCAGCTACGTGCAGATCGCCGGAGGCCACTCCAATCTCACTTTCGCCGTCACCGACGCGGCCGGCAACAGGTACGTGCTGCGCCGCCCGCCGCTCGGCCACCGTCTCGCCAGCGCGCACGACATGGGCCGCGAGCACCGCATCATCGCCGCGCTCTCCGCGAGCGACGTGCCGGTCGCGCCGGCGCTCGGCTTCTGCGACGACCCCGCCGTCAACGACCTGCCCTTCTACGTGATGCGCTTCGTCGACGGCCTCGTGGTGCGCGACAAGGCGTTCGCGGAGGCGTCCCTCACCCCGGCGGCCCGCCGGCGCGCCAGCGAGTCGCTCGTCGACACGATGGCCAGGATCCACGCTGTCGACATCCACCGGGTGGGCCTCGCGGACCTCGGCAAGCACGAGGGGTACATCGCCCGCCAGCTGAAGCGGTGGCACCAGAACATCGTGGACCAGCGCACCCGCGACCTGCCGCTCGTGGAGTCGGTGTACGAGGAGCTCATGCGCCGGATCCCCGAGCAGAAGGGCGTGTCCATCGTGCACGGCGACTACCGCCTCGACAACTGCATGGTCAACGCCGACGGTGAGGTCATCGCCGTCCTCGACTGGGAGATCTGCACGCTCGGCGACCCCATGGCGGACATCGGACTGCTGATGGTCTACTGGAACGGCCCGCACGACGAGGCGAGCGCGTGGTCCAACACGGTCTGCACCGCGGACGGTTTCCTCGACCGTGCCGACCTGGCCGCGAGGTACGCGGAGAAGTCGGGGCGCGACATCTCCCAGCTCGACTTCTACACCGCGTTCGCGTTCTGGAAACTCGCCTGCATCATCGAGGGCGTCTATGCCCGCTACCTCGGCGGTGCGCTGGGCGAGAAGGACCCTGCCGAGCTCGAGCCGTTCCGCCTGCAGGTGGACGGTGCCGCGCAGAAGGCGGCCGCGTACCTGGAGCGACTCGGGTGAGCCCCGCCGGCGGGCTCCCCTTCGAGCTGCACGGCACGCTGCCTGCACTCCACCAGCCGGTGCTCCTCGTGCAGCTGACGGGATGGATCGACGCCAGCGGCGCCGCGAACGCCGCCATGGAGCACATCACCCGCGTGACCGACGCGAAGGAACTGCTCACCTTCGACGGCGACACCTTCATCGACTACCGCGCGAGGCGCCCGGTGATGGAGCTGCGCGAGGGCGTGAACACCCGCATCGTGTGGGGCGCGCCCGGGCTTCGCGTCGGCACCGACAGCAAGGGCAAGGACGTCCTGCTCCTCTCCGGGCCGGAACCCGACACCGCGTGGAGGTTCTTCGCCCGCACCGTCGGCGAGCTGGCGGCGGAACTGGGCGTCACCAAGATGATCGCGCTCGGTGCGTACCCCTACGGGGCCCCGCACACGAGGCCGGTGGGCCTGTCGAGCACCACACCCAGCGAGACGCTCGCGAAGCGGCTGCGCCACTCGCGCAACTCCCTCGACGCACCCGCGGGCGTGGCCGCGGTGCTGGAGCACGAGCTGCACGGCCGCGGCATCGAGGCAATGGGTCTGTGGGCCCAGATCCCGCACTACGTCTCCACCATGCCGTTCCCTGCCGGCAGCGCCGCGCTCATCGAGGCGGTCGAGACGGAGACGGGCCTCGCCCTCGGCGCGATGCCGCTCGTGCAGGAGGCCGTCACCCAGCGCGAGCGGCTGGACCAACTCGTCTCCTCCAACCCCGAGCATGCCGAGATGCTGTCCAAACTGGAGCAGGCATATGATGCAATGCATTCGCCCGCCGCGATCGACATCGCAAGTAACCTGCCGAGCGCCGACCAACTGGCCTCAGAAATCGAACAGTTCTTGCGGGACCAACAACCAGGAGAGACACAATGAAGGTAGACGGAGGAATCACCACCGACCTGTCCAAGGTGCCCCAGAGCGCCAAGGAGGTCGAAGCAGCCGGGTACTCCGGTGCGTGGACCGCAGAGACTGCCCACGACCCGTTCCTGCCGCTTGTGCTCGCCGCCGAGCACACGGAGAAGATCGAACTGGGCACGTCCATCGCAGTGGCGTTCGCGCGCAACCCGATGCTGCTGGCGAACCTCGGATGGGACCTGCAGGCGTACTCGAAGGGACGATTCATCCTGGGCCTCGGCAGCCAGATCAAGCCGCACATCGAGAAGCGGTTCTCCATGGAATGGAGCCACCCGGCCAGGCGCATGCGCGAGATGGTGCTCGCCATCCGCGCCATCTGGGACACCTGGGAGAACGGCACGAAGCTGGACTTCCGCGGCGAGTTCTACAAGCACACCCTGATGACACCGTTCTTCACCCCGGAGCGCGCCGAGCTGGCCGGGTTCGGCACGCCGAAGATCTACCTTGCGGGTGTCGGTGAGCTGATGACCGAGGTGTGCGGCGAGGTGTGCGACGGCTTCATCTGCCACGGTTTCACCACCGAGAAGTACCTGCGCGAGGTCACGATCCCCGCGCTCGCGCGCGGCCGGGCGAAGGCCGGCAAGACCATGGAGGGTTTCGACATCGTCGGCCCCAGCTTCGTGGTCACCGGCAACAACGAGGACGAAATGAAGACCGCCGCCGCGGGCACGCGCCAGCAGATCTCCTTCTACGGCTCCACGCCGGCGTACAGGGGCGTGCTCGAGGCGCACGGCTGGGGCGGCCTGCAGGACGACCTGAACACGCTGTCCAAGCAGGGCAAGTGGGCCGAGATGGGGACCCTCATCGACGACGAGATCCTGAACACCTTCGCGGTCGTCGGCGAACCCGAGTCGATCGCCCCGGAGCTGCACAGGCGCTACGGCGATGTCATCAGCCGAATCAGCTTCTACGCGCCCTACAAGAGCGACCCGGCACGCTGGCAGCCCGTCATCGAGGCCATCAAGAAGGGCTGACCGGGCGGGCTAGGTGCCCAGCCCCACCAGCCACGACTGCGCGTTGATGCCCAGGTTCGGCACGTCATAGCCGCCCTCCTGCAGCACCACCGTGGGGATGCCGAGCGAGGCGACCATCGCGCCGTGCGCGCGGAAACCCTCCGTCGTCAGAGCGAGGTCGCAGATCGGGTCCGTCACGAAAGTGTCGAGCCCGAGCGACACCACGACGAACTGCGCCCCGAACGCGGCGACCTTCTGCAGCGCGGTGTCCAGTGCGGAAGAGTACGCGGCATCCCCCGTGCCTGCCGGCAGCGGGATGTTCAGGTTCGACCCCAGCCCCCTCCCCGTGCCGGTCTCGTCGGCATGGCCGATGGCGTACGGGTACGCGCGGACCGGGTCGCCGTGGAGCGACACGTAGAGCACGTCGTCACGGTCGTAGAAGATCTCCTGGGTGCCGTTGCCGTGGTGGTAGTCGACGTCGAGCACCGCGACCTTCACCCCGCGGGTGGAGGCCACGTGGTGGGCCACGACCGCGGCGTTGTTGAAGAAGCAGTACCCGCCGTACAGCGACGTCGTGGCGTGGTGGCCCGGCGGCCTGCACAGCCCGTACGCGCTGCGGTCGCCGTCCAGCACGAACTGCATGGCGGTCATCGCGGTGTCCACGGCGGCGCGGGACGCCGCATAGGTGCCCTCGGTGATGGGCGTGGTGATCTCGAAGCTCCAGTAGCCGAGGCGGCCCTGTATCGCCGACGGTTCGGCGCCGGGCTCCATCTTGTTGCGCAGCCCCTGCATCTGGAACACCTCGGGCACGACCTCGCGGGTCTCCCCGACCGTGCGCTGGTACTCCTGCCACGCACCGTCCAGGAAGCGCAGCAGGCCCGCGTCGTGCACCGCGGTGATGGGATCCGTGCCCCACTGCGCAGGCGCGGCGATCTCGAACCGTGCGTCCGCGGAGAGGACGTCCTTGATGATCTCGCCGCGGCCGATGTGCTCCCACGGCGAGTGCGCGATTGAGCGCTCCAGCTCGACCCTCGGGTCGTGGAGCAGGTGGTCGGGTGTGTAGACGGCCTTCATCGGCGCCAACACTATGCCGTCGGGACGGGGACGCTCAGTCGAACGAGGGGCGGGAGCGCAGCGAGCGCTTCAGTTCCGCCATGCCGCTCGTGGTGGCGACGGTCTCGACCGCGTCCCACAGTTTCAGCGCGTCGTCGCCACGAGGGATCCGGGCGATGACGGGGCCGAAGAAACTGGCCTCGTCGGCCGCGCCGGGCCGGAACGTGAGGATCGGCGTGCCGACGTCCTTGCCGGTGCGCTCGAGCGCGAGCTCGGTCTCGGCGCGGATCAGGGCGTCGAACGAGTCGTCATCGACTGACTCGGCCCAGCCGTCGGGCAGACCCGCCGCGTTGAGCAGCGCGGCCACATGACCCTGCGTGTCCGCGGTGAACGCATCGCGCTCTGCCCTGTTGTGCAGGCTGGTGCCGAGGGCCGCGTACACCCTGCCGACGGCGTCGTTGCCCTGCTCGGCGCGCGCACGGGCGCACACCCTCAGGCCCTGGGTGCCCGCGAGATGGACCGCCGCGTACCCGGCAGGCATTTTCGAGTAGTCCATCTTGTCCTCGTTCAGGAACTTGAGCGAGATGAACCGCCACTGCACGTCGTAGTTGCGCAGGCCACGGACCTCCTCGACCCACCGGGACGTGATCCACGCCCACGGACAGACCGGGTCGAGGAAGAAGTCGAGGTCGGCCACGGTCAGACCCGTTCGATCTGGCGCTCTTCGAAGGTCTCGATGATGTCGCCGGCCTTCAGGTCCTGGAAGTCGGAGAGCCCGATGCCGCACTCGAAGCCCTCGCGCACCTCGCGGACGTCGTCCTTGAAGCGGCGCAGCGACTGGATGCTGCCCTTCCAGATGATCGTGCCCTCGCGGAGGAAGCGCACCTTGGTGCCGCGGGTGATGACCCCCGTGCGCACGAAGCAACCGGCGATGGCGCCGATCTTCGGCACGCGGAAGATCTCGCGGACCTCCGCCTCGCCCGTGACCACTTCCTCGAACTCCGGCGCGAGGAGGCCGAGCATCGCCCGCTCCATGTCCTCGAGGAGTTTGTAGATGATCTCGTACGTGCGAATCTCCACGTGCTCGGTCTCGGCGAGGTCGCGCGACTTGCGGTCGGGACGCACGTTGAAACCGATGATCGTGGCGTTGGTGGCCGCTGCCAGCGTGATGTCGTTCTCGGTGATGCCGCCGACACCTCGGTGGACGAACGCGACCTTCACCTCGTCGCGCTCCAGCTTGCGGAGCGACTCGGTGACTGCCTCGAGCGAGCCGTGGACGTCCGCCTTGATGACCAGGTTCAGGGTGGCGACCTCGCCGGCCTGGATCTGGGAGAAGATGTCCTCCAGCTTCACGCCGCGCTGCACGCGGGCGTCGCCGCGCTGGTTGAGCACGCGCATGCGGTGCTCGCGCGACTCGCCGACGGTGCGGGCGGTCTTCTCGTCCGGGGCGGCGCGGAACTCGTCGCCGGCCTGGGGCACGGAGGAGAGGCCGAGCACCTGCACGGGCGTGGAGGGGCCTGCCTCCTTCAGCTGCTCGCCGCGCTCGTTGATGAGCGCACGGACCTTGCCCCATGCGGCACCGGCCACGATGGGGTCGCCGACCTTGAGCGTCCCCTTGTCGACCAGGACGGTCGCCACGGGGCCGCGGCCGACGTCGAGGTTGGCCTCCAGGACGATGCCCTTGGCGCGGCCCGTGGGGTTCGCCGTGAGGTTTTCGAGCTCGGCGACCACGTTGAGCTGCTCGAGCAGGTCGTCGATGCCGAGGTTCTGCTGGGCGGACATCTCGACCACGATCGTGTCGCCGCCCCAGGACTCCGGCACGAGCTCGTACTCGGTGAGCTGGGTGAGGACGCGCTGCGGGTCGGCGTTCTCCTTGTCGATCTTGTTGACGGCAACCACGATCGGCACGTCGGCCGCCTTGGCGTGGTTGATCGCCTCGATGGTCTGGGGCATGACGCCGTCGTCGGCGGCGACCACGAGCACGACCACGTCGGTCACCTGGGCGCCGCGCATGCGCATCTTCGAGAACGCCGCGTGGCCCGGGGTGTCGATGAACGTGATCTTCCGCCCGTCCTTCTCCACCTGGTACGCGCCGATGTGCTGCGTGATGCCGCCGGCCTCGCCGGCGACCACGTTCGCGGAACGGATCTTGTCGAGCAGCGTGGTCTTGCCGTGGTCGACGTGTCCCATGACGGTGATGACCGGCGGGCGCGCCTGCTGGAGCGTCTCGTCGTCGTCGTCACTGTCGTCGAACAGCGCCTGGAGCTCCATCTCCTCCTGCTGGCCCGGGTCGACGAGGAGGATCTCCGCGCCGATCTCGAGCGCGAACAGCTCCATCTGCTCGTCACCGAGGCTCATGGTGGCGGTCACCATCTCGCCGTGCTCCAGCAGGAAGCGCACGACGTCTGCCGCGGTGCGGTTCAGCTTCGGCGCGAAGTCCTGCGCGGACGAACCGCGCTCGATGATGACCGTGCCCTCGGGCACCGGTGCGTTGCTGTTCGTGTAGTTCGTGAACTGCGGCTGCAGCTCGTCGAACTCGCGCCTGCGGCGTGCACGCGACTTCTTGCGCGGGGCACGGCGCTGGCCGTTCGGCCTGCCCCCGGGGCCGCCACCGGGACCACCCGGACGCGGACCACCAGGGCCGCCGCCGGGACCACCCGGACGCGGACCACCAGGGCCGCCACCGGGACCACCCGGACGCGGACCAAAACCGGGACGCCCGCCGGGACCACCAGGACGCGGACCACCTGGGCCGCCTGGACCGCCACCGGGACCGGGACGCGAACCAGGACCGGGACGCGAACCAGGACCGGGACGCGAACCAGGACCGGGACGCGAGCCCGGGCCGGGGCGGAAACCACCGGGTGCGCCGCCAGGGCGTGCACCACCGGGGGGCGGCGGGATCGGACGGCCGGTCGGCGACATCGGACGGCCCGCCGGGGGCGGCGGGATCGGACGGCCGGAGGGCGAGAGCGGACGGCTCGGCGGCATGCCGGGCGGCAGGGGGCGCCCTGCGGGCGGCGCTGCCGGGGGCCGGGCAGGCGGAGTCGGCGCAGAAGGCGAGGTGGGCACAGCCGGGCGCGGGATGGCACCGGTGTTCGCGCCCTTCGGGCCGCTCGAGATGACCCTGCCCCCGCCTGCGGGAGGTGCAGGCGGTGCGGGCGGGGTGTCGACCGGGGTCTCTGCCGCAGGTGCGGGCGCCTCGGGTGCAGGAGCCACGACCTCAGGGGCAGGCGCCGGGGTGACGACCTCCGGAGCGGGGGGAACGACGACCTCGGGGGCCGCGTCCTCGTCCGTCTTGGTGGAGGCTGCCTTCTTGGCGGGCGCCTTCTTCGCTGCGGTCTTCTTGGCTGCCGCCTTCTTCGCGGGTGCCTCCGAGCCGTCGTCGTCCTTCTTCGGGGCGGCCTTCTTCGCTGCCGCCTTCTTGGCGGGCTTGGCCGGCTCTTCCTTCGGCTCGGGCAGCCCGTTCTTCTTCACGTGGCGGCGCACACGGTCGGCCTGCGCCTCCTCGATGCTGACTGCCTTCGACTTCGCGTCGATGCCGAGCGTGACGACGAGCGAGTACATCGCGTCCGGCGACGCGCCGAACTCGTCCGCGAGCTCCTTGATCTTGACCTTCTTGCTTGCCAAGGTTCAGGCCTCCGTGCTGTTCTCTGCGGGTGAGCCGCCGGCCCACTCCTGTTCGCTGACCACGGAACCGTCGGCGGCGTGGAACTGCATCTCGCCGGTCTCGTCGTTGGTGCGCCACTCGCCGGCGGCGTACCCGGTGTCTCCGGACGCGGGGCGCACGATGCCGGCTGCCTCGTCGGCGGCCTGCGCCTCGCTCTTGATGTCGATGCGCACGCCGGTGAGGCGGGCCGCCAGGCGGGCGTTCTGGCCCTCCTTGCCGATGGCGAGCGACAGCTGGAAGTCCGGCACGATCACGTCCGCCTGGGTCTGGTCCTCGCTGAGGCGCACCTCGGTGACCTTCGCCGGGGAGAGCGCCTTCGCCACGAACTCGTGCAGGTCCTCGGACCAGCTCACGATGTCGATCTTCTCGCCGCGCAGCTCGTTCACGACCATGCGCACGCGGCCGCCGCGGGCCCCGACGCACGCGCCGACGGGATCGACGTTGTGGTCGTTCGAGGCGACGGCGATCTTGGTGCGGTGCCCGGGCTCGCGGGCGCACGACTTGATCTCCACGATGCCGTCTGCGATCTCGGGCACCTCGAGCTCGAAGAGGCGCTTGATGAGACCGGGGTGGGTGCGGCTGACCACGATCTGCGGGCCCTTGGCGGTCTTGCGGACCTCCACGATGTAGGCCTTCAGGCGGGCACCCGACTCCGGGCGCTCGTACGGGACCTGCTCCGCCTGGGGAAGCAGGGCCTCGACCTTGCCGAGGTCGAGCAGGGCGTAGCGGCCGTCGGACTGCTGGATGATGCCGGTCACGAGGTCACCCTCGCGGTTGGCGTACTCCTCGAACTTGCGGTCGCGCTCCACCTCGCGGATGCGCTGGCTCATCACCTGCTTGAACGTGGCGGCTGCGATGCGGCCGAGGTCGGCCTTGCTCGGCGTGTCGTCACGCTCGTTCACCCAGTTGCCCTCGTCGTCCACGTCATAGGCCGTGAACTTCATGTCGAGGTTCTCCGGGTTGACCTCCACGATGACCTCGTCGGCCGCGCCCGGGCGCTTCTTGTACGCGGTGGCGAGTGCCTCCACGAGCACCTGGAGAAGTGCGTCCACCGAGATGCCGTGGTGGTCGGCGAGCATGCGTACTGCCTCGGACATGTCCATGTTGCTCATTGCGCGTTTGCCTCCTGTGTCTGGGACTGTGCGTTGTCGTGTGCGGTCTTCTTCTTGCCCTTGGCGCGCGCCTCGGGCGAGTTCGGCTTCGGGTTCGTCTCCCAGACGAACACGGTGCGGGCCTTGTCGATGATGTCGAGCGGGATCTCCACCTCGGTGCCGTCCTCCTCGCGGACGACGGCCGCGCCGGGGGACGCCGAGACGAGGAGACCGTTGACGCGGCGGCGGCCGTCGAGCTGCTCGCGCAGCCGGACGTTGACCTCCTTGCCGGTCTCGCGGGCGAAGTGGGCAGGGGTGCGCAGCGTGCGCTCCAGGCCGGGGCTGGACACCTCGAGGGTGAACCGGCCCGGGACCGCGTTCTCGTCGTGGTCCAGCTCGCGGCCGAGGAGGCGCGTGACGAGGGCGATCTGGTCGATGTCGACACCGGAGAGGCCGCCGGGCGGGGTGTCGATCGTGACCTTCAGGACGCCGCCGGCGAAGTCGAGGTCGTAGAGCTCGAGACCGAGGTCAGAGAGGATGGGCGTCACCATCTCGGTGACCCTGTCAATCACGTTGGACATGTGGCTCACCACCTCTCTGGCCGGCTGTCACCGGCCCCTAACAGAACAAAAGGCACGGACCCGGGGCCCGTGCCTTCATGTTCACCGAACTTCAAAGGACGGCAGACAGCGTACCAGCCGCCAGTAGGGTTTTGTTCCGCATGCTCCGTCTCAGCCAGCTCTTCGTCCGCACCCTCCGCGAGGACCCGTCCGACGCCGAGGTGCCGAGCCACCGCCTCCTCGTGCGTGCCGGGTACATCCGCAGGGCGGCCCCCGGCGGGTACACCTGGCTCCCGCTCGGCTGGAGGGTCCTGCGCAAGGTCGAGGCGATCGTGCGCGAGGAGATGGACGCGATGGGGGCCCAGGAGGTCCATTTCCCGGCCCTTCTCCCCCGCGACGTGTACGAGCAGACGAACCGCTGGAACGAGTACGGAGACAACCTCTTCCGCCTCGTCGACCGCAAGGGCGCCGACTACCTGCTGGGGCCCACCCACGAGGAGATGTTCACACTGCTCGTGAAGGACCTCTACTCCTCCTACAAGGACCTGCCGGTCTCGCTGTACCAGATCCAGACGAAGTACCGCGACGAGGCACGGCCCAGGGCGGGCCTGCTGCGCGGCCGCGAGTTCCTGATGAAGGACAGCTACTCGTTCGACATCGACGAGGCGGGCCTGCAGAAGAGCTACGACGACCACCGCGACGCCTACGAGCGCATCTTCAACCGGCTCCACCTCCCCTACGTCATCGTGAAGGCCATGAGCGGGGCGATGGGCGGCTCCATGAGCGAGGAGTTCCTCGCCCCGATCGAGGCCGGCGAGGACACGTTCGTCCGCTGCACCTCCTGCGACTACGCCGCCAACACCGAGGCCGTCACCACCGGTGCCCTCGCGCCCGACACCGCAGAGCACCCCGCCACGACGGAGGTCGTCACCCCGGGCTGCGGCACCATCGCCTCGCTCGTGGACTTCCTCAACGCGAACCACCCGCGCGCCGACAGGCCCTGGGCCGCGGCCGACACGCTGAAGAACGTGGTGCTGTCGCTGCGCAACCCCGACGGGTCCCGTGAGACGGTCGTGGTGGGCGTCCCCGGTGACCGCGAGGTGGACCTGAAGCGCGTCGAGGCACAGGTCTCCCCCGCCGAGGTCGAGCCCCTTGACGAGGCTGGCTTCGCCGCCCATCCCGGTCTCGTGCGCGGCTACATCGGCCCGCAGGTGCTGGGCACCTCTTCCTCCACGGGCATCCGCTACCTGCTCGACCCCAACGTGGTGCCCGGCTCGGCCTGGGTGACGGGCGCGAACCGCGCCGACACGCACGTTCTGCACCTGGTGAACGGCCGTGACTTCGCCGCCGACGGCGCAATCGAGGCCGTGGAGGTGCGCGCCGGCGACCCCTGCCCCGTGTGCTCGCGCCCGGTCGAGATCGCGCGCGGGATCGAGATCGGCCACGTGTTCCAGCTGGGCCGCAAGTACGCCGACAAGCTTGGCCTGCAAGTGCTCGACCAGAACGGCAGGCAGGTCACCGTCACGATGGGCTCCTACGGCATCGGCGTGTCGCGCGCCGTCGCGTCCATTGCCGAGGCGTTCAACGACGAGCTCGGCCTGAAGTGGCCGCGCGCCGTCGCCCCGGCTGATGTCCACGTGGTCGTCACCGGGAAGAACGACGACGCGATCACGCAGGCGGCCGAGGCGCTCGCGCGCGACCTGGAGTCCCGCGGGCTCGAGGTGCTGATCGACGACCGCAACGGGGTCTCCCCGGGCGTGAAGTTCAAGGACGCAGAGCTCATCGGGATCCCCACGATCGTCGTGGTCGGCAAGTCCCTCGCGGAGGGCAACGTGGAGGTGCGCGACCGGCACGCCGGCACGAACACCGCGGTCCCTGTCGGCGCGGCGGCCGATGCCGTCGTCGCCCTGTCGCGGGGCTGACGCGTGCCCCTGCGCATCACCGGCTCCGTCCAGCACTACGACTGGGGCGACACCTCGTTCCTGCCGGCGCTGCTCGGCCGCCCGGCGGACGGGTCGCCGTGGGCGGAGTGGTGGCTGGGCACGCACCATGTCGCACCGTCGCTCACGGAGAGCGGGTCACCGCTCGAGGACGAGACGGGCCCGATGGCGATGCTCGTCAAGGTGCTCTCGTGCGCCTCGCCGCTCTCGCTCCAGACGCACCCCACCGCCGACCAGGCCCGCCGGGGCTTCGCGCGCGAGAACGCCGCGGGCACCGCCCTCGACGACCCGCGCCGCAACTACCGCGACGGGTCACCCAAGCCGGAGATGCTCGTTGCACTCACCGATTTCGAGGCGCTCTGCGGGTTCGACGACGTCGACTCCACGGTGGAGCAGCTGAAGGCGTACCGGTGGCACGAGGAGGCCGAGATGCTCGACCTCTACGGCATCGACGGCTACATGCTGTGGGCGTTCGACCAGCGCACCGCGCCCGACCTCGGCGCGTGCCCGGAGTGGCTGCGGCGGATCGGCGCGATGCACCCGGGCGACCGCGGCCTGCGCGTGGCGCCGCTGCTCAACCACGTGCACCTCGCGCCGGGCGAGGCGATCTCGCTCCCTGCGGGCAACCTCCACGCCTACCTCCACGGGGCGGGGCTGGAGGTCATGGCATCCAGCGACAACGTGATCCGTGCGGGGTTCACCTCCAAGCACGTGGACGTCACAGAGGTGCAGCACGTTGTGGACACGTCCGTGCTCGAGAACCCCAAGCTGCGGCCCGAGGGCGGCACCTACACGGGGCCCGGCGGGGCCTTCTCGGTGGAGCGCATCGATGTCGAGGGCGGTGCCACCGTCGACACGCAGTCACTGACGGTCCTGGTGCGGACCTCGGGCACCGTGGAGGAGCTTGCCCCCGACCAGGCGATGGTGCTGCAGCCGGGCGAGTCAGCGGTGCTCACCGGCACCGCGACCGTGTGGGCCTGCCGCCAGGGCTGACCTAGTCGCCGACGGTGCGGCGGATCTCCACGATCCTCTCGCCCGCGTTGTTCGCGTCGTCACCCTTCTCGTCGAGCAGCTGCGACCTGTCCTTGGCGGCCTCGCGCTCTGCACGCGCGGTGTCGGCACGGGCGATGGCCGCCTCCGTGCCGTGCTCGTTGATGAACTCTGCCCACTCCACGAGTGCCTCGACCATCTCTGACTCCGGCACCACGGCCACGTTGCGGCCCTTCACGAACAGGTGACCACGCTTGTTGCCCGCGGCGATGCCGAGGTCCGCCTCGCGCGCCTCGCCCGGCCCGTTCACCACGCAGCCCATGACCGCAATCTGGAGCGGCAGCTTCTTGTCCTCGAACGCCTTCATCGCGCGGTTCGCCACGTCGATGACGTCGATCTCGGCGCGGCCGCAGCTGGGGCAGGCGATCAGGTCCACGTTCTTGCGCTCGCGGAGGCCCAGGGCCTCCAGCAGCTGGCGGCCGGCCTTGGCCTCCTCCACCGGGTCGGCCGTGAGGCTGTAGCGGATGGTGTCGCCGATGCCCTCCAGCAGGAGCGCGCCGATGCCGGCGGTCGCCTTCACCAGGCCCATCGGCGGCGGCCCGGCCTCGGTGACACCGAGGTGGAGCGGCACGTCGGTCGCGTCGGCGAGCATGCGGTACGCCTCGACCATCAACGGCACGTTGCTTGCCTTCACGGAGATCTTCATGAGGTCGAAATCGACCTCATGGAAGTAGGCCATCTCCTGCATGGCGGACTCGACCATGGCGGCGGCGGTGAGACCGTTGTGCTTCTCGTAGAGCGCAGGGTCGAGGGAGCCTCCGTTCACCCCGATGCGGATCGGGATGTTCCGGTCGCGTGCCTCCGAGGCGACGGCCTTGATGTGCTCGGGCCTTCGGATGTTCCCCGGGTTCAGGCGCAGACCGTGCACGCCGGCCTCCATGGCGGCAAGCGCCATCCTGTACTGGTGGTGGATGTCGGCGATGATCGGGATTGGCGACCGCGGCACGATCTGGGCGAGCCCCTCGGCCGCCTCCTGCTCGTTGCAGGTGCACCGCACGATGTCGCACCCGGCCGCCGCGAGCGCATAGATCTGCTGGAGTGTGCCCTCGACATCGGCAGTCTTGGTGGTGGTCATGGACTGCACCGAGATCGGCGCGCCGCCGCCCACCGGGACCTTGCCCACCGTGATCTGCCTGGTCTGTCGGCGCTCGTACATCGGGACCAAGTGTGTCAGGTGAAGGACGGGTTCAGCCGATGGGCCGGACGATGTCCAGGTACAAACCGGTCACAAACAGGATGAGCATGAGCCCCACCACCGCCGTGGCAACGGGGATCATCTTGCCGGCGTCGGCCCGGTACGGCCGGCCGGGCCGGGACCTGAGCCTCTCGTACGTGGCCATGGCGGCGTGCCCACCGTCGAACGGCAGGAGAGGAAACATGTTGAACATCCCGACGAAGACGTTCACGTAAGCGAGGAGCTGCAGCACGCCGGCGAGACCGCGGGACTCCCCGATCTCACCGCCGACCTGGCTCATGCCGACGACCGTGGTGGGCCGGGACTCGACCGGCGCGTTCTCGTCGGTGAGCTGGCGCCAGCTGTTCACCGGGTTCAGCACGGTGACGACCCCGCGCACGGAGTCCCTCATGGTGCCGCCGATGTCACCCACGGTGCGGCCGACCGCCTCGACGGGGCCGAACCTCTTCTCCTCGCGGTCGTCGGCGACGACGCCGAGGAACGCGCGGCCGGGACGGGACGGGTTCTCGGCCAGCTCGACGTCCGCGCTGCGCTCGGTGCCGGCGGAGACGAAGACAACCCTGACCGTGTCACCGGGCCCGTGGGCGCCGATCGCGGCGACGACTGAGTCGTACGAACCGACCTCCGTGCCGCCGACGGAGACGATCTCGTCGCCGGACCTGATGCCGGCCTGCCACGCGGGACTCTGCTCCAGCATCCCGCGGACCACGGCACGGCCCGTGGAGTGCTCCCCGCCCGCGGTGACGTACACGCCGAAGAACAGGACGAACGCGATGACCATGTGCATCAGAGACCCTGCTGTGATGACCAGCATGCGGCGCGGGTACGACTTGTTGCGGTAGGCCTGCGGCTCGTCGGCGGGATCGACCTCGTCGAGGTTGTTCATGCCGATGATGCGCACGAACGCGCCGAGCGGGAGCGCCCTCACGCCGTACTCGGTCTCGCCGCGGCGGAAACTGAGCACGCGCGGGCCGAACCCCATGAAGAACTGCGTCGCCTTCATGCCCGTGCGGCGGGCCGTCCAGAAGTGGCCGACCTCGTGCAGGAACACCGACACGAGCAGCCCGAGGACGAACACGAACGTCCACGGGGATCGGACCGCGAGGAGCACGAGCAGGCCGAGCATGACGAAACCAGTGATGCGGCCCTGCGGCGTGGAGGACCCCTCACCGTCGTCGACGGCACCCCCGGCGGCGATCTCGTTGCGGAAGTTGCGGTACATGTCGCTCATCGGGCGAGGACCTCCGATGCGAGCCGGCGGCCCTCGGCGTCGGCGGAGAGGACGTCGTCGATGTCGCGGGGGGCCTCCGGCGAGTGGGCCTGCAGTGCCGACTCGACCGTGGGGGCAATGGCAGACCACGCGATCCGGCCCTGGAGGAACGCCTCGACCGCTACCTCGTTGGCGGCGGAGAGCACGGCGGGTGCGGTGCCCCCCGCGCGCCCGGCCGCGTACGCGAGGTCGAGGCACGGGAACGCGGCGCGGTCGGGGGGCTCGAAATCGAGCCGGGACAGGCTGGCCCAGTCGATGCGTCCGTGCGGCACGGAGATGCGCCGCGGCCAGCCGAGTGCGTACCCGATGGGGAGCCGCATGTCCGGCATGGACAACTGGGCGATGGTGGACCCGTCCGTGAACTCGACCATGGAGTGCACGACCGACTGCGGGTGCACGACGACGTCGATGCAGTCGAACGGTGTTCCGAAGAGTTCGTGGGCTTCGATGACCTCGAGTCCTTTGTTCATGAGGGTCGATGAGTCGACGGTGATCTTGGGCCCCATCTTCCACGTGGGGTGCGCCAGCGCCTCGTCGCGCGTCACGGAGGCGAGGTCGGCGGCGGTGCGGCCCCTGAACGGCCCGCCGCTCGCGGTGAGAACGATGCGAGCCAGCTCGCGGCCCGCGTCCGCGGAGGAGCGCAGGCACTGGTGGACGGCACAGTGCTCGCTGTCCACCGGGATGATCTCGGCGCCGGGCACCGCGCGGAGCGGTTGCACCACGGGACCGGCCGCGATGAGGCTCTCCTTGTTGGCGAGCGCGAGGATGCGGCCGCGCCGGAGGGTCTCCATCGTCACGGGCAGCCCCGCGAACCCGACCACGCCGTTCACCACCACGTCGGCCACGTCGACGACGTCCGTGATGTCGCACGAGACGGTCACGCCCGGGAGCGCCGAGGCGACCCTGTCCCTGTCCGCGTCACGCCCCACGACGACCAGCTCGGGACGGAGCTCCCGCGCCTGCTCGATGACCGTCTCCACGGAGGTCCCGACGGACAGGGCGGTCACGACGAACGCGTCCGGCTCTGCCCGTACGACATCGATGGTCTGGGTGCCGATCGATCCGCTGGATCCGGCAATCGCGACGCGGGTCCTTGTCATCGGCTCAAGTCTGACAGCAACAACGGCACCGGCGACGGCGCCGGACGCACGTCACGGGGACAGCCGCGGCTAGGAAGTCCAGGGCTGGAGGACCTGCAGCAGGTAGTACGTGGCCGGGAGCGCGAAGAGAAACCCGTCGAACCGGTCCAGCACGCCGCCGTGGCCGGCCACGAGCGTGCCGAAGTCCTTCACGTCGAGGTTGCGCTTGAACATGGACTCCACCAAGTCGCCGAGCGGGGCCATGATCGACACGACCACGGCGAGCGCGAGCCACTCCCCCATGTCGTTCCATGTGCCGTTCTGCGAGCCGACGAGGGCGCAGGCGATGATGGTCGCGACGGCGCCGCCGAGGAGACCCTCGACCGACTTGTTCGGGCTGACCCACTCGCGCAACGGTGTGCGGCCGGCGGCCGAACCGACGAACAGCGCACCGACGTCGTTCGCCACGACGGCGGCGACGAGGATGAAGATCGTGTCGGTCCCGATGTTGTTGCCCGGGCTGCCCGACACGCTCTGGCGGAGGATGAGGGCGGCGAACGAGCCGAGGAGGCCGATCCATGTCACCGCCATGTTGGTGATCGCGACGTTCGGCATCGGGCCGCTCTGCACGCCCGCGGCGCCGAGGAAGCCGACGGAAGTGGCGAGGAAGCCGAACGCGACCACCAGCGGCAGCGCGGCATCGCCCATCCAGTAGGCGGCGAGCGGCGCGGCGACGCACGCGATGAGCCCCGCGAACGTGGCCGGGCGGTAGCCCTTCTCCGTGACCTTGCTGAAGAACTCGACCGAGGCGAGACCGAGGACGGCCACGACGATGAGCATGACGGCGGCGGGCCGCCACATCACCGCGCCGATGAACACGGCGAGGAGGATGAGTCCCGTGGTGACGGCCGTGGGCATGTCGCGCCCGGCCGCGCCGCGCGGGCCGCGCGTCGTGCCGCGGCGCACCTGCGGGCCGCGCGCCACGGGGCGGCTGGTGCCCCCGGTGATGTCGCGCGGGATGTCACGGCTGGTGTCGCGCCCGGTGTCGCCCGTGACGTCGCGCGGACGGCCGCGGTCCCCCGTGGAGTCCCCGCCGATGACGAGCCGTTCGGGGCGGCGCGTCGGCTGGCTCGGCTGCTGGAACGAGGCCCACACGTCCGTGTCGTCCTCGTCCTCCACGTTGCCCGCACGGGGGATCTCGCCGGTCGGCGGCTCCGTCCAGTGGGGCAGGCCGGTGGAATCGGTGTCGGCGAACACGATGGCGGGCTCGCTGGTGGGGTCATCGGCGAACTGGATCGTGCCGAAATCGGACCCGAAGTCCGTGCCGTAGTCGGAGCCCCCGCCCTCGGTGGTGTCGTCGCGCCTGCGCCAGATGTCGTCGCTCATCGGGTTCTCCCTTTCCTCCGCGAACCATAGTTCCGCAGCGAATGCCTGCCCGAGCAGCCCGTGTCCCGCACCTATACCTCGAGCAGTTCCTGCTCTTTGCGGGCCACGGCCTTGTCGATCTGGTCGACGTGGTCGTGGGTCAGCTTCTCGAGTTCCTTCTCGGCGCGCTCGAGCTCGTCCTTCGAGATCTCGGAGTTCTTCTCCGCGGTCTCCAGGGTCTTGCGCGCGTCACGGCGGATGTTGCGGACCGCCACCCGGGCGTCCTCGGCCATGTTCTTCACGACCTTCACGTACTCCTTGCGGCGCTCCTCGGTGAGGGCCGGGAAGGAGAGCCTGATGACGATGCCGTCGTTCGACGGCTGCAGGCCGAGCTCGCTCTCGCGGATGGCCTTCTCGATGCCGGCGAGGGCGTTGCGGTCGTGGGGCTTGACCACGAGCGTGCGTGCCTCGGGGACCTGGAAGCCGGCGAGCTGCTGGAGCGGCGTGGGCGAGCCGTAGTAGTCGACGAGGAGCTTCTCGACGAGCGCGGGGTTCGCGCGGCCGGTGCGCACGGTGGAGAACTGGCCCTGGGCGTGCTCCACGGCACGCTCCATCTTGTCGACTGCGTCGAGAAGGGTCTCTTCGGTCACCCGACCAGCGTACCGACTGGCTCGCCCTGCAGGATGGACTTGACGTTGCCCTTGGCCAGCAGGTCGAACACCACGATCGGGAGGTTCTTCTCCATGCAGAAGGTGATGGCGGTGGAGTCCATGACCTTCAGCCCCTTCGTGATGACGTCCATGTGGCTGATGCGGTCGTACCGGGTGGCGGCCTTGTCGACCTTCGGGTCGGCCGTGTACACGCCGTCCACTCCGGAGTGCGTGCCCTTCAGGATGGCCTGGGCGTCGATCTCCGCGGCGCGCAGGGCCGCTGCGGTGTCCGTGGTGAAGAACGGGTTGCCCGTGCCGCCGGCAAGGATGACCACGCGCCCCTTCTCGAGGTGACGCTCGGCGCGGCGGCGGATGTACGGCTCCGCGACCTTCGGCATCTCGAT
>CAZZFB010000023.1:0-21089 GCA_964653385.1 uncultured Bifidobacterium sp. | reverse complement strand
CCCCTCCCAGTCGGGCAGCAGGACGAGCGTGCCGATGGCCGGGGCCACCGACGGCACGCGTCGGTAGGCGGCGACACGCAATGACGACCCGGCGGGGTCGTCACCCTCGCGAGCGGCGACCTTCAACGTGCCGCACTCCACCTCGCCGCAGGGCTGCCACGTCAACAGGGACCCGGCACCGCCGCCTTCTCCCCCTGCGGCCGAGACAGGCACGGCGACGGACGTGGCCGGCGCATCAGTGGATGAGGTCGTGACGGAACCGTCAGGGTCCCCGCCGCCCGAACAGGCTGTCAGCAGGGCAAGAGCGGCCAGCACCGCAGACCCGACAAACCTTCCCCGCGTGCGCACCAGCCAACTCTACGGTCGCAGCAACGGACAGAACCAGCGCTGAGCGCGGGCCCGGAGGTCAGTCGGCGATGACCGTGAAACGGGCCTTCTTCAGCCCGCCAGTGGGCACGACGAACAACTTCTTGGAGCCCTTCGCCACCAGCTTGCCGTTGCGGTAGAGGCTGACACTGACCCCGCGCGGCACGGCCACGCTGACACGGAAGTTCTTCCCTGCCCGCACCACCTTGGTGACCCTCACGATCGACGACGGCTGCGTCGACGTCAGTGACCCGCCGTCCGCCGGAGCAGACGGTGCAGCACCGGGCCGGGCAGGAGCCGCGACCGGTGCGGCCGGTGTCTCCACAGCCGGCCCTTCCTGCGTGTCGGGTGCGTGACCCACGAGCTCGTCGTTCGCGCCGGCGACCGACTGCGCCGAGCCGGTCGCCGGAGTCTCGAAGGAATCGAGCGAGGAGACCGCCGTGGGCGAGAGGAACAGCAACGTGTTGGTGGTGCCGGAGCCGACACCGGAGAGCACGGAGGAAGTGGAGTCGTTGCGCAGCTTGTCGGCGACCTGGGCCGGCGTGTACGCACGCGCGTTGGCGAGGACGAGTGCGGCCGCACCGGCCACGTGCGGCGACGCCATCGACGTGCCGCTCAGCGTTCGGGTCGCGGACGCCGAGCCGGTCCCTGCGGACACGATCGAGCTGCCGGGCGCGAAGATGTCGACGCACGCGCCGTAGTTCGAGTAGGAGGCCTTGTAGTCGCTGCTGGTGCTGGCCGCCACGGTGATCGCGCCGGGAGCGCTCGCCGGCGAGCTCAGGCAAGCGTCCGCGTTCTCGTTGCCGGCGGCCACCACCACCGTGATGCCGTCAGCCACCGCACGGGCGACCGCGTCGTTGATCGATGCGCTGTACCCGCCCCCGAGGCTCATGTTGGCGACTGCGGGCTGGCCGGCGACGTGGTGGTCGATCATCCAGTTGATGCCGGCGACGACGCCGCTGATGCTGCCCGACCCGTAGCAGTCGAGGACGCGGACAGGGACGATGCTGGCGAACGGTGCCACGCCATAAGTGGAACCTGCGGCCGTTCCCGCCACGTGGGTGCCGTGACCGTCACAGTCGTTCGTGCCCCAGCCGTCGTTGATCGCGGTGTACCCCGCGGTCACTCGGCCGCCGAACTGGCTGTGCGAGGCGTAGACGCCGGTGTCGATCACGTAGACGCTGACGCCGGAGCCGGTGGACGGCCTGGTGACCATGCTGTCCAGGGGCAGAGCGCGCTGGTCGATCCGGTCGAGACCCCATGACGGGGCGGCCACGGGGGCCGAGCCGCCCGACACCGGGACCACCGTGGTGGACTCCGACGCGGCACCCTCGCCGGCACTGTTCGATGCCCTGACGGTGACGGTGTAGGACACGCCGTTGGTGAGACCCGTGATGATGCAGGAGGTGCCCGCAGTGGAGCACGTTCCTGCGGTCGAGCCGGAGACCGTCGCGGTGGCGGCGTAACCGGTGATCGCCGCTCCGCCGTTCGAGGCCGGAGCAGCCCACGCCACGCCCGCGCGACCGTCACCGGCCGTGGCGACGACGTTCATCGGCGCAGACGGTGCGGTGACAGTGCCGCGCGGCGTCACCACGACGGTGCCCGACCACGGGCTGTCGCCGTAGCGGTTGCGTGCCTTCACCCGTGCGGTCACCTGCACGTCGTTCGTGAGGCCGGTGATCACGGCCGACGTCGCGGTGCTGACGCCGTCGTCCCACACCGTGAACGCGCCGGACCCGACGGCGTACTCGATCACGTAGTCAGTGACGGGGGACCACGTGGAGCGCGCGGCGGTCCAGCCGAGCGACACGGTCGTGTTGCCGGGGGCGGCGGTCAGGCTGGACGGGGCGGACGGCGTGCCGGCGACCCTCGCCACGGCAGTGACCCTGTTCGATGGGGTGCTCGCCCCAGCCGCGTTGTTCGCGGTGACCTGGAACAGGTAGGTGTCGCCGTTGACGAGCGCGGTGACCGTGTGCGAGCGGCGCGGCACCGCCACGTTGGCGATGACGGAGAACGTGGCGCCGCCGTCGGTGCTCTGCCACACGTCGTACGAGGTGACCGCGGCACCGTTCGAGTTCAGCGGGGAGGACCAACCGAGGTACGCGGTCGTGCCGTAGGTGCTGACGGAGAGGAAACGCGGCGCGGAGGGCGCCGTGACGCGCCACGGCGTGGTGGTGGCAGCCGTGGAGGGCTCGCTGTTGCCCACCGAGTTCACCGCTATCACGCGCACCATGTGCGCCGTGCCGCCGGCGAGCCCGGTGAGCAGCGTCGCGCGCGTGGTGGCGGGAAGGGCGGAACCACGGTTCCACGAGGTGCCGCCGTCGACGGAGTGCTCCACCAGGTAACCGGTGAGCGCCACGCCTCCGTTCGAGTACGGGGCCGACCAGTACACCGTGACCGTGTTGTAGTTCGGATAGAGCGTCACGTTGCGCGGGGCGGACGGGACCGCAGGTGCGATCGGCGTGACGTTCGCGGTGGCGGGCAGGCTGGTGCCCGTCTCGTTGACTGCCCTGATGCGCACCACATGGGCCACGTTGCCCGCGAGGTCGGACAGGAGCACGGAGCGCGACGTGGGAGCGACGCGCACGGGAGCCGACCATGTGACGCCGGCATCAACGGACCAGTCGACCACGTACGAGGTGATCGCAGAGCCGCCGGTGTCAGATGGGGTGGACCACGCGACGCTGGCCCCGAGCAGGCGTGCGCTCGCGCTGGGGTAGCGCGGGGCGGACGGGGCGGTGATGGCCATCGGGGTGATCGTCACCGTGTTGCTGGGCGTTCCCGTGCCGGCGCTGTTCACGGCCGAGACGCGGAACGTGTGCGCCACGTTCGCGGCGAGACCGGACAGCGAGGCCGACACGGACGTGGACACCGCATCGGGCATCACCGTCCACGAGGTCACCGTGGGCGTGACGTACTCGATCACGTAGTCGGTCACGGCCGAGCCGCCGTTGGTGAGAGGTGCGGACCAGTAGAGGCCGGCCGACTGCCTGCCCGCGTTGCCGGTCAGGGAGCGCGGGGCGGACGGGGCGCCCGGCACCACCGGGACTGCCGTGGCCACGGGGCTGACGGGGCCGGTGCCGACGCTGTTCACTGCTGCCACACGGAAGCGGTGGGTGACGCCGTTGACGAGCCCGGTGACCGTCGCGGCACGGGCGGTGGACACGCCGTCATCGAACGTGCTCCACGAGGTGCCGTCGGTGGAGAACTGCACCACGTAGTCGGTGACAGCGGCACCGCCGTCGAAGGACGGGGCCGACCAGGACAGCTGCACCTGGGTGTTGCCCGCGGTGGCCGAGACCGTGGACGGCGCGGACGGCACCGACGGCGGGGCGGGCTCGAAGGAGGCGGTGTAGAGAAGACGGTTCGGGGACCCCGCACCGACGTTCACGACGACACCCTGGGAGGCCGCACCGAGCAGGTCGCGGGCGACCGTGGCAGGTGCGGCAGCCGGGTTCGTCTGCAGATAGAGGGCAGCCGCACCGGCTACGTGGGGCGTGGCCATCGAGGTGCCGCTGATCGTGCGGACGGCGCTGTCGTCGTTGTACCAGGCCGAGGTGATGCTCTGGCCAGGGGCGAAGATGTCGACGCAGGAGCCGTAGTTGGAGAAGGACGCACGCCAGTCACTGGAGGCGGTGGCGCCAACCGTGATCGCGGAGCTCTCGCTCGCGGGAGAGCGGAGGCACGCGTTGGTGTTCTCGTTGCCGGCCGCCACCGCGAACACGATCCCGTCGGCGACGCCCCGCGCGACCGCCGCGTTCATTGCCGACGACGCGCCGCCGCCGAGGCTCATGTTCGCCACGGCAGGCACACCGGCCTGGTGGTGGTTGATGACCCAGTCGACCGCGGCGATCACCGCGGAATATGACGCACCGCCGCTGCAGCCGAACACTCGCGCGGGCACGAGGGTGACGTTCTTCGCCACGCCGTGGACCGTGCCGCCGATGGTGCCGGCAACGTGCGTTCCGTGGCCGTTGCAGTCCGACGACCCGCGGCCGTCGTTGACCGTGGTGAACCCGGGCTGCACCCGCCCGGCGAGCTGGCCGTGCGTTGCGCGGATGCCGGTGTCGATGACGTACGCGGTGACCCCGGTGCCCGTGGAGTCGTAGGTGTAGTTCTGGTTCAGCGGCAGCGCCCGCTGGTCGATCCTGTCCAGGCCCCACGTG
Organism: uncultured Bifidobacterium sp.; assembly: GCA_964653385.1. Taxonomy (GTDB): domain Bacteria; phylum Actinomycetota; class Acidimicrobiia; order Acidimicrobiales; family Ilumatobacteraceae; genus UBA2093. The sequence continues at coordinate 16,557 of CAZZFB010000023.1, read as the reverse complement.
GCGCCCGCCTGGTCGGCGTCGAGCGTGATGATGCCGTCGGGCTCGATGGACAGGACGTCGGGGTTGGACGAGAGTGCGTCGTACTGCTCCGGCGTGAGGTCCGCGGCGAAGCCGTTCAGTGCGTTCGAGTAGGAGACCAGGAGACCGTCGCCTGCGTTGCGGGCGGCGACGCGGGCCGACGCCGCGGAACGGAAGGACACGATGTACCGGCCGGGCACTGCTTCGGCACCCTCGAGACCCTCCGGGACGTCGAGGCCGGAGACGGAGTCGGACGAGACCAGCGAGTCGTCGTCTAGCGAGACCACCGCATCAGGCTCCACGATCTTGATGCCCGGCTGGCCGGCCAGCTCTGCGGCGGAGCCGGAGGACAGTTCTGCCACGTAGACCGACCCGTCGGTGCGGGTGACCACGTACCGAGCGGTTGCCGCCGATGCACCGGCCGGTGCTGCCACGAGCCCCGCGCCCGTGACGGCAAGGACCAGGAACGAACGGGCGAGACGGGTGCGGAACATCGGTACGAGCCTACCGATGGGGTCGGACGGGGAAGGCCAGACGGGGTGGGTTACCCGCCGGTCAACGGCATCCGGGGCAGGCAGAAGAGCGGAATCAGCCGAAAGACGGGCGGTCTCAACGGGCGAAGACCGCGACCAGCAACGGGGTGAGGAGGAGACCCGGCAGGAGGGAACCGAGCTTGATCTTCGTGATGCGCAGCAGGTTCAGGCCGATCGCGATCACCACGAAGCCACCTGCCGCGAACAGCTCGGTGCGCATCCTGTCGTCGAGGATGCTGTCGATGCCCGTGCCGCCGAGCGTGAGGAGGCCCTGCACCACGAACACGCCGGCCGCGCTGAACACCGCGCCGATGCCGTAGGTGGCGGTGAAGATGATCGACATGAAGCCGTCGAGCGTCCCCTTGATGATGTAGAGCTGCGGGGTCTTGCCGCTCGCGTCCTCGATCGCGCCGAGGATCGTCATCGGCCCCACGCAGAAAAGGAGCGTCGCCGTCACGAACCCCTCCACGAACCGCCCGTCGCCGTCGTCCTTCGTGAAGCGCCGCTTCAGCCACTCCCCGAGGGACTCGAGGCGCTCCTCGATGCGGAGCAGCTCCCCGATGATCGCGCCGAGGACCATGCCGACCAGCGGGAACACGAGGTTGTGGGTGTCCATCGCGTCGCTGACCCCCATCACGAGGGTGGCGATCCCGATGACCTGGACCACCGTGGTCCGCACGGACTCCGGGATGCGGTGGCCGATGAAGTAGCCGACCGACCCGCCCACGAGCACGGTCGCCGTGTTGATGAGGGTCCCGAGGCCGCGCACGGGGTGCCACGCTAGTGGTGCCGGTGCGCACCTATCGTCTCCCCCGTGGCACTCCTCGCGATCTCCTCGGGCGACGCGACCGCCCGCATCGACCCGGCGAACGGGGGCAGGGTCACCTCTCTCGTGCTGCGCGGCACGGAACTCGTCGCCGCCGAAGAACCCGGGTTCGCCGGGTTCGAGTGGGGCATCTACCCGATGGTGCCGTTCGCCGGGCGCGTGCGTGACGGCGTGCTCTCCCACCGCGGCACCCGCCACCGTCTTCCGTTGAACGCCGGCCCGCACGCGATGCACGGGTTCGGCCACGACGCCGAGTGGAGGATCTTCGAGAAGACGGACACTGCCGTGACAATGAGGCTGGAGCTGTCCGCGCCGTGGCCGTTCCGCGGCGCGGTGTTCCACACAGTGTCGATGCAGCCGTGGAAGATCCGCTTCGAGATGTCGCTGCTGGCGAGGGACGAGATGCCGGCGCAGGTGGGCTGGCACCCGTGGTTCGCGCGGCCCTGCACCACAGTGCTCGAGTTCGGGGCGATGTACGAGCGCGGTCCCGACGGCATCCCCACCGGCGTGCTGGTGAAGCCGCGCACGCAGGACGTGGACGACTGCTTCGCCGACCCGTTGGTGGACCCCGCCGTGCAGTTCGGCGGCGGGACTGCCGGGCCGCGCGTGACGCTCCACTCGAACTGCTCGCACTGGGTCGTGTTCGACGGCCGCGAGCACGGCATCTGCATCGAGCCCCAGAGCGGCCCGCCGAACGGGGTGAACGACTCGCCCCACGTGGTGGCCGCGGGCTCGGAACTGCGCCGCTGGTTCGAGATCCGCTGGTGACGGCTCCCACGGCCGCCCGCATCCGCTCGTGACCGTGACCGGCGCTCGCCTACTGTGAGACCAGGCCGCGCCCGCGGCGGAGGGGGTTCGTGATGGCACCGAGACTGGAGCGCGAGTTCGTCTCCCTCCTGCCCGCCGATGACACCCACCCGTACCGTACGGGCGCATGGCGGCCCCAGCACCGCGAGTGGACCGATCTCGAGCCAGTCGTCGAGGGAGAGCTTCCCGCGGGGCTGAACGGGGTGTACCTGCGCAACAGCGAGAACCCCCTCGTGCCGAACCGCGAGCGGTACCACCCGTTCGACGGCGACGGGATGATCCACTCGATCTCGTTCCGCGAGGGGCACGTGGAGTACCGCAACCGATTCGTGCGCACGAAGGGCCTGGCAGCAGAGATCGAGGCCGGCGAGGCACTGTGGTCAGGGCTCGCGGAATCGCCGAGGAAGGCCAAGCGCGAGGACGGCTGGGGTGCCCGCACGCGCATGAAGGACGCGAGCAGCACGGACGTGGTCGTGCACCGCGGCATCGCGCTCACCAGCTTCTACCAGTGCGGCGACCTCTACCGACTGGACCCGGTGACGCTCGCCGACATGGGCACGGAGTCATGGGGCGGGAGGTTCCCCTCTGCCGGCGTGTCCGCGCACACGAAGGTGGACGAGTCGACCGGCGAGCTGTTCTTCTTCAACTACCAGACCACCGCGCCGTTCATGCACTACGGAGTCGTGGACCGCACCGGGGCACTCACCACGTACGAGCCGATCGAGCTGCCCGGCCCGCGCCTGCCGCACGACATGTGCTTCACGCAGAACTACGCGGTGCTGAACGACTGCCCGCTCTTCTGGGACGAGGACCTCATCCCGAAGGGCGTCTACGCGAACCGTTTCCACCCCGACATGCCGATGCGCCTCGGGGTCATCCCGCGCAACGGTCGCGGGGACCAGATCCGCTGGTTCGACTTCTCCCCCACGTTCGTGCTGCACTGGATCAACGCGTTCGAGGACGGCGACTGGGTCACCGTGGACGGCTACTTCCAGCAGGACCCCGCGCCCACGCTCCCGCCCGACGCGACCGTCGACCAGCGCCTGTTCCGCTACCTCGACCTCCACGCGATGAAGTCGATCCCGTGGCGCTGGCGCATGAACATGCGCACCGGCGAGACGAAGGAAGGCCCGCTCAGCGACACGATCACCGAGTTCGGGATGATGAACAACGGCGTCGCGGGCCGCCCCTACCGCTACGCGTACTCGGCCCTGCCCACGGAGGGCTGGTTCACCTTCGAGGGCGTCATCAAGCACGACGTCACCACCGGCAGCATGGAGACGTTCGCGTTCCCCGAGGGCACCTACTGCTCCGAGACCGTGTTCGCCCCGCGCCCCGGCGGGACCGCCGAGGACGACGGCTGGCTGCTCACGTACACCACCGACATCGTGAACGACGAGAGCCACTGCGCGGTCTTCGACGCGCAGAACCCGGCCGACGGGCCGGTGGCGCGGGTGCGCCTGCCCGAGCGCATCTGCTCCGGCACGCACGCCTACTGGGCGGACGCCTCCACCCTCAGCCCTGCCTGACCCGCGCGGCCCAGGCAGGGACGTTGCGGGTCAGCACACCGTGCCGGCCGCGGGGAGCTCGCTCTCGTTGAACAGGCGCGAGGCAATCGAGTTCACGCACTCCGAGCCGATGATGTGGGAGTGGCCGTCCGCGTCCACCGAGACCAGCCGTGACGACGGTCCGAGCCGGGCGGCCAGCTCCTCCGACCAGCGGAACGGCGTTGCGGGATCACGGAGACCACCGACCACGACGACAGGGGCAGAACCTGCGTAGCTGACGGGGAACACCTTGCCGTCGCCGTATGCCTTGTCGCACTCGATGTCCTCGAAGTCCTCGACCTCGGTCCCCATCGAGTACCACGGCGCGGCGGCACGCAGTTTTGCCAGGAGTGCCGCAGGGTCCGGCGGACTGGTTTCCCCGAAACCGGAGGAGCACGAAATGACGTACTGAGCCGTGGTGTCGTTGCCCCACCCGCCGTCAGGCCGGCGGCCGCGGTAGCTGTCCGCGGAAGAGAGAATCGCCTCGCCGTCACCGCGAGCGGCATCGGCGAGGATCTCGCCCAGGTACGACCACGCCTCACGGGAGTACAGCATCGCAATCGTTGCCGTCTTGAGGACCCTGTGGTTCGCCTCCCGCCCACTCGTGGTCACGATGGACTCGGCGTCCAGACGGTCGTACAGGTCCACCCACGCGCCGCGCACGTCCGGGGACCGGAACGCGCACGAGTCAGCCTGCTCCTGGCACCAGAAGGCCCACCTGTCGAACGACTCCTCGAACCCACGGGCCTGCGTGAGGTACTCCTCCTCCATGGTGTCGGCTTCCGGGTCGTACCCTCCGTCGAGCATCATCGACCGCACGCGGTCCGGGAAGAGCGACGCGTACACGGCACCGAGGTGCGTCCCGTACGAGATGCCGAGGAACGAGATCGTCTCCTCGCCCATGGCTGCGCGGATGAGATCCATGTCCCGGGCCGTGGCCTCCGTGGAGTAGTGGCGCAGGTCCTGGCCGAACTTTGCCACGCACCCGTCGGTGTCGTCCTCCCCCCACTTGTCGAACAGGGCTTGCTCCGTGTCGTTGTCCGGGGTGTCGTCGAGGTACATCCACTCATCAATGTCGGCGTCCTCGTAGCAGACCACCGGAGATGATGCACCGACCCCGCGCGGGTCGAAGCCGACGAGGTCGAAGTCCCCGAGCTGCACCTCCTTGTCGAGATCGGCCGCGAAGTCCCTCATGAAGCCGAGACCAGAGCCGCCGGGCCCGCCCGGGTTGGTGAGCAGGATCCCCTTGCGCGCACCCTCCGTGGGGAGCCGCACGAGGGCGAGCGAGATCTTCTTTCCGCCGGGCTCGGCGTGGTCGAGCGGCACCTCGAGCGTGGCGCACTGGAACGGCTCCGGCATGTCGAACACCGGTGAGCACGTGCCCCACACGAGCGTCATGTCAGCGGCAGGGCCGCCGGCCGAGCCGACGGCAATTGCCACAATGGCGACCACCGCGGCGATCGCGACGCCAACGACCCCTCGCTTCCGCCGGGCGGGCGCCGGGGTACCGGGCTCAACCGGCCCGGCGGGGTCCTGGTGCGGGCCCCCGGGCAGATCCGTCGACGGGTTCTCGTTGTCAGCCATCGGCGTGGCTCCTCTCAATCAGCCACCGGGACCAGTGGCGGGCGCATTGCGGCGGGGGCATTGTGGGGCAAGCCTGTGTGAGTCTTCTAGTGCAACGGGAACGGGCGCCGGCAAATAATGGGTGAGCGAGGCGTCCGAGCGCCTGCCGGAGATTCTTGCTAATTCTGACTGGATTTGTCGGGAATTGGCTAGCCTTCCGTCCCCATGGGGCAGTTCCCGATCAACCTGAACCTGGCCGGCCGGCCCGTGCTGGTCGTGGGCGGAGGCCGCATCGCCCTGCGCAAGGTGCAGCAGCTCCTTCTTGCTGATGCAGACGTCACGGTTCTCTCCCCTTCCATCGTGGACGAGCTGCGCGCACTGCCGGTGGCGAAGATCGAGCGCGAGTACCGCATCGGTGACGTGTCCGGTTATCGCTTGGTCATCACCGCGACGGGCGTGCGCGGGGTGGACCAGCAGATCTACGACGACTGCGAGATCCGCAACATCTGGGTGAACTCCGCTGACGACCCGGAGCGGTGTGCGTTCACCCTGCCCGCCACCATGCGCCGCGGCGAGCTGATGGTCACGGTGTCGACCGCAGGTGCGTCCCCCGCGCTCGCGTCGTTCCTGCGGTCGCGCCTGGAGTCAGCGATCGGCCCGGAGTTCGCCGCGCTCGTCGACAGGCTCGCCGCCGAGCGTGCCGCGGTGCACGCCGAGGGACGCAGCACCGAGGACATCGACTGGGCGCCCGTCATCGCGCGCGCGATCGACGAGCTGGGGATCGACTCGGCCCTCCTCTCCGTGGAGGTCGCACGGTGACCGTGCACCTGGTGGGGGCGGGCCCGGGCGACCCGGAGCTGCTGACGGTGCGGGCGATGCGACTGATCGCCGCCGCGGACGTGATCGTGCACGACGCCCTCGCGAGCGACGAGATCATCGCGCTCGCGCGGCCCGGCGTGGAGCTGATCGATGTCGGCAAGAAGCCCGGCAACCCGACGCCCCAGGAGCTCATCAACACGCTCCTCGTTCACCTCGGCTCGCAGGGTCTCGAGGTCGTGCGGCTGAAGGGCGGCGACCCGTTCGTGTTCGGCCGAGGCGGCGAGGAGGCCGAGGCATTGCTCCAGGCCGGCGTGCCGCACACTGTCGTGCCGGGCATCACGTCTGCTGTCGGCGTGCCCGCGGCGGCCGGCATCCCCGTGACGCACCGCAACGTGTCGCCCGCGTTCACCGTGGTCACGGGGCACCGCGAGCGCGGCGGCGCGTCGGCCATCGAGTGGGAGGCGCTCGCGCGCGTCGGCGGCACCATCGTGATCCTCATGGGTGTCGCCGAGCGGGCGGTGATCGCGCGGCGACTCATGGACGGCGGTCTCCCGCCGGACACCCCGGTCGCCGCGGTGCGCTACGGCACGCGCGCGGAGCAGACCGTGGTGCGGTGCGAACTTGCCGGGCTGGCGGCTGCCGACATCGCCGCGCCGGCGACCATCGTGGTGGGCGCGGTCGCGGCGTTCGACTTCTCCCCTGTCGCCGGGAGGACCGCGGGGACGGCGACTGCCGACGGGAAGGCAGGCCGCTGATGCGCAGGTCCATCGACGTCGTGCAGCTGGACCTCAGCGAGCACCCCGAGGGCCTGGACGACGCACCGGTGGCGTGGACCGTCTCGGTCAGCGACGACTACGACGACGCCGAGCCCCGCGTGCAGCTCACCGTGGAGCCGCTCGGCTCCGCCGGGGAGGGCCTCGTCGCCCATCTCTCGGCCGGCAACGCACGCCGGCTCCGCACCGCACTCGCAGACGCACTCAAGGAAATCGGAGAACAACCATGACGATTGCACCCGCACCCATCCCCCGCGACCTCGACGCCGAGCAGCAACGCGACATCGAGCGCTTCGAGAAGGCGATCGAGCAGTACCTGAACGGCGAGATCAGCGACGACGTGTTCCGCGTGATGCGCCTGAACAACGGCATCTACGGCCAGCGCCAGGGCGGCACCAACCAGATGGTGCGCATCAAGTTCCCGGCCGGCACCATCAGGCCGGAGCACTGGGACGTGATGGCCGACCTCGCCGACGAGTTCTCCCGCGGGTGGGGCCACATCACCACGCGCCAGAACATCCAGTTCCACTTCGTGGAGCTGCGCCGCATCCCCGACCTGCTGCGCCGCATCGCGGACGTCGGCCTCACCTCCCGCGAGGCGTGCGGCGACACCGTGCGCAACGTGATGGCGTGCCACCTGGCGGGTGCGTGCCCGTACGAGAAGATCGACGTGACCCCGTGGGCGGAGGCCGTGTACCGCCACTTCGTGCGCAACCCGCTGGGTCAGCGCCTGCCCCGCAAGTTCAAGGTGAACTTCTCCGGCTGCGCGACCGACTGCGGCCAGGCGATGTTCAACGATGTCGGCATCGTGGCCACCGTGCGCACCCGCGAGGACGGCACCACGGAGCAGGGCTTCCGTGTGTTCATCGCGGGCGGTCTCGGTGCCACCCCGCACCCCGCGCTCGCCCTCGAGGACTTCACCTCGCGCGAGGACCTGCTGCCGACCATCGAGGCCGTGCTGCGCGTGTTCGACCAGACGGGCAACCGGGACAACAAGCTGCGCGCCCGCCTGAAGTGGGTCGTCGACCAGCTGGGCATCGACGAGGTGCGCCGCCGCGTCATCAAGATCCGCACGACGCTGCCCGCGTCGTCCACGTGGCCGGGCGGGATCCCGCCGGAGGTCACGGCGGCGGGCGACGCACCTGCGGGCCGGGGCGACGGCGAGGTCAGCGAGATTGGCCAGGGCGTGCGCGTGGAGCTGCGCTCGAGCGACCCGTTCACGAGGTGGGAGCAGGCGTCCGTCATCCGCGGCGCGGCGAACGGCACGGTGTCGGCGGTCGCGTACGCGGCGCTCGGCGACATCACGGCCCAGCAGTTCCGCGAGCTGGCGGCGATCCAGCGCCACTTCGCGGCCGACATGCGGCTCACCAACAGGCAGAACGTGGTGTTCCGCGGCATGCAGCCCGGCCAGATGCGCGAGCTGTTCGACCGGCTCGATGCGATCGGCATGGCGCGCCCCGGCGCCGAGCTCGCCCGTGACGTGGTGGCCTGCCCCGGCGCGGACACGTGCAACATCGCGGTCACCCAGTCGCGCGGCCTCGCCGACGCGATCGGGTCCAAGCTGGAGGAGGAGGGCCTCGCCGAGGTCGGCGGCGTGCGCATCAACATCTCCGGCTGCACGAACAGCTGCGGCCAGCACCACGCCAGCGACATCGGCTTCTTCGGTGCGGAGCGCCGCGCCCACGGCAAGTCGCTGCCCGGGTACCAGATGCTGCTCGGCGGCCACATCGGCGACGAGCAGATCCACTTCGGCGAGAAGGCGCTGCGCCTGCCCGCGAAGAACGCACCCGAGGCCGTGGCGCGCGTGGTGCGGCGCTTCGCCGAGGAGCGCGGCGCCGGCGAGACGTTCCAGGGCTGGCTCGCCCGCAGCGGCGGCGCGAAGCAGGTGGGCACCACCCTCGCTGACCTCGACAACGTCCCCCTGCCGGACGAGGCCCCCGACTTCTTCGTGGACTACGGCGAGACGGGCCCGTTCACGGGTGAGGTCGGCGACTCCGAGTGCGCGGTCTGACTACAGCCTGACTTCAGCCTGACCGCACGCGGCGTCAGGAGACGACGGACGCGACAGTGCTGACCACTGCGTCAGCCGTGGCGCCCGGCCCGAGGACCGCGGCGACACCGGCGGCCTTCAGTTCGTCCACGTCCTGGTCGGGAATGATGCCGCCCACGACCACGGGGATCTCGCTGCCGCGACCGCGAAGCGCCTTCACCACGAGCGGGGCGAGCGTCATGTGCGCCCCGGAGAGCATGGACAGCCCGACCACGTCGACGTCCTCGTCGATCGCGGCGGCGGCCACAGTGTCGGGCGTCTGGAAGAGCCCCGTGTAGATGACCTCCATGCCGGCGTCGCGCAGCGTTCGCGCCACGATCTTGATGCCGCGGTCGTGCCCGTCGAGACCGACCTTGGCCACGAGAACGCGGGTGGGCATCAGATGCTCGGCACTTCCGTGTGGCGGCCGAAGACGCCGCCGAGGGTGGACATCATCTCCCCCAGCGTCACGTAGGCGTGCGACGCGTCGATGAGGGCGGGCATGAGGTTGGCCTCCGGGTCGGCGGCCTCGAAGGCGAGCCGGTCGCGGGCCGCTGCCACCTTGGCGTCGTCACGGTCGCGGCGCACGGAGTCCAGGCGGGCGCGCTGGCGCTCCTCCTGCTCCTGGGTGATGCGCAGGATGTCGCCGAACCCCTCCTCGTTGCCCTCGAGGAACCGGTTGGCGCCCACCACGACCCTCTCGCCCGCGTTGAACGCGCGCTCGAGTTCGTAGGCGCTGTCGGCGATGCGGCCCTGGAACCAGTTCTCCTCGATGCCCTTGATGCAGCCCTCCAGCATGGAGCCGCCGCCCATCGCGTCGATCTCGTCGAAGATCTGCCCCGCCCGGCGCTCCATCTCGTCGGTGAGCTCCTCCATGAACCAGCTGCCGCCGAACGGGTCGGCCACGTGCGCCACGTTCGTCTCGTGGGCGATCACCTGCTGGGTCCGCAGCGCGATGCGCGCCGCCTTCTCCGTGGGCAGGGCGAGCGCCTCGTCCATGGAGTTCGTGTGGAGCGACTGCGTGCCGCCGAGCACTGCGGCAAGCGCCTCCACCGCGGTGCGCACGATGTTCACCTCGGGCTGCTGGGCGGTCAGCGACACGCCGGCGGTCTGGGCGTGGAAGCGCAGCTGCATGGAGCGCTCGTCAGTGGCGCCGTAGCGGTCGCGCATCCAGCGGGCCCAGATGCGCCGTGCCGCGCGGTACTTGGCGATCTCCTCGAAGAAGTCGATGTGCGCGTTGAAGAAGAAGGACAGCCGCGGGGCGAACGCGTCCACGGGCAGGCCAGCCTGGCGCGCGAGCTCCACGTAGGCGAACCCGTTGGCGAGCGTGAACGCAAGCTCCTCTGCGGCGGTGCTGCCGGCCTCGCGGATGTGGTAGCCGCTGATGGAGACGCTGTGCCAGCGCGGCATCTCGGCGGCGGTGAAGGAGATGACATCGCGCACCAGCCGCATCGACTGGCGCGGGGGGAAGACGAACTCCTTCTGCGCCTGGTACTCCTTCAGGATGTCGTTCTGCAGCGTGCCGCCGATCGCGCGCCGCGGGATGCCCGTCTCCTCGGCCTGCGCCACGAACATGGCGAGCACCGGCGCGGCCGGCGAGTTGATCGTCATGGACGTGGTGGTGGCGCCGAGGTCGATCCCCGAGAACAGGTCGCGCATGTCGGCGAGCGTGTCGATGGCCACGCCGCAGCGGCCCACCTCGCCGAGGGACATCGGGTCGTCGCTGTCGAGGCCGAGCAGCGTGGGCATGTCGAACGCGGTAGAGAGGCCGTCGCCGCCGGCACGGATTATCTCCTTGAAGCGCACGTTCGTGTCCTCGGCGGTGCCGAAGCCGGCGAACATCCGCATCGTCCACAGCTTGCTGCGGTACATGGATGCATAGGGCCCGCGCGTGTAGGGCCACACACCCGGGTGCTCGGCGTCGTCGGGTCCGTAGACCGGCCGCAGCGGGATGCCCGACATGGTCGAGAAGGGGACGTCACGGTGCCGCGCCGCGTCGAACCGCCCCTGCCACTGGTCCCTCGGTGTCCCCGCCATGCTCCGAAACTACTGTTGCCGCGTGCGGAAGAAAAGTGCGGTGGCTGCCGGGCGCGTGAACCTGATCGGCGAGCACACCGACTACACGGGCGGGCTCGTCTTCCCCATGGCCATCGACCGCTTCACCACCATCGAGTTCGAGGAGGTGCCGGGCCCGACGGAGCTCGCGTCGGACGACACGAGCGACCCTGACTGGCGCCGCTACCCGGACGCCGTCACGGCCGAGATGAGGGAGGCCGGTCTGACGGTGCGCAACGTGCGCGGCCACGTCACCACCACCATCCCGGTGGGTGCGGGACTCTCGTCCAGTGCGGCGCTCGAGATCGCCTCCGCGCTCGCGTTCGGCCACCGGGGGAACCCGGCAGAGCTCGCGCAGTTGACGAGACGCGCCGAGCACCGCGCCACCGGCGTGCCGACGGGGATCATGGACCAGCTCTGCATCGCGTCCGCCCGGGAGGGCCACGGCACCCTCATCGACTGCCGTTCGCTCGAGGTCACCCATGTCCCACTGCCGGACGGGGTCGAGTTCGTGGTGCGGTTCGTGGCGGCGCGCACGCTGCAGGGCTCCGAGTACTCGGACCGCGTGGCCGAGTGCGCCGCGGCCGAGCGGGAGATCGGCCCGCTCCGTGATGCCTCCCCTGCCGATGCGGAGTCGGTGCGCGACCCGGTGGCGAGGTCACGCGCGCGTCACGTCGTCTCGGAGAACGCGCGCGTGCTCGAGTTCGCGGAGGCACTGGTCGCGGGGGATTTCGCCGCGGCCGGCGGCGTCATGACACGGGCCCACCGCAGTCTGTCGGGGGACTTCGCCGTGTCGACACCCGTGATGGACGCCGCCGTGGACGACCTGCTCGCGACGCGCGGTGTCCTGGGTGCGCGCCTGACCGGCGGCGGGTTCGGTGGCTGCGTGGTCGCGATGTGCGAGCCGGGTGCCGCGGTGGAGGGCTGGCGCGTCCGGCCCGTCACCGGCATGCGCCTCGACTGACCCGGTGTTCGCGGCCACCGGATGCACCGTTACATTCTTGTGACGGAGGTGGATACATGACGCACGGTGCCATGCCGCCGCAGGTGACCGGTCTCCTGGAGGAACTCGCGCAGTCCGACGGGGTCGTCGCCGTGACGATCGGCGGTTCGCGGGCAACGGGAATGGCCGACGAGAACAGCGACTGGGACGTCGGGGTCTTCTATGAGGGTGCACCCGATCTCGGTGCGGTCTCGCGCCGCGGGGAGCTGCACGCCCCGGGGTCGTGGGGACGTTTCATGAACGGCGGCGCCTGGCTGGTGCTCGACGGAGTCGAGGTGGACGTACTCCTGCGCGACATCTCCGTTGCACGGCACTGGGCAGACCGTGCCCGCCGGGGAGAGTTCGAGATCGACCACCTGCTGGGCCACCTCGCCGGCTGGCCGTCTTACACGCTCGTCGCCGAGGTCGCCTGCTCACGCGTGGTCTCCGGGCGCATCGACATCGACACCGCATTCCCGGCCGCACTCACGGCGACCGCCGCGCGGCGCTGGGAGTACCACCGCGAGTTCTCCCTCGAGTACGCCATGACGCACGCGCGCCGCGGGGACAGCACCGCCGCGTTGGGCAACGTCGTGCGTGCCGCCATGGAGGAGGCACACCGCCGGATGGCGGAGCGGGGAACATGGGTGCTGAACGAGAAGCGTTTGCTGGCGGAAGCGGGCATCACGGCCACAGAGTGGCTGGAAGACGGCGACGTCGTCGATCCCGTTGTCCTCGTGGAGTCGGCCGCGCACGCGCTGCGCGCCTGATGCCATTCAGTCGGCGCGCAGCAGCTCGACGCGGTACTGGAGGACGTGCGTGCCCGGGCGCACGCGGTACTGCGGCAGGGTGTCCGGCCCGCAGCTGGCGGTGCCGAGACCGCGGTGCGCGGCGTCGAGGTGCACGGTGAGATGGTCACGACGCACGAGAACGGTCTGGTCGTGCGCGGCGTGGAGGTCCGCCGCGGTGTGCCACAGGGCGGACGCATGGAACGGAGCGCCGGTTGAGGTGAAGCGAAGTGCGTCGCCTGAGGCGGGGTCGACGAGCTCGAACCAGTCGCACGACGTGCGCAGGCCGAACTCCTGCGGCACGAGGTACGGAAGCTCGTCCGGGTCCGACTCCCACACCGACCTCATCGCGGACGACCTTCTGTCCGGGTAGCACTCGTGCGGGCCGTCACCCAGCCAGCGCAGGTGCACGAAACGCGACGGCACGGCGACCGTCACCCCGACCCGCGGCAGGTCGTCCAGGTGCGCCGGCACGCGCACGGTGTGGCGGAAGTGGACGGCACCGTCGGGGGTGACGGTGCGCTTCGTGACATGGTCCACGAGTTCTGCGCCGCGGATGTCGACGCCCTGCTCCGTCCACCTGCGCAGGGAACCGCCGAAACCCATGAGGTCAGGCATGATCTTGAACCCGTCATTGTCGACTGCAGCACGCCAGATCGTGACCGCGGGCTCCAGGGCCCCGACGACGGGATGCGGTGCGGCGGATGCCGACGCCCGCGGTGCGGCCTGTTTCGCCGGCAGCGGCGCACGCAATACCACCTGGTCCCACGCCGCAAGGTGGCCGGCAGGCGCCCACGGCTCGTCGTTGCGGGTGAACCAGCGCACGATGACCGACACGTCAGCAGCCCCGCGCGGCGCGGCTGCCGGGAGCTCCACCTTCACGGTCGCGCCGCCGGGGCACTTCGGCACGGAGAGCCGTCCCTTGCGCACCGGAACTCCGTCCACCAGCAGTTCCCACTCGGCTCGCAGCCATGCGAGGTCGCGGAACGACTGCCTGTTGCGGATGACGAGGCGCGCGTTCGCGCCCTTGCCCGTCAATGTCACCGCGACCGGGCGGTGGCACCACGCCAGCTCGCGCATCGCGGGGTGCGGTGCCATGTCCGAGTGGACGAGACCGTCGGCGACGAAGTTGCCGTCGTTCGGGGTGTCGCCGAACTGGCCGCCGTACGCGAAGCGCTTCGTGCCGTCTGCCAGCACCTGTGAGATGCCGTGGTCCTTCCACTCCCACACGAAGCCGCCCTGCAGGCCGGGCGTGTTCTCGAAGGCGTGCCAGTAGTCGGCGAGCGAGCCGTTCGAGTTGCCCATGGCGTGGCTGTACTCGCACATGACCAACGGCCGTTCACCGCGGCCCGACGTGCCGTACCGCACGATGCTCTCGATCGGCGCGTACATCGGGCACACGACGTCGGTCGCGGCGGTGCCCCCATCGACCCAGTTCTCCACCGCGTCGGCGGCAGGGAGCCCGCCGCGCGAGTGGTGCTCGTGGTACACGGCGCCCTCGTAGTGGACGGGGCGGGACGGGTCGTACGCGCGCACCCATGCGGCGGCGGCATCGTGCACCGCGCCGTATCCGCTCTCGTTGCCGAGCGACCACATGATGATGCTCGGGTGGTTCTTGTCGCGCTCCACCATCCGCGACACGCGCGACATGATCGTGGCGCGGTAGCGGGGGTCGTGGCACAGGCTGGTGTTCCACGCGTGGCTCTCCACGTTCGCCTCGTCGATCACGTAGAGACCCAGCTCGTCGCACAGGTCCAGGAAACGCGGGTCGTTCGGGTAGTGCGAGCAGCGGACGGCGTTCACGTTGTGCTGCTTCATCAGCACGATGTCGGCGCGCATGTCCGCCACCGTCACGGCCTTGCCGCGCTCCGGGTGGTGGTCATGGCGGTTCACGCCCTGGATCATCACGCGGGCGCCGTTCACGAGCAGGTTCCTGTCCCGGATCTCGACCCTGCGGAACCCCGCGCGCTGGTGCACGGTCTCGGATTCGCGGCCGCGGTCGTCAACCAGTGTCACAGTGACCCCGTGCAGCACGGGAAGCTCCGCCGACCACGGCCTCACGCGGGGAACGACGCACTCTGTGCGCGCGACGTGGCCGTTGAACACGTAGGGCCACGTGTGGTGCGGGACCCTCTCCTCCATCGTCGCGAGGACGCGGCCGTCCGGCGACGTGACCTCGACGCGGACCGTCCACCCCTTCGGCACCGGCGCGCCGCCGTTCGTGCCCACCGTCGCGAGCACGCGCAGCGTCCCCGTGGTGTTGTCCTCCAGCAGGCCGGCGTCGATGCGGACGTCCTCGATGTGCACCGGCGCCTGCGCCCGCAGGTGCACCTCGCGGTGCAGCCCGGCCATCCACCACTGGTCCTGGTCCTCCACGTGGCTCTGGGCCGAGTACCTGCTGACCATGATGACGACGGAGTTGTCGCCGTCGTGCAGCAGGTCGGTCACGTCGTACTCGCTGGCCAGCCTGCTGTCGGTCCCGTAGCCGGCCCTGCTCCCGTTCACCACGACGGTGTGCACGCTCTCGGCACCCCCCACGTGGAGAATGATGCGCCGGCCCGACCATTTCGCGGGCATGGGGAACACCGTGCGGTGGACCACCGTGGGGACAACCTCGGGCAGCGCCGGGGGGAGACCGTTCCACGGCATCGTGACGTTCGTGTAGTGCGGCTCGTCGCCGAGCCCGAAGAGCGTCCAGTTCCCGGGGACGGGGATCGTCCGCCAGTGCGAGTCGTCGAAGAGCGGTGCGAACACCTCCGCGGGAACATCGGCGGGATGCTCGTACCGCATCACGGACCACTCACCGTCGAGAGAACGGAACCACGGGTTGCCCTCGCGCCCGTGCAACGGGCTGCGCATCGGCAGGCGGTTCACGGAGACGACCTCGGGGTCCGCGATCGGTCTCGCCTCCTCCCGTCCCGCGAATGCCATGCGTCGATTCTCCCACGCCCGTGCGGGCCGCCGAAAAGACGTTGCCCACCCTCGGCACCCGGACCACGGGTAGCCTGAGGGCAACAAGTCAGGTGACGCAGTCAGTGCGTCGGAGTGTGCAGAAACATCATGAACATCCTCGTAGTGGGAGCAGGCGGAGTCGGGGCCTCGATGGCCTCCATTGCCGAGACGCGGGGGTTCTTCGACTCCTTCGTGCTCGCCGACATCTCGAAGGAGACCGCCGAGGCGGCGATCGCCGCCCTCGACGACCCGGGGAAGTTCCGGGCCGAGAAGGTCGACGCATCGAAGGTGAGCGAGCTGGTCGCACTCATCGAGCGCACCAGGGCGGACGTCGTCGTCAACGCGTGCGACCCTCGGCTCAACCCGCAGATCTTCGAGGCTGCGTACCAGGCGAAGTGCAACTACATCGACATGGCGATGAACCTGTCGGAGCCGCACCCGCTCGACCCGTACAACAAGGTCGGCAGGATGCTCGGCGAGGACCAGCTCTCGGACGACGAGAAGTGGCGCGAACGGGGCATCCTCGCCCTCGTCGGCATGGGCGTGGAGCCCGGCCTCAGCGACATCTTCGCCCGCTACGCGGCCGACCACATCTTCGACGAGATCCACGAGATCGGCGTCCGCGACGGCTCGAACCTGTCCATCGACGGTTTCGACTTCGCACCCACGTTCTCCATCTGGACCACGATCGAGGAGTGCCTCAACCCGCCCGTCGTGTGGGAGAAGAAGCGCGGTTTCTACACCACGGACTGCTTCAGCGAGCCTGAGATCTTCCACTTCCCCGCCGGCATCGGCCCGGTGGAGTGCGTCAACGTGGAGCACGAGGAGGTCATCCTCATCCCCCGCGAGGTGAAGTGCAGCCGCG
>CAZZFB010000022.1:13676-22491 GCA_964653385.1 uncultured Bifidobacterium sp. | reverse complement strand
CCGAGGTTGCCCTCCTGGATGAGGTCGAGCAGGGGGAGGCCGGACGCCTGGTACTTCTTGGCGATGGACACCACGAGGCGCAGGTTCGACTGGACGAACGCGCGCTCCGCGACCTCGCCCTCGCGGACGGCCTTGCGCAGCTCGCGCTTCTTGGTGGCGTTCAGGCTCTTGGCCTTGGCCATCTCCTCGGCTGCGGCCTTGCCGGCCTCGATGGCCTTGGCGAGGCGGACCTCGTCGTCCTTTGTGAGAAGTGCGTACTGACCGATGTCGGTGAGGTAGAGACGGACCAGGTCCTCTTCGTCGCGGTCAATGCGATCTTTCGCCACGTGCACACCCCGTCGTTCCACCCGGTCCGGATGACCGAGTAGGGGCAGGATACCGAGAGCATGCGCCGTCACAACGGGTCGAACACCCAAGAAAAACAGCATTTCCGCCGCTGTCCGGGAGTTCTCATCGGTTCTCTGGACGGCCCCGTTTTCTGGCAGAGTTGACGCGTGGCAGACGATGCAGCCCCGGAACAGCACGGCGAGCCCGTCGAGATAGAACTCGTCATCGTCACGATGACGTTCGATGCTGCCGACATGGGGTCGCTCGTCGCGGTCCTCTCCAAGTACGTGGTGCTGACGCGCATGGAGCCCGGGTGCCGCAACGTCGACATGATCGTGAGCGACACGAAGCCGAACCGGATCAAGATCATCGAGAAGTGGGACGGCCCTGCCGCCCAGGAGGCCCACTTCAACGGGGGGACCATGGTGGAGATGGCCAGGTCGTGCACCGGCCTCCTGGCTGCCCCGCCGGACATCGACCTGTGGCAGTCGATGTCGGCCCACGACCTCACCTGATCCGGCACACCCCACCTGACACCGTGCGCCCTGCCGGGGTCAGTAGATTTCCTTGCATGTCCAGTCCTCTGCTCTCGCCCGAAACCATGGAACGCACCGTCGCCCGCGACGACCGCTCGGCCGGATGGGCCGCACCCAGCCCGGACGACGTCATCTCCTCCAGCCAGGCGGTCACCGACGGCCCGGTGACCCGCTGGCACGGCGGCCTCGCCACGGCGTCCGGCGCGGCCAGTGCCACCCTCACCCTCCTGCTCGTGCTCGTCGCGAGCGCCACCGTGACCTGGTTCTCCGTGGCGGCCCCCGACGAGTTCGGCAACCCCGTGTTCCCGACCGGCTGGGTCCTCGGCGGCTTCATCGCCGGGTTCGTGGCGGTGATGGTCTCCATGTTCAAGCCGCACCTGTCGAAGGTCGCCGGCTCCGTCTACGCGGTGGCGCAGGGCGTCGTCCTAGGGGCCGTCAGCCGCGCGTACGAGACCGCGTACGACGGGATCGTGATGCAGGCAGTCGGCGCGACCATGGGCGTGTTCGTGGTCATGCTGCTGCTGTACCGCACCGGGGTCATCCGCGTCACGGAGAAGTACAGGCGCATCGTCATGGGCGCCATGCTCGGTCTGATGGCGTTCTACCTGGTCTCGTTCGTGATCGGCCTGTTCGGCGCGATGCCGTCGTTCATCAGCGGCGCCACGCCCATGGGCATCCTGTTCAGCGTGTTCGTGGCTGGTCTCGCCGCCGCGAGCCTGGCGATCGACTTCGACACCATCGAGTGGGCCGAGCGCAACAAGCTGCCCGCCTACATGGAGTGGTACTGCGCACTCGGCCTGCTGGTCACCCTCGTGTGGCTGTACCTCGAGATCCTGCGCCTCATCTCCAAGCTGCGCGAGAACTGAACCATGCCCCGCCCGGGCGGCGGCGGTCAGAGCGACGACAGGAAGCCCAGCAGGGCGGCGTTGAACTCCGCCGGCTTCTCCTGCTGCACCCAGTGCCCCGCTCCCGTGACCACGGTGCTGCCCCGGTAGCCGGGCAGCGACGCTCGCATCGACGCATCGAAGCCCGGGTTCACGAGGTTCACGGGGTCGAGCTCGCCGGTGATGAAGTGCACGGGCATGGTCATCGCCGCCACGGCGTGGTGCCTCGTGCGCTCGTAGTTGGCGTTCATGTTGCGGTACCAGCTCACGGGGCCGAAGAACCCCGAGGCGGTGAAGTCGTCCACGTAGGCGGCGAAGTCCTCCTCGCTCAGCCACGGCCACGGGAGTGCGGGAGGGTCCTTGCGTCCCGTCAGGAACCCGGTGCCTTCCATGGGCGGCAGTTCGTCCTTCGTGAAGAACATCGGGTCCGACTGCGCCCCCGCTGATGCCCCCCACAGGACCTTCGCCATCGTGTCGGTGACGTCGCGCCCCAGCTCTGTCTCTGCCTCGTGCGGACGCTGGAAGTAGTTGATGTAGAAGAAGCGGTCGCCGTAGCGCCGCGCCATGATGTCGAGCGGCGGGGCCGGCCAGTCGGCGAACGCAACGCTTGCGGCCACGCCCGCGGTCACGCGGCCGGGGTGCATGCGGCACAGGTCCCACAGGAGCAGCGCACCCCAGTCGTGGCCGACGTAGACGGCCCGCTCGTGGCCGAGGAACTCGGCGAGCCCGAGCAGGTCCGCGCTCAGCTCGTCGGTGCCGTACGCACGGACCTCGCGCGGGGCGGAGCTGCCGCCGTAGCCGCGCTGGTCGGGTGCGACCACGTGCCAACCGGCCTCCGCGAGCGGGACCATCTGGTGGCGCCAGCTGTGCGACGTCTCGGGGAAACCGTGGGCGAGGACGACCAGCGGCGCGCCGGGCTCACCTGCCTCGCGCACGGCGAGATCGATGCCGTTGGCGCGGACGGTGCGTCGTCGTGTCGCCGGCGCCACGGGAGGTTGCTCAGGCGCTGACGCTGCGCGCCGCGTCACTGGCGGCGCAGAGCTGTTGCCAGTCCATGGACTCGGCCTGCCACATGCGCTCGAACACCGCGTCCGCATGGTCGTTGAAACCATGGCGGTTGCGCCAGTTGTACTGCCATGCCTGCTTCTTCACGGGCATGTCGAGCCGGGCGAGCCGGGCGATGATCCAGGTGTCCCAGGCGGCCGCCTGCGGGAGGGTGAGATCCGTCTCGGCGGGTGCGTCCTCGAAGCCCCCGCGTATCCGGTCCCGTGCGCGCAGCATGCACCGCGCGATCGAGAGCGTGGTGTCGATCTCGCTCTGCTGGCGCGGGCGGCGCTTGTCCTCGAACGCGCCGCTGTGGACCGAGATCCGCACGGGCGTGCCGGATGCGTCGGTGCCGATGCGGTTCAGCGCGCTCGTCTCGTCGATCTCGATCGCGAAGTCGATGTCGGTGACACCGAGCTGCTCGGCCACGTGCTGGGCGATGCGGGCGATGTACGCCGCATCGAACGAGACGAAGTCGAACGTCTCCGGCGAGACGGTGATGGCCATCCCGGGGCTAGTTCTTGGAGGCGGCCGCGGCCTGGCGCTCGGCGATCTGTGCCTTGCGCTCGTTCAGTGCCTGCATGCTGACCTCGGCCACGTAGTCGACCTCGGAGTCCGTGAAGCCGGCGAGCTCGCGGAAACGGCGGGCGATGCCGAGGCTGGACTCGTCGGACTCGCTGCGGCTGCCGCCGTAGCTGAACATCTTGTCGACGATGTTCTGGAACTCGAGTGCCTTCTTGCGGCGCTCGGGGTCGTTCTCCGTGACCTTGCGCAGCCAGTCGGAGCCCATCTTCACGTGGGTCACCTCGTCGGCGAGCATCCAGTCCTCGCAGAACTCCAGGTACGGGTCGCCGGCGATCTCGCCGAACTCCTTCATGGTGGTGAACACGTCGATGGCGAGGCCCTCGAGCGCGCGGTTCACGCCGGCGAGGCGCAGGACCGGGTCGTTCGAGCACGCGGCCTCGAAGAGCACCGTGTTCTCGACGTACTGGCCGATCTCCGCGCCCATCCAGTCACCGAGCTTGCAGCTGATCTCCACGTGGCGCGCCTCGTCCCAGGCCTGGCGGGCCATGTCGAGCTTCAGCGCGAACGGGGCCTCCTCGCCGGTGGTGAAGTCCCAGCAGGTGCGGCCGGCGCCCTCGAGCGCCTGGATCTCGCCCACGAAGATGCCGTGCATCAGAGCGCGTGCCGCCTCGCTCGCATCGCCGCGCTCCGGGGTGAGACGGTTGTTGCTGCGGCGGTTCTGGTCGTTGTTGAGCGCCACGGTGGTGCGTCCGTCCGCCATGCGGTCACGCTGGGTCGTCTGGCTGAACCGCTCGTCACGGGCGAGTTCGCTTGCCGGCATGAACTTCCTCATTGTGTGTCTCCTTGTCTCGGACCGGTCACTGGAAACCGATGCTCCCGGGACCGGTGATGCCACCGGCCTCGATCATTATCTTCTCGAGCCGCGCCTGGTGGGCGGCGGCCCGGTCTGCCTCCTCGGGCGTGCTGATGAGCGACTGCAGCAGCATCTCGCCGTCGCGCCAGTCGTCGAACTCGTCCTGGAGGATGAACTTGATGGAGCGGATCGTGGGCATGTCCGTGATCTCGCTGGTGTTGTTCATGTGGTACGTGTACGCGGAGATGAAGTGCGGGATGAGCACGCGGTAGACGCCGACCAGCTTCTCGATGGTCTGCTCGGGCGCCTCCGGCTCCGTCATGGCGTCGATGAAGCGCACCATGGCGTCGTTGGCGGGCACGGTGAGGCGGTCCGGGTTCATCTCGCGCAGCTCGGGCAGGCGCTTGTGCCACAGCTCGGCGTGCCATGCGTGCTTGTAGCAGTGGGTGCCGAGGCGCATCTTGACGTCGAGCTCGGGCACGGTGGCGATCCAGCCGCCGAGCGCCTCGAACAGCTTCATCTCCGTCCACTTGTAGTGGCCGGCGCGGCGTGCTGTCTCCTCCACGCTGAAGGCACCCGCGATCTCGCGCCGGTCCCACGGTGCGAAAGGTGCTCGAGCCTTGGATGCCTGTGCCATGTGTTCCTGGAGATCCCCCGTCGGGGCCGGGCACCGCACCCGTGCTGCAGGAGCGCGGGGACAATTGACCGGCCGGTCAGTTCCCGAAGTGTAACTGCCGGGAGCCGTCCTGGCGAGACGGCGGTCACACGGGTGGCTCAGCCGGCGCGGCGCGTGGTGGGGTCGGCGGCCAGTCGCCCGGCGGGGATCTCGGCGCCCGTGACCTCGCAGGTCCAGTAGGTGCCGTCGTCCAGACGGGCGAGGGCGGTCTCGACCCCGGCCAGGTCAGCCTCGATCCGGTCGAGGTCGATCCCCGGCCCGTCGGGTGCAGTTCCGGTGGCATTGCTCACGGGGCCATCGTAGGTCACCGGTGACGGCCTCCTTGTAGCGTTCGCGCATGCCTTATCCCTTCCCCGCCCTCGACGGCTCCGCCCAGAAGACACAGAAGTTCCCCGACAAGCCCGAGTTCGGCATCGACCCGCAGAAGCGGTACACCGCCACGATGGAGACCTCGATGGGGACGATCGTCATCGCCCTCGACGCGCTCAACGCGCCGGTCACCGTGAACAACTTCGTGTTCCTCGCCGGGTACCACTACTACGACGGGATCATCTTCCACCGCATCATCAACGGCTTCGTCTGCCAGGGCGGCGACCCGGGCGGAACGGGCACGGGCGGGCCCGGTTACCGCTTCGAGGACGAGCCGGTGAAGAACAGGTACCAGATCGGCTCGCTCGCCATGGCGAACGCCGGACCCAACACCAACGGCTCGCAGTTCTTCCTCATCAGCGGCCCGAACGGCGTCACCCTGCCGCCGCAGTACAACCATTTCGGCCAGGTCGTGAAGGGCCTCGAGGTCGTCGACGCGATGCAGAAGGTCCCCACCGGCCGCGGTGACCGTCCGGTCACCGACGTCGTCATCAACTCGGTCACCATCACCGTCGCCGACTGACGACGTTGCCCGCCGAGGTCTCGCTCGCCTCAGCCCGCCGCATCGCCGTGGCGGCCCAGGGACTGGCCGCACCGCGCCCGTCGGGCCGGGTCGACGCCCGCCACCTGCGCCGCGTGTTCGACACGGTCGGCGCGGTGCAGATCGACTCGGTCAACGTGCTCGTGCGCAGCCAGGAACTGCCGCTCTTCTCGCGGCTGGGTGACCACCCGCGGTCGCTCATCCCCGATGCCACGGCCCGCGGCGACATCTACGAGTACTGGTGCCACGCCGCCAGCCACCTCCCGGTGCGTCACTATCCCCTCAGCCGCGTGCGCATGGAGCAGGCACGCACGGGGCTGCGCGTGTGGGGTGGCGTGCGCGAGGTCGCGCGGAAGAACCCGCGCCTGCGCGACGAGATCCTCGCGCGCGTGAACTCGGAGCCCGGGGGGATCGTGGCCGGCGAGGTCAGCACGCGGAAGGGTCCGAAGGGCCAGTGGTGGGACTGGGACAAGGGCAAGTCGATCCTGGAGTGGCTGTTCTGGACCGGGCAGATCACCGCCCGCCGCCGCGACAGGGACTTCGCCCGCGTCTACATGGGGCTGCACCATGCGTTCCCGGCGGAGGTGCTCGCGCTGCCGGTGCCCGACGCGGAGACGGCGCACCGCGAGCAGCTGATGCTCGCCGCCGCGTCGCACGGCATCGCGACCGCCGGTGACCTGCTCGACTACCACCACCTCCGCGGTCCCGCGCCGCGTGCCGCGATCGCGGGGCTGGTGCGCGACGGCATGCTCGAGGAGGTCCGCGTGGAGGGCTGGAAGGAGAAGGCGTACCTCCACCCCGGTGCCGCGCGGCCGCGCACCGTGCGCGCCCGTGCGCTGCTCTCGCCGTTCGACTCCATGGTGTGGTGCAGGCCGCGCGACGAGCGGCTGTTCGGTTTCCGTTACCGGCTGGAGATCTACACGCCGGCCCCGAAGCGGACGTACGGCTACTACGTGCTGCCCTTCCTGCTGAACGACCGTCTCGCCGCGCGCGTGGACCTGAAGGCTGACCGGCAGCGGGGCGTGCTGTCGGTGCCGGGTGCGTTCAGCGAGCCCGGGACCGACGTCCTCGAGGTGGCCGACGAGCTCGCTGACGAGCTGCTGCTGATGGCGCGGTGGCTGGGTCTCGGCACGGTCGAGACGGGCGGCAACGGCGACCTCGCCGTGCCGCTCAGGAAGCTGCTGGCGTCACGTCGTTGACCTGCGTGGCCCACCTGATCGTGCGGGCAACGAGGTTCCCGAGCGGCCGCGAGACGAGCTGGTCGGCGAGCGGCAGGTACGGGATGCGCAGCTCTGCACGTGCCCACGGCGGCAGCGTGGCGATGGCGGCCGATGCGATGACCAGGTACGGGACCCGCGCCGCGGCGTCGAGAGGCGGGTCGAGCAGCAGGTAGCGCGCGGCGTCGCGCGACTGGGGCGTGCTCATGAGCTCCGGGCGGAACATCCGCAGCTGGTCGCGCAGCCCGCGCACCGAGAGCGGGGGTGCCTTCACCCCGAGCTTGCGAGCGATGACAGCCATGTCCTCCACGTACCCGTCCCGCTGTGCGGGCGTGAGGCGCACGGCGCCGTACGTGTCGTGCGCGCGGAGGAAACTGTCGACCTCGGCGACGTGGACCCACCGCAGCAGGTGCGGGTCGCGCGCGGAGTACGGACGCCCGTCACTCGCGGTGCCGTGCACATGGACGTGCACCGCGTTCACCCTGTCGACCGCGTGCTGGGCCACGTCGGCCGGTCCGAACGTGGTCGCGGCGAGGAAGTCGGCCGTGCGCTGCAGGCGGCCCCACGGGTCGTGGCGGTAGTCGGAGTGCTCCGCGACGCCGGCCATCGCGAGGGGGTGGAGGGACTGGAGGAGCAGCGCGCGCATGCCGCCGATGAACATGGATGCGTCCGTGTGGACGGTGTGCACCGGCCTGTCGGCCGCGAACCAGCGTTCCCCGGGGGCGAGCATGACGGCGGCCTGCTTCGACTCGGCGTCGGGCCCGATGACCCTGTCACGGAGGGCATCGGCGATCGCGCGGCGGACCTGCTGCACGCGCTCGTCGACTGCGGGGGGAAGCGTCGTCACGGGGTCAGCGTACGAACCGGCGGCCGGTTCCCACCACTACGCTTCCACCATGACCGGGGCTGGGACGGAAGGCACACAGGACGGTGCGGGGCAGGACATCGCCCCGGGGGACAACCGTCGCATGCCGCGGTGGGTGCCGCGTGCCGTGGTGCTGTTCTGGGCGGGTGCGCTCGGGGCGATTGCCTTCCGCCACGTCTTCCACCGCCTGAGCAGTTTCCTCGTCCTCATGCTGGTCGCGCTGTTCGTCGCATTGGCGATGGAGCCCGGTGTCAACCGGCTCGAGGCCCGCGGGTGGAAGCGCGGCAGGGCCACGCTCACGATCCTCCTCGCGGTCATCGTGGCCACGCTCGCGTTCTTCGGGGTCGTCGGCACGCTGGTGGGCCAGCAGGTGGCGGACCTGCTGAAGAACTCGAGCACCTACGTGAACGACACCGTCAAGTTCATCAACGACACCTTCGGCACGAACATCAACCCTGCCGAGGTGAACGCGCGCATCGCGGACCCGAACGGCCCGGTGCAGGAGTTCATCCGCTCGCAGCAGAGCCAGGTGTTCAACCTGTCGGTGCAGGCGCTGAACGTGCTGTTCCAGTCGTTCACGGTGATCCTGTTCGCCTTCTACCTGGTCGCCGACGCGCCCCGCCTGCGCCGGACCATCTGCGCCAGGCTGCGCCCCGAGCAGCAGGACCGTCTCCTCTCCACGTGGGACCTCGCGATCAAGGCGACGGCCGGGTACCTCGACTCGCGGCTGCTTCTCGCCGCCCTCTCCGCGTTCTTCCACTGGATCGCGCTCCAGGCCATCGGCACCCCGGCACCGATCGCGATGGCGCTGTGGGTGGGGCTCGTGTCCCAGTTCCTGCCCGTCATCGGCACGTACCTCGCCGGCGTGCTCCCGCTGCTCCTCACCTTCCTCGAGTCACCGGGCCGTGCGCTCGCGGTCGTGGTGTTCATCCTCGTGTACCAGCAGGTGGAGAACTACTTCTTCGCCCCGCGCATCAC
>CAZZFB010000022.1:11192-13576 GCA_964653385.1 uncultured Bifidobacterium sp. | reverse complement strand
CACCTCGACACCGCGCGCGCGATACTCGCCGGCGCGGGACTTGACGAGTCCGCGCTCGGCAACACGCCGGGCTGGCCGCTGCACGAGGCGTCGCAGCACGCCGCCATCCGCGCCGGCACCGCCAGGTCGCCGCTGCAGATGAACTGCAGCGGGAAGCACTCCGGGATGGTCGCGACGTGCGTGCTGAACGGATGGCCGCTCGAGGGGTACCTGGACCCGGGTCACCCGCTGCAGCAGGCGATCACGGACACAGTGCCCGACGTGTGCGGTGAGGAGGCGTTCGCCATCGGAGTCGACGGGTGCGGCGCCCCCGCGCACGTCATCAGCCTCGTCGGACTCGCCCGCGCGGTGCGCGCCATGGCAACGGGTGCCGCGGGGGAGTCCGGCCTGCGCATCCATCATGCGATGTCGGTGCACAGCCACATGGTCGGCGGCACCGGCCGCGACGTCACTGCGATCTGCTCGAACGTGCCCGGTCTGATGGCAAAGGACGGTGCCGAGGCCGTCTACGTGGCCGCACTCCCCGACGGCAGGGCTGTCGCGCTGAAACTCTCGGACGGGTCCGGCCGGGGCACCGCCACCGTGCTCGTGGCTGCGCTCGCACGTCTCGGTGTCGACGTGTCGGCCGTGCCGTCCACGGTCACCGAGACCGCCCTCGGCCACGGCAGGCCGGTGGGCCGCATCCGCGCACTCGGGTTCGGCTGATGGCGGGCATCCCGTTCGTCCCGCGCATCGACGACGCCCCCCACGGCGTCCTCGAGCAGGTGTCGCCGCTCGTGCAGCGCATCATCTGCGCAAACCCGTCGAAGTTCACGTACCGCGGCACGGGCACCTACATCATCGGCGGCGAGAGGGCGGTGGTGATCGACCCGGGCCCGCGGATGGACTCCCACCGTGACGCGATCGCGGCGGCGCTGCGCGGGCGCGAGTGCACGGGCATCATCATCACGCACTGCCACGGCGACCACTCGCCTCTCTCCGCGTGGCTGAAGGCCGAGACCGGCGCGCCCACGTACGCCATCGGGCCGCACCGAATGGTGGAGGGCTGGACGGAGGACGACGACCACGACCCGTCCGAGGAGGACGACGAGAAGCCGACCGGTGACAGCGCGGCAGACGACGAGGAGAAGGAGGGCCTGGACACCGATTTCAGGCCGGACATCACCGTGCGCGACGGCGACACGATCCTGTCCACGGGCGGTATCACGTTGCGCGCCGTGCACACACCGGGCCACACGTCGAACCACCTGTGCGTGGAACTGGTGGAGGAGGGCACCCTCTTCACCGGTGACCACGTGATGGGATGGAGCACCACGGTGGTGTCGCCGCCCGACGGCGACATGGCCGCGTACTTCGACAGCATGCACAAGGTCATCGGTCGCGGTGACGCTCTCCTGCGGCCCACGCACGGCGGTCCCGTCACTGACCCGCAGCCGTTCCTGCGGGCGTACCTGCAGCACAGGGTCGACCGCGAGGCGCAGGTGCTCGCGCAGCTCCGGGCGGGGACACGCACGATCCCCGCGATGGTGAAGGTGCTGTACGCGGATGTCGACAAGCGTCTCCACCGTCCGGCGCGGCGGAGCATCTGGTCGCACGTGCTGAAGCTGCACGCCGAGGGGCGGGTCCGCGTGTCCGGCAACGGGGAGCCACGGTTGCTCGCCGAGTACGAGCCCGTCGTCTAGGTCAGTGCCGCGCAGTAGCCGGCAGCGGGGTCACGGTGATTCCGGCGCGGTGGTCGCCGCCGCCGGCTGGGTCGTGGTGGTCACCGTGCCGTCCCACACCGCCCCGTCGGGGATCGACCTGGGGTCGAACAGCGCGAAGAAGTCCTTGTCGTAGCCCTTGAGGAACCGCTGCGGGTCGCCCATGCGCACGTCGAGGGGCTTGCCGTACCTGGAGCGTGCGCCGAAGTTGCTGTACGTGCTGAAGTGCGGCCAGTTGCCGTTGATGTCGAGCTGCATGGCGGTGTCGCACCCGAACTGCAGCATCATCCGCGCGAAGAGGTCGATGTTCACGTCGCCGGCCGACACGTACATGAGCGAGCCGTCGGCGCGCCGGCACAGGCCGCTGCGGTAGGTGTACACCTTGTCGCCGAAGTCGGTTCCCCAGTCGGTCCACTTGAAGTCCTGCCACGTGGCGCGGCCCTTGTGGACGAGCGGCGGAAGGTTCTGGCGCAGCGACAGCCAGCCACTCGCGCCGCGCATGTCGTCGCCCCACACGCCGACCGTCATCATCCCGTCCCTGTCGATCCCGATGGTGGCGAGCCCGCGCTTCATCTTGCGCACCGTCACGCCCTCCGTGACGTACCCGCCGGGGTCGTGCTCGAAACGGAAGCCCCCGTTGAACGCGGCGATGATGCTGCGCAGCCCGGCAGTGGGGACCTTCTT
>CAZZFB010000022.1:0-11092 GCA_964653385.1 uncultured Bifidobacterium sp. | reverse complement strand
CCGGCTCGAGCGCGAGAGACACCGCCGGGGCGGTGGAGGGGGCATCGCTGTGCAGCCACAACTCCAGCCTGTCGACGACGGGGCCGAGGCCCTTGTTGCGCGCCCACGTGGCCACGTTCTGCTGCAGCGAGTACCCCGGGTGCGCGAGCACGTACCGGGTGACCGAGAAACCCGTGGTGACGACGGCCAGCACCGTGGCGGCGAGCAGCGCGCGCAGGACTCTCGAACGCGGGCGCATGCAACGAAGGGTAGGCGACTGCCCGGCGCGCCTAGACGCGGCCGAGCTCCTGTTCCAGCAGGTCCAGCCCGAGGTTGCCGAGCTTCAGCGCGCGGTCGTGCCACGCCGCGAGGTCGAACGAGGCCCCGTGGCGGGCCTTCGCCTCGTCGCGCAGCCGCAGCCACACCCGCTCGCCCAGCTTGTAGCTGATGGCCTGCCCCGGCCAGCCCAGGTAGCGGTCGATCTCCGAGCGGTTGAACGCGTCGTCGCTGGACGAGCGCGCCGACATGAACTCGAGCATCAGGTCGGGGTTCCACTTCTCGCCGGGGTGCCACGCCGAGTCCGCGGGGACGGAGTACCCGCAGTGGATGCCGAGGTCCACGACCACGCGGGCGGCACGGAATGCCTGCGCGTAGAGGTAACCCAGGCGGTACTCGTTGTTCTCGAGGAAGCCGAACTCGTCCATCAGGCGCTCCGCATAGAGGGCCCATCCCTCGCCGTGGCCGCTGTTGAAGAACATGCGCTGAACGCGCGACAGGCGCTCGCGCTCGATGGTGGCAACTGCCACCTGCAGGTGGTGGCCGGGCACGCCCTCGTGGTACGCGGTGGTGGGCTCGCCCCAGCGGGGGAACGACGCGCGGCCGTTCGCCGGGTACCACGTGCGGCCTGGGCGCGAGAGGTCCTCGCTCGGTCCCGTGTAGTACATCGCGGCGGCACCGCCGGGCGGGCTGATCATCGCCTCGACCGTGCGGATGCGCGGGTCGATCTGGAAGTGCTCACCGTCGATGAGGAACGACATCGCCTCGTCCATCAGCTGCTGCAGCCAGTCGCGGAGGTTCTCCTCGCCGTGGACCATCCGGGCCGGGTCGGTGTCGAGCAGGTGGCGCACCTCTGCGGGGGAGAGCCCCGGTGCGATGAGCTCGCCGCACCGCCGGATCTCCTCGTCGAGGCGCATCGTCTCCTCCCAGCCCCACCGGTACGCCTCCGCCGGGTCGATCACCGCGCCGAGGAACTCGCGCCGCGCGGCGGCGTGTGCCTCCTCGCCGCACCCGTCCGCGTCGCGGGCCGCCGAGAGGTACGTCCCGCGGAGGAACGCCGCCGTCTCCGCCATCGCGGCCGAGGCGGCCCGTGCGTGCCTCCTCAACTGCTCGAGCGGGGCCCCCGGCACCGCTGCGGCGCTCTCCACGTACTGCTCGAAGAACGCGGGGTCTGCCTGCGCCCCCGACCAGTACTCGAGCTGGTCCGCCTGGGCGATGACCTGGCGCTTCGAGGTGACGACGCCGCGCTCCAGCCCCAGGGACCACGTTTCGCGCATCCCGGCGAAGGCCCCGGGGACGTGCGAGAGGCGCTCCGCGATCGTGGACCAGTCGTCGGCGGTCGCGGTGGGCATCAGGTCGAACACCGAGCGCGCGCTCTCCACGTCGCCGGCGATGATCCGGATGGAACGCAGGTGCTCACCCGACCCGTGCGCCTGGATGGCGGCCTGCAGGGACTCACGGAGGACGCCGGCCGCGAGCCGGTCGTCGTCGTTCTCGGGGGCGAGGCGGTCGAGCTCGGCGAGCGTCGACACGTCGAGGTCGTGGCGGGCCCCGTGGCCGGCGGGGGAGAAGTCGGTCATCAGGTGGTCGTACCCCGCGATGCCGAGGTACGTGGCCGAGCACGGGCTCAGCTCCGCGACCTTGTCGATGTACCTGTCGGACAGGCCGAAAATCGGTGTTGTCATCCCGCAGACACTAGGCGGACGGCGCGGACGCGGTCAGTGCGACGAGCGCTTGTCGCGCAGGTGCCTGCCGATGTGGGCGATGACGACCTCCTGGCGCTCGAAGTCGAGGTGCATGTAGATCCGCACGAGGTGGGTGCCCTTGCCCCGGCGCAGGTGCGCCCCCGCGATGACGCTGCGCCCGTGCCAGTCGATGACGTAGTCAGAGGCGTACTTCTGCTCTGCGTTGTCGCTGACGCCGGGGACGAAGTCGAGACCCATCTGCCGGCACGCGAGCTTGAACGAGTCGCCCACGATCTGGCCCGACTTCCACGCACGCGCGACGTTGTTCAGGCGGACCAGGTCCTGCAGGACGGAGAGGGGGTCCGGCCCCTGCAGCTCCTCGCCGGTCTCCAGGGCGCGCTCGTGGAACTCGAGGAACGGGCAGTGCATCCGCGCGAGCCTCATGGCCTCGCGCATGTTCGCCACCGCGCCGAGCGAGCCCTTGGACGTCCCCTGGAGCTCGAGGTTGACGGCATGGAGAACGAGCTCGTCCACCTGGTCGCCCTTCTTCTGGAGCGCCGACTTCTGCTCGGCGATGATGCGGTCGGCGTCCGCCATCGACGCCTCCAGTGCGTTCACCTGCGACTCGAGGTACTCGATGTACACGGCCGCGTCGCCGTCCGTCCCGCGCC
This sequence comes from uncultured Bifidobacterium sp., assembly GCA_964653385.1. Classification (GTDB taxonomy): domain Bacteria; phylum Actinomycetota; class Acidimicrobiia; order Acidimicrobiales; family Ilumatobacteraceae; genus UBA2093. The sequence continues at coordinate 8,481 of CAZZFB010000022.1, read as the reverse complement.
CGGTGTCGCGCTCTTCATCGTCACCGTCGCCGTCTTCCCCGTCGTCGATGTCGTCGCGCGGCGGCGGCGGGACCCGCGGTGCGGCGACGGAACGCGCGGCGGAACCCGCCACCTGTGCGACGAGCCGCTGCCACTCCGCGCGCACCGACGTCTGCGGGAGCTCGCGGATGCGCAGGACCTCCGGCTCGTGGCGCCCGGGCCACACGACCATGATGGTGCCCGGGTCGAGGAGCGAGTAGCCGAACCCGTTGACGAAGCGGCTGACCGCGCCTGCACCCGTCACCTGGAAGATGTGGGCGAGGCCGACGAGGTCGGCGCCGGCCACGGACGTGAGCGGCCTGCCGCCGTCGATGAGCTCCACGATGACCGGCAGCCGCCTCCCGGGCACCTCCAGCAACGCGAGCAGCTCGTCCACCTGCAGGGCCGTGGACGCGACGTGCGGGGCATCCGTGATCGCATAGTTCGCGTCGCGCGCCGGCAGGTGCACGAGCACGTCCCGCACCAGCGCCGTGAGGCGCATCGGGGGCAGCGGGTCGGTGCGGAGAGGGACGACCTTGGTGCCCGACGGGCTGGTGAAGCTGCGCAGGTCGAACCAGAGCCGGCCGGACTCCATGAACACGGTGACGGCGATGGTCTCCACGTGCTGGCCCGACGGGTGGGCATCGGTGATGGTGACCCTGTACACCGCGTCCGCGCGGGAGCGCACCGTCATGCCGGGGCCGCGCTCGTCCAGCGGGAAGGTGCGCACCAGCCAGTCGTCGACCGCGTCGATCACGGCGAGGCGGTCGGCCTCCGCACAGTCGACCGCATCGAGGGAGACGGCGTAGGTGGTGATCACGGGGCCACCGCCCGCGGGTCAGCGGTAGGGCCGGAGTGCCTCGTGGATGCGGGCGAGAAGGGACGTGACCGACGCGGCGTCATCGTGGTCGAGTGTAAGCAGACGGTCGAACGCCGCCGCCTCGATATCGAACTCGGGGTGCAACTGGTAGCGGGGACCGCCGGAACCGGGGGTGGAGGGGGTCTCCAGGGTGGCCGAACTGCCCGTCTCGCGGTCTATCCAGGCCTGCGCGGCGGACCCCAGGGCCTGCACCGTCCAGCCCCTCTCCAGGGTGACGCTGATGGGGTTGTCCTCAGTCGGCAGGCCCTCGACCATCACGTGGTCCGGGGCCGTCTCCACGGGGACCTGCATGCGGATGATCGGGCCCGAGTGGTCCACGTGGTTCACCTTCACCACGACCGCATCGTGCGCCACAGGGAGCACGAGCAGGTCCTCGCGGAGCGTGCCGGACATGTCGTACTGCTCCGGAGTGACGACCTCCCAGACCCACGGCCGTCCGCCCGCATCGACGGCCGGCACGTGCATGCCCGCCCACGCGACGGGGAGGCCGGGCACCGTGACGCGCTTCCACGTGACGGGGCACGAGAGCCGCGAGAACGACTCACGGACCTCGTCCACCAACTGCACGTTGTCGATAGTGGCCTGTGCGGCCCGCGAGATGGTGGATACCCGCGCGCCGGTGGGAGACTGTCGGCATGCCGCGCTTCACGCACGACGGATGCGACTTCAACTACGAGATGCGGGGGGACGACGGACCGCGCGTGCTCCTCTTCAACGGTTCTGGTGCGTCGATCGAGTCGAGCGCGCCGCTCATCAACGCGCTCGCGAAGACGATGCGCGTGCTCGTGCACGACCAGCGCGGCCTCGGCGCGACGTCGGTGCCCGGGGGGCCGTACTCGATGGCCGGCTACGCCGCCGACGGGATGGCACTCCTGCGCCACGTGGGCTGGGGCTCGTGCACCGTCATCGGGGTGAGCTTCGGGGGGATGGTCGCCCAGGAGTTCGCGGTGACGTTCCCCGGGGCCGTCGACAGGCTGGTGCTGCTGTGCACGTCGGCCGGCGGGGCGGCGGGGTCGTCGTACCCGCTGCACGAACTGGCGTCGCTTCCTGCCGGGGAACGTGTCGAGGCACAGATGCGCATCACCGACTCGCGCTTCGGCCCGGAGTGGTTCGCCACGCACCCGGTGGACGCCGAGATCGTGCGCGTGATGCGGGAGCGCGCCGCCGTCGCCAAGCCGGCGGAGCAGGTGCGGGGCGAGAGGCTGCAACTGGAGGCGCGCATCCACCACGACGTGGCCGGCCGGCTCCACCTGGTCACCGCGCCCACCTACGTGCTCGCTGGGCGTTTCGACGGGATCGCGCCACCGGAGAACTCGCGTGCCATCGCCGCGCTGGTCCCGGACGCGGTCGTGTCCCTCTACGAGGGAGGCCACATGTTCAGCGGCCAGGACCGCAACGCAATTCTCGACATCCGCGCGTTCGTGGCCACGGGGGAGCGCACCGCGCGCGAGTGAGGACGCGCCGCCCGCCGGTCAACCGAGGGTGACGCCCGCGGTGACAGTGCCGGCGCGCTGGTGCGAGGCCGTCACCGTGACGACCGTGCCCGCGGCGGCGCGCACGACCCACGTGAGGAGCTGCCTGTCGGGGGTCCCGTCGTTGCGCACGCCGCCGGCGAGACGGAAGGCGAGCCGGCCCGCGAGGTTCCCGAACGTGGCCCGCGCGGGGGAGCCGACAGTCTCCGCACCGTCCACCTGCACCCATCCGGGCAGGCACAGCTTGTTCTTGCGGGCGTGGCTCGACACGTGCGTGGGCAGCCAGCCGGTGTTCGCCACGCCGACCTCCAGCCTCCACGTCCCGTCGCCGAGACGCTCCGCCCTCGTGTGCAGGATCTCGAGCCGCGGGGACATGAGCGCCTGGTGGACGGCGAACGACGCGTGCGGCGTCACCTCGGCACGGAGGTGCGACGGCGGTGCGTTGGTCCACAGCCTGAAGTCGTCCATCCCGCCGATCTCGATGTCGCCGAGCTGCGGGTGGCTGAAGGGCCGCCACGGGTGCACGGTGCCCGGTGCATTCGCATCGGCCCACCTGTGCACCGCCAGCTCGTCCTCCACGGTCGGGCCGACGTACCAGATGTGGGTGGAGCTCCTGTGGTCGGTGGCGGCGGCGACGGCATCCCAGAACTCGGTGGTCCACGAGAAGACGCCGAGGTGCTCGTACGCCCAGTCGTCGGCCGCGCCGCTCATCGTGTCCGACGTGTCCCACGTGAAGTCCTCGTAGACCGAGTGCACCGGGTAGCCGGTGGCCTCCGTGCAGAAGCGCCCGAGCTCCTTGAAGGTCCACACGTCCTCGGGCGGGAGCTTCGAGTCCGGCTTGGTGCTGGACGGCCTCAGCAGGAACCCGCCGCTCGTGTGGTACGCGTTGTAGCCGCAGATGTTCGGCCGCGCGCGCACGGCGCGCACGAGTGCGTCGATCTCCGGCTCCGACATCGGGTGGTCACCGGAGCCGGTGACCGACGTGTCCCACCCGGCCGGGAAGTTGCGGTTCATGTCGAGGCCCTCGGGGCTGCGCGGCGTGGGCACCGTGAAACCGTCCCAGTCCGTGATCGTCCCCTCGGCGAGCAGCCGGTACCTCGCGGCGCCCCGCGGCGCCGCGGAATGGTCGACGGGGATCATCAGTCGCGCGTCCTCGGGGTGCTCCACCCATGCGCCGTTCGGGTCGGCGATGCGCATCGTGAGGATCCGGCCGTCGCCGTCCACGTCGTGGGTGAGCAGACCCGGCCAGGCGTGCCTGTCGGTCCACGGCCAGGGGCGCATGCTGCTGCGGCGGTACCGCGGCGAGTCCGCGAGCGCGGCTTCCACGCCGTCAGGGTTGACGCGCGGAGCCACGTAGAAGGTGCGCGTGCGCATCGCCTCAGTGACCTTCTCGTCGCCGGACGCGAATCCCGTGAGCAGGTGGTGGATGAGGTGCAGCGCGGCGACGCCGCCGGTCACCTCCACGGAGTGGATGTTCGCGTCCACCCACATCGCCGGCTTCGTCGAGTGGTGCCCCGTGGAGGAGTCGGTGAGCGTGACCAGGAGCAGCGGCCGTCCCTCGTGGGACGTCCCGTAATGCTCCACCGACGCGAGGCCCGGGTGGGCGGCGACCATGGAGTCGATCCACGACGACATCTCGTCGTGGCGGAGGAATCGGTCGAACTCGTACGCGACAGGTGCCATGGACGCAGGTTAGGTCGCCTCCACTACTGTGCGGGAATGGCGCCGAACGTGCTGCTCATCACGCTCGACCAGTTCCGCGGCGACTGTCTCTCCTGCGCCGGCCATCCCGTGGTGCGCACCCCGAACCTCGACGCACTCGCGGCGGAGGGGGTGCGGTTCGCCCGCCACTACAGCCAGTCCTCGCCGTGTGCGCCCGGCCGGGCGTCGCTCTACACGGGCACGTACCAGATGAACCACCGCGTGGTCGCGAACGGCACCCCGCTCGACTCGCGGTTCGACAACGTGGCGCTCGCGGCGCGCCGCGCGGGACGCTCGCCGGTGCTCTTCGGCTACACCGACCAGTCGATCGACCCGCGCGTGTCCACTGGGCCGGAGGACCCGCGTCTCAGCACCTACGAGGGCGTGCTCCCCGGTTTCGACTGCATTCTCGACCTGTCCGGAACGCACGCACCGTGGCTCGAGTGGCTGTCGGAGCGGGGTGTCACGGTGAAGGGGGCGCTGCACGCACTGTCCACCGAGCACGAGCGGCCGGCGGACCTCAGCGTGTCGCGGTTCATGACGGACCGGTTGATCGAGTGGATGGACACGCAGGACGACGGGTGGTTCGCGCACGCCAGCTACATCAGGCCGCACCCGCCGTACTCCGCGGCCGGCGAGTGGTCCACCGCGTACCCCGGGGACGCCGTGGGCGACCCGATCCCTCCCGTCGCCGACCCGGAGAGGTTCCATGCGCTGATGCTGCAGCTGGAGGGCACGAGGGCGCCGGCAGACGAAGAAGGCATGCGGCGGATGCGTGCCCAGTACTTCGGGATGGTCAGCGAGGTGGACCACCAGCTGGGCAGGCTGTGGGACGCGATGCGCGCGTCGGGCCGGTGGGACGACACCGTCGTGATCGTGACGGCGGACCACGCGGAGCTGCTCGGCGACCACGGGCTGCGCGAGAAGGTCGGCTACTGGGAGACCAGCCAGCACATCCCGTGCATCATCCGTGACCCGTCCCGGCCCGCGGCACACGGCTCCGTCGTCGGGGTCTTCACCGAGAACGTGGACATCATGCCGACGCTCTGCGAGGTGATGGGCATCGACGTGCCGCTCCAGTGCGACGGCCTTCCTCTGACGCCGTTCCTGGAGGGCGCGGAACCGCCGTGGTGGCGCAACGCCGCGCACTGGGAGTACGACTGGCGTTTCGCGCTGATCCAGCTGGGTGCGGAGTTCGCCTGGCCGTGGACGCGCAGCCTGGAGAAGCAGGCTCTCTGCGTGCACCGCACCGACGACACCGCGTACGTGCAGTTCGGGGACGGCAGGCACCTCTGTTTCGACCTCGCTGCCGACCCCACCTGGCGCACGCAGTGCACGGACCAGTCACGCGTGCTGCGCGCCGCGCAGGAACTCCTCACATGGCGGATGCAGATGACCGACCGCCAGCACACGGGCTTCCTGGTGGAGAACGGCGGCACCGGCAGGTGGCCGGCCGGCGTGCCGTGGAGGGAGTGAGCGGTCAGCCCTGCCAGCGGTCGCGGTGGACCATCTTCGCGAGCGGGAGACGGGTGAGCGCACCGTGGCGGCCCTGCGGCCAGCCGAGGGGCACCATCGCGTGGACGCCCCACTCGGCGGGGAACCCGAGGATCGCGCGCACCTCGTCCTCGCGCCTGGCGATGAGAGTGGTGAGCACGCCGCCGAGTCCCTCGGCGCGCGCGGCGGTGAGCAGGTTCTGCACCGCCGGGTAGAGCGAGGCGCCGCCGACCACGGAGGTGCGCGGCAGGTGGTCGTCGGTGACGTAGATGAGACGCGAGTCGTGCACGAAGAACACGACGACCGGCACCTCGTGCAGCTTCTCGGCGAGGTTCGTGCCCACCGCGAGGCCGGCGGCGAGCTTCTCGCGGGCCTCCTGCGGCGCATTCTTCGCGTTCTCCATGTTGTACGCCACGTACTTGGCCCATTCCTCCACGTAGAGCGCACCGAGTTTCTTCTTCTGGTCGGTGTCGCTGACGACGATCATCCGCCACGGCTGCCTGTTGCCGCCGCTGGGGGCCCACACCGCGGCCTGCAGGACGCGGTCGAGCACGTCGTCCGGGATGGGGTCGGTGCGGTAGCGGCGGATCGACCTCGTGGTGGAGATGACGTCGTGGAAGGACTCGCTCATGGGCGAAGTCTGGCCCCGGCGGACGTGGCTGTCAAAGACGGTGCACCGGGTCGTTGTCGAGGCCCGTGCCGATGTAGAGGCTGCGCAGCAGGCCCGCGTGCTGGATGCCGGCGTGCCGGCGAAGGAGACGCAGGAACGTGAAGCGGAACTCGGGGTCGTGTGCGTCCGCGCGGGCGACGAGGTGCGAGAGCTCGTGGAGCACCGTGCCCACGAGGGGCCGCGCCGACCCGAACCAGACGGTGTGCGTGGTGCGGTCGGCCCATGCCGAGCACCAGGTGCGGCGCCGGCCGAACTCGACGTGCGGGATGTCGACGTCCTCTTCCATGCACACGTTCGCCACGAAATCCACCACCTCCGGGCGGACCAGCGTGCGCAACGGTGCGTGCCGCTGGGCGACGTCCTCGCAGGAATAGACGAGTGCCTGCTCGTGGCTGCAGCGCGGGTACCGGCGCGCCCCGCGCACTGCCTCGTCGACGAGCTCGGTGATGTGCGTCATCTGATCTCCCCGCGCACGCCGGACCCGAAGGACCTGCCTGCCGCGCCGAACGAGCTGCCGGCGGCGCGCCCGCTCGCGTAGGAGGACGCGGACTCGTCGTGGTACGAGTAGCTGCGCCGCAACGACGGACCGTGGGTGCGCAGCTCGCGCTCGGCGCGGCGCCGGCGGTCGGCGAGGACGATGCCGGCCCCGGGTTCCTCGCGGACGTACTCCTGCCTGGCCGCGCCGAGGGCCTCGTCGATGCCCTTGCGGAAGCCCTTCCACCAGGAGATGCGCCAGGAACGGTCGCCTTTCGGCAGCAGCCGCACGCCCATGAGGTCCGCGGCGGCGAAGAGGGTGCGTGCCGCGAAGATGTCGTCACGCCGGCCATAGACGGTCATGGTTCTCTCGCCGGTGTCGTCGTCCGTGCCGATGTACCCGGTGCACGAGTGGATGAGGAGGATCGAGTACAGCAGGTCGTAGCGCTGCACCCGGTACGGGCCGCTGACCACGAGCGTCTCGACCACGATGCTCTCGTCGACCGGCGCGTCCCTCGGGGTGATGTCCCCCTCAGTCCAGCCGTTGCGCTGCATCAGCTTGGATGCGAGCGCGAGGGCGGTCTCGGCCTCGTGCTGGGGTGTGTTCGGGTGGTTCGCCAGCGCGAGCATGGCGGCGATGCGGTCCTTGTCGGTGCTCATGCACGTCGGACCCTACGCCCGGGGTGTTCGGTCGTCCGGCGCGCCGCGGGGGACGGTGCCGGCGCGGGTTGCGCGTCCAGCCGGCTACTCCTCTTCCACCGTGCTGGACCCGAAGTACTTCCCGAAGATCTCGTCGTAGACGCCCGTCGCGCGGAACTCGTTCAGGCTCTCGTTGAGGGCCTCCTGGAGCGCGACGTTGTCCCTGGCGACCGCGAATCCGAGATACACGTCCGTCACGAAGGTCGCGGAGACCGCCGACTTGCTGCCGTCGCGAGCCGCCCGGCTGGCGTTGATCGCGTAGTCGTGCAGCACGGCGTCCACGTTCCCCGACTCCAGGGCGAGGTACATGGCCTCGGTGTCGTCGAAGGACTGGAGCGTGGACGAACCGGCGTTGTCCCGGGCGTAGGTCTCGCCGTCGGACCCGGCCAGGACACCGATCTTCTTCCCTGCCGCCGACTCGAGGTCGATCAGCGTCTCGGCGTCCTCGGTGCGCACGAGCAGCGACTGGTTGGCGTCGAAGTACGGGTCGCTGAACGCCGCGTTCTCCTCCTTGTCGGCACTGATGGTGATCGCGGCCGCCGCGACGTCGCACGTGCCGGCAGCCGGGGCCAGCCAGATCCCGTCTGCTGCCTGCTCGGCCACGTCGAGCGCGAGGCCGTAGCGCCGGGCGACCGCCGACATGATGTCCAGGTCGAATCCCGCCCAGTTGCCGGACTCGTCCTTGTAGCCGAACGGCTCGTACGGCGCGTCGGTGCACACGATGAGCCTCCCCGCCGACATCGGCTGGAAGGTGAGCTCGACCTGCGCTATCGGGGTGGCTTCCCCCTCGCCGGTCTCGTCGTCGCCGGTGTCGGTGGAGGAGCCCCCGCCGCACGAGGCGAGGACCATCGCGACCGCGGTTGCTGTTGCTGCGAGACGGAACTTTCGTGACATCGTGTGCCCCCTGTCGAGTCCTGTGTTCCGCGCAGAATAGCCAATGCACCTGCAGGCGACGGGCAGTCCCGTCCACCCGTCGTCGCCCGTCCTTGCCCCCGCCGGCCGGCGGGGGAACGCCATACTTTTCGGGTGAAACGGCGCACCGACATCGAGGGCCTGCGCGCGGTCGCCGTGCT
>CAZZFB010000021.1:1826-23588 GCA_964653385.1 uncultured Bifidobacterium sp. | reverse complement strand
GACGACGGTCCGCGCCGCGACGATGACCGGCCCTTCTGGGAGGAGCGCGAGCCGCGCACCGAGAAGGAACGCCGTTCGCAGGAGGTTCGCCGCCGCACGGGCGGAAGGCGCACCAACCTCGAGCCCTCACGGCCGCCGGAGCGCTCCGCGGAAGTCTGGGTGGACGAAGGCTCGTCCACTCGTCCGCGCCGCCAGCCGACCGGGGCCAGGTCACGGTCCACCGGTCGCGCGCAGAAGGGCGGCCGCAAGGAGGTGCGGGCGCTCGACTCGGTGATCGAGGAGTTCGAACGGGCACTCGGCGGCAGGGCCGCGGGCCGTGCCGTGAAGAGGTACGAGGCCGCGCTGCAGTCGTTCGAGGCGTTCCGCTACGAGGAAGCCCGCAAGATCCTCGCGCCCATGGCGAAGGAGTACGCGGACGTCTCCGCTGTCCACGAGATGTACGGACTGTGCCTGTACCGGGCCGGCCAGTGGAAGCGTGCCGCCGAGGAGATCGAGCGTGCCCTCCTGCTGAACCCGGGCTGGATCTTCAACCACGCCGTGCTTGCCGACTGTTACCGGGCCCTCGGGAACCATGCACGCGTGGAGGAACTGTGGAAGGAAGTCGCCGCGGCCTCCCCGAACCCCGAGCTCGTGGCCGAGGCGCGCATCGTCCAGGCAGGTTCGCTCGCGGACAGGGGCCACCTGATCGAGGCGCTGTCCTTCATGGACAAGACGGCGAACGACGTGAAGCGCCCGGCAGAGCACCATCTCCGCCAGTGGTACGTGATCGGTGACCTGCACGACCGACTCGGCAACGTGATCGAGGCGCGCACGTTCTTCGAGCGTGTCGCCGCGCACGACCCCGGGTTCGCTGATGTCGTCGAGAGGCTTGCCGCGCTCGGCAGCTGATGCCCCACATGGCCCCCGCAAGGAGGTCGACAATGGGACAGAAGAAGGAAGCAGAGAAGTCGCAGCCGGCGCAGCACGTGCCGACAGACGTGAACGCGGTGGTGATCGTCGGCGAGGTCAGCCGTGACGCGACGGTCACTGAGACGGGTGACGGCCGTGTGTTCACGTCCTTCGACGTGGTCTGCAGGGGAGCCGAGGGCCGCACTGTGGTGCCTGTCACGCAGGAGGGCGACAACCCGCTGACCTCGGGGACGCGGGTGGCCGTCTACGGCTCCGTCAACAAGCGGTTCTTCGCGGCCGGTGGCGGGCTCGCGGCACGGACGGACGTCCGCGCGGGGAGGGTCACGGTGGTGCGCAGGCCCGGCCAGGTGGACAGGATCCTCCGGGGATTCGCGGACGGTCTCACGGAGCGCTGATTATTGTGGGCCCGTCCCCCCGGCCCGGCAACAAGAGGTGCACACATGAACAACGAGCAACTGACGCGCATGCGCGAGGGAAAGGGTTTCATCGCGGCACTCGACCAGAGCGGCGGCAGCACCCCGAAGGCCCTGCGCCTCTACGGCATCGAGGAGTCCACCTACTCGGGCGACGAGCAGATGTTCGACCTGATGCACGCGATGCGCACCCGCATGATCCTCAGCCCGGCGTTCAACGGTGACCGAGTGCTCGGGGCAATCCTGTTCGAGGGAACCATGGACCGCCAGATCGAGGGACTCGGCTCGGCCGAGTACCTGTGGAGCCGCAAGAAGGTCATCCCGTTCCTGAAGATCGACAAGGGGCTTGCCGACGAGGCTGACGGTGTCCAGGTGATGAAGCCGATGCCCGACCTCGATGCGCTGTGCGCGCGGGGCGTGGCGAAGGGCATCTTCGGGACCAAGATGCGCTCCGTCATCAAGGCGGCGAGCAAGTCAGGTATCGAGGCCGTCGTGGCCCAGCAGTTCGAGGTCGCCAGGCAGATCATCGGCCACGGGCTCGTTCCGATCATCGAGCCGGAGGTGGACATCAACATCCCCGACAAGGCGGAGGCCGAGGCGATCCTGCATTCATCGATCGCCGCGCACCTCGACTCCCTCACGGCCGACCAGCCGGTGATGCTGAAGCTCACGCTCCCTGACTCGGACAACCTGTACGCGGACTTCGTGTCGCACGCGCGCGTCGTCAGGGTGGTGGCGCTGTCCGGTGGCTACAGCCGCGAGGACGCGAACGCCAGGCTCTCCCGCAACAAGGGCATGATCGCGAGCTTCTCGCGGGCCCTGTCCGAGGGCCTGTCCGCCCAGCAGAGCGACGCCGAGTTCGACTCCGTGCTCGACGCCACGATCGCGGGCATCTACGCCGCGTCGATCACCTGACCCGCGGCCGGGCAGGGGTCAGGGCCGGAGCGGCCTCCACACCATCCCCGTCAGGAGCTTCGGCGTGAAGAACGTCGACTTCGGCGGCATCAGCTCGCCCGTGTCGGCAGTGCGCCTGATCTCCTGGAGCGACACCGGCCGGATCAGCACGGCGCAGTCCGCATCGCCGCCGCGCAGCCGGGCAAGAACGTCGTGCACACCGTGCTGGTACGTGACGGCCCCGATCATGTCCCCGAGGGCGTGCTCGAGACGCGCGCTGTCCATGTCGCGGATGCCCCGGAAGGCGTCGCCACGGGGGGACAGCCATGTCCCGTTCCCGTCGCGGTCGACAAGGCACAGCCGCCCCGCCGAGTCCATGGCCGCGAGCGTGCCGGGGCCCACCGGGCCGGCGGCTTCGGTGTCGTAGAACGGCGCGATCCTCTCCAGCACCTCGTCGGCGGAGTGGCCGGTCACGAGACGGTGGATCGCCGCGATGCTCAGCTGCTCGGCCACCAGTTCTGCCACGTAGGTCATCACGAGATCGGAAGCCGCGGTGCCGCCTGCCGCCCGCTGCTCGTCGCGGTACGTGCGGCTGATCGCGTACCTGTGGTGGCCGTCGGCGATCAGCACGGGGCTCGACGACACCGCGGATGCGATCGCGGCGATGCGCGCGGGGTCGGTGACCCGCTCCGCGGTGTGCACGACGCCCGCGGCGTCGGTCGTTCGTGCAACGGTCTCGCCGGGCTCGGCGAGCAACTCGGAGAGACCGGCAGTCAGGGACAGCCCCCACACGGGGCTCAGGTTCGCCTGCGTCGCACGGGTCAGGTCGAGACGGTCCGTCTTGGCCTTGGGGGTGGTGCGTTCGTGCGGGAGAACGCCGCCCGCGCCTTCATCCACCACCTCGAGTGCCCCGATGACGCCGACCGTGTCGCGAGGGCGCCCGGCGTCGTCGACGAAGCTCATCCGGTACAGGGTGAAGGACGGGGAGTCGTCGATCCTGACCGTGCCGTCGGCGACCCACGAGGCGAGCACGGACGCGCACGCGTCGTAGCGTCCCGCACCGTCACGCTCCACGGGGTAGTCGACGCGCACGATGTTCGCGGGGTGCGAGGCCGCGAGCGCGTCGCGCTCCTCCTCGCCGAACACGTCGTACGGGGGGGAGACGAGCGGCGCGACGTCCCCGGGCGATGCGAGGGCGTACCGGGCGGCGCGGAATGGTTCGAAGCGGGGCACGCACCAAGGGTGGCAGGATTGGGGGCGATGGACAAAACCGCACGACCCGACGTGCTGCTCTGCGATCTCGACGGCGTGGTGTGGCTGGCCCACCGTGCCGTGCCGGGTTCGGTGGAGTCGCTCCGGCGGGCGGCGGCGGCCGGCATCGAGGTCCTCTACGTCACGAACAACTCGTTCTCCACCGTCGCCGAGCAGGAGGAGCATCTCTCGGCCATCGGGCTCGACGCGCGCGGACGCGTCGTCACGTCTGCAATGTCCGCGGGCTCGATCCTGCGTCCCGGCGGGCGCGTGCTCGTGTGCGGGGGCGCGGGGCTCCGGGAGGAGGTCGCGCGTGCAGGGTGCGAGGTGGTCGTGGCGCACGAGCACCCGGGGCGCATGGACGACTACAGCGACGTCGTGGTGGGCCTGTACCGCGAGTTCGACTACACGGTCCTCGCTGACGCGATGCGCGCCGTGCGCGGCGGGGCACGCCTCGTGGGCAGCAACTCCGACAACTCGTACCCCACGCCCGACGGTCTGCTGCCGGGCGGCGGATCGGTGCTCGCCGCGATCGCCACGGCAGCAGGCGTGGATCCCGTGGTCACCGGCAAGCCGCACGAACCGATGGCCCGTCTGGTCCTCTCTCGTTTCCCGGGCATCGGTCCCGACCGGTACCTGATGGTGGGGGACAAGGTGTCCACCGACGGGGCTTTCGCACGGACGATCGGGTGCCGGTTCGGCTTCGTTCTCACGGGCGTGGGGTCCGCGGGTGATGCCCCGCCGGACTGCATCACGGGCGCCGATCTCGCGGCGGTGGTGGACCGGGTTCTCGCCTGAGAACCTCCCGCAGTGCGGGCTGCCGCGGTAGTTACGCTCGGGCCGTGAGGATCAGGCTGGATGCCGCCATGGTGAAGCGCGGGCTCGTGGCCTCCCGCTCCGAGGCCGCACGACTGATCGAGGAGGATGCCGTCACCGTGGCGGGCTCCCCGGCACTCAAGGCATCGCGTCTGGTCGCCCCCGACGAGCCGATCGAGATCGTCCGCCAGCGCAGGTACGTGAGCCGCGGGGGGGAGAAGCTCGAGGGGGCGGTGTCGACGTTCCGCATCGCCGTTGCCGGGCGGTCCGTGGTCGACGCAGGGTCCTCCACCGGTGGGTTCACCGACTGCCTGCTGCAGCACGGTGCCGCGCGAGTGTTCGCCGTGGACGTCGGGCGCAACCAGCTGCACGAACGCATCGCCGGTGATGCACGGGTGACGTGGCGCGAGGGAACGAACATCCGGGACATGGGGCCCGCTGACCTGCCCTTCGCGTGCTCGCTCCTGGTGGCCGACCTGTCGTTCATCTCGCTCGTGACCGTGCTCCCCGCGTTGTCCCGTCTCGTGGCCGGGGACGGGGCTCTCCCCGCCGAGATGGTGCTGCTCGTGAAGCCCCAGTTCGAGGTGGGACGGGAGGAGGCATCGCGCGGCCGCGGCGTCATCACGGACCCCGTGCTGCACCGGGCGTCCGTGGACAAGGTCGCTGGGGCGGCGGTTGCCCTCGGCTGGTCGGTGGAGGGCGAGATGGAGTCGCCCCTGAAGGGCCAGGACGGCAACACCGAGTTCCTGTTGCACCTCCGGGACGCAGGGCGGTCGTAGGTTGTAGCCATGGGTCGCGTCGGGATCTCCCTCCACCGCTTCCGCGAGGATGCCGTCGGCACGGGCCGCGAGATCATCACGTGGTGCCTGGCGAACGGGCACGTGCCCGTGGTCTCCGGTGCGGACGTCCCCGCCCTCGTCGCCGTGGGCCCGCTGGACGGCCTCGATGCCGATGACACCCTCGAGAACATCGACGTCCTCCTGTCCGTCGGTGGCGACGGCACGATGCTCAGGTCCGTGCGCACCCTGGACGGTCGTCCCGTGCCGATCATCGGGGTCAACGTGGGGTTGCTCGGCTACCTCACTGCCGTCGAGCAGGGCCAGGCGGTGGACGCACTGCGGCTCTTCATGTCGGGCGCTGAGGGCAGGGACTACCACCTCGACGACCGGATGCTGGTGCGCGTGCGCACGTGGGCCTCGGGCTCCTTCCTCGGCGAGGCGCGGGCACTGAACGAGGTCGTGGTCGAGAAGAAGGAGGCGGGTCACACCGTCCGCGTCGCGGTGGACATCGACGGTGCGCCGTTCAGCACCTACGCGGCCGACGGGCTGATCGTGTCGTCACCGACCGGCTCCACGGCCTACTCGCTGTCGGCCCGGGGACCCGTGCTCTCGCCGCGCATGCGTGCCCTGCTGGTCACGCCGGTCTCGCCGCACATGCTGTTCGACAGGTCCCTCGTGCTCGACCCCACCGAGAGGATCCGCATCGAGGTGCTGGGCCACCGTCAGGTCAACGTTGCCGTTGACGGCGAGCTGGTGCACTCACTGAAGCCGGGGGACGTGGTGGAAGTGGACGCGGCAGAGGAGACGGCACGGTTCGTGAGGTTCGAGGGCATGCGGTTCCACCAGATCCTGAAGTCCAAGTTCGGCCTGGCGGACCGCTGATGCTCGTCGAGCTGGCCATCGAGAACCTCGGGGTGATCGAGAGGGTGAACCTCACGTTCGGTCCGGGCTTCACCGTCGTCACCGGCGAGACGGGCGCGGGCAAGACCATGCTGGTCGAGGCGATCAACCTCATCGTGGGGGCACGTGCCGACGCGAGCGTCGTGCGCGCCGGTTGCGAGGAGGCGCGGGTCGAGGCGCGTTTCGTCACCGTCGGCGCCGACGGCGGCGAGACGGAGACGATCCTCGCCAGGGTCATCGCCCGCGAGGGGCGGTCGCGGGCGTACGTGGACGGGCGCATGGCCACGGTGGCGCAGCTCTCCGAGATCGGTGCGGACCTCGTGGACATCCACGGCCAGCATGCACACCAAAGGCTGCTCGGCGCGGCGGTCCAGCGCGACGCACTCGACAGGTTCGCGGGTGTCGACCTCTCGGGGCTGCGTGCGGCACGTGAGGAGGTCACCCAGATCGACGCGTCGCTCGCCGCTCTCGGCGGCGACGAGAAGACCCGCGCGCGCGAGATCGACCTGCTCGAGTTCCAGGCAGGCGAGATCCTGGGGGCCGCCATCGCGTCTGCCACGGAGGAGGAGGAGCTCGGCCGCGAGGAGGACCTGCTGGCTGATGCCACCAAGCACCGCGACGCACTGTGGGCCGCCGCCGCCGCGCTCGGCGACGACGATGCCGCTGTCGACTCGATCGGTGCCGCCGTGCGCGCTCTCGGCAACCTCGAGGGTCTCGCCGGCATGCGGGAGCGCCTCGGTGCGCTCTCGGCCGAGGCATCCGACGTCCTCGCCGAGCTGCGGGCCGCCGCCGAGGTGTCCGAGGAGAACCCCGAGCGCCTCGCCCACGTGCGGGCAAGGCGCCAGCTCCTGCGCGACCTGATGCGCAAGTACGGCGATTCCCTGGCTGACGTCATCCGGTTCGGGGACGAGGCGTCCGCCCGGCTCGCGGAGCTCACCGGGTACGCGGAACGGGTGGGCGAGCTCAACTCGGCCCGGGAGAAGGCCCTGCGCCGCCTGCTGGCCGAGCAGCGCAAGGTGGGGGACCAGCGCCGCAAGGCCGCCCCCGCCCTCGGCAAGGCAGTGGAGACGCACCTGCGCACCCTCGCGCTCCCGCACGCCGAGGTGATCGTCTCGGTCGGGGGGCCCGAGTCCGACCCCGCAGGGGAGGCTGTCACATTCCTGCTGTGCGCCAACCCGGGTTCGGAACCGCTGCCGCTCACGAAGGTGGCGAGCGGCGGGGAGCTCGCCCGCACGATGCTCGCGATCCGCCTTGTGCTCACTGACGAGCCGGGGACCATGGTGTTCGACGAGGTGGATGCCGGCATCGGCGGCTCTGCCGCGGTCGCTGTCGCCTCGGCACTGCGCACGCTCGGCGGCAGCCACCAGGTGTTCGCGGTGACGCACCTGCCCCAGGTGGCCGCAAGTGCGCACCGCCACGTGGCGGTGTCAAAGGAGGTCACCCGCGGCAGGACATTCGGCTCGGCGACGGTCCTCGACGGGGACGAGAGGGTGTCCGAGGTCGCCCGCATGCTGTCCGGCGGAGTCGCCGACGACTCCGCCACGGCCCACGCCCGGGACCTGATCGCCACCCTCTCCGCCGAGAACGCGAAGCGCCGCCGGCCGGCGAAGTGAGCATGAACGTCCTGCCCGCCGCATGGGGTAGGATGACCTCCCGTTAGAGATTCGAACCTGGCGGGAGACCCGATGCCCAAGCACATATTCGTGACCGGTGGAGTTGCGAGCTCACTCGGCAAGGGTCTCACGGCCTCCTCGCTAGGGCGCCTGCTGAAGATGCGCGGCCTCCGCGTGACGATGCAGAAGCTCGACCCGTACATCAACGTCGACCCCGGCACGATGAACCCGTTCGAGCACGGCGAGGTCTTCGTGACCGACGACGGCGGCGAGACGGACCTCGACCTCGGCCACTACGAGCGCTTCATCGACGAGAACCTGACCCGCAGCTCGAACGCCACGACGGGCTCGATCTACCAGGCGGTGCTTGCGGCCGAGCGCCGGGGCGACTACCTGGGCAAGACGGTGCAGGTCATCCCGCACATCACGGACGAGATCAAGCGGAGGATCCGCCGGATCGCGACCGAGGACACCGACGTCGTCATCACCGAGGTCGGGGGCACGGTGGGCGACATCGAGATCCTCCCGTTCCTGGAGGCGATCCGCCAGTTCCGCAACGAGGCAGGCAGGGACAACGTCTGCTACCTCCACGTCACCCTCGTGCCGTTCATCGGCCCGAGCGGCGAGCAGAAGACGAAGCCCACCCAGCACAGCGTCACCGAGCTCCGTTCGCGGGGCATCCAGCCCGACGTGATCGTCTGCCGCAGCGAGGAGCCGCTGAGCGACGGCCTCAAGCGCAAGATCTCCAACATGTGCGACGTGGACGTGCGCGCGGTCATCAACGCGGCCGACGCGAGGAACATCTACGAGCTGCCGCTCATCCTCCACGAGGAGGGTCTCGACGGGTTCGTGTGCGACCTGCTCCGCATCGAGGGCGAGGTCGACCTCACCTCGTGGGAGTCGCTCGTGGCGCAGGTTGATGCATCCACCAGGCCGGTGCGCATCGGGCTCATCGGCAAGTACGTGGAGCTGCAGGACGCGTACCTGTCGGTCGTGGAGAGCCTGAAGCACGCGGGGTTCCACCACTCGGCGAAGGTCGAGATCGACTGGATCCAGGCCGAGGACGTGGAGGGACTGCTCGCCTCCGGCCGGCTGGACGGGCTCGACGGAATGGTCATTCCCGGCGGGTTCGGTGCGCGCGGCATCGAGGGCAAGATCGCGGCCGCCGCGTACGCGCGCGAGAACAGGATCCCGTGCCTGGGGCTGTGTCTGGGCATGCAGGTGATGACGATCGAGTACGCACGGCACGTCCTCGGGCTGGCGGACGCCAACAGCACCGAGTTCGAGCCGTCGACCACGAACCCTGTCATCGACCTGATGAACGACCAGCGTGACGTCACCGACAAGGGCGGCACGATGCGCCTGGGTGCCTACTACGCGGTCCTCCAGCCGGGCACGAAGGTGGCGGATGCCTACGGCGAGACCGTGGTGAGCGAACGTCACCGTCACCGTTACGAGTTCAACTACAACTACCGCTCGCGGTTCGAGGAGGCCGGGTTCGTGTGCAGCGGCACGTCACCCGACAAGCGCCTCGTCGAGTTCATCGAGGCGAAGGACCACCCCTTCTGGGTCGGCACCCAGGCGCACCCGGAGTTCAAGAGCAGGCCCGACAGGCCGCATCCGCTCTTCCGCGAGCTCATCGCGGCGTCGCTGGCGCACCGCGAGGTGCGCACCGGTGCCGCCGCACAGACAGCCTGATGGCAGGGTCTGAGGGCACCCCCGGGGGGTTCCGCACGGAGTCCCTGGAGACGGTGCACGACTGGACGTACTCGAAGCTGGTCACCCGCAGGGTCGTCGGTCCGCGGGGGGACACTTTTTCCCGCACCTACGTGGACTCGCCCGGTGCCGTGGCGGTCGTCGCCGTCACCGCGGACGACTGCATCATCCTCGTGGACCAGTACCGGGCGACCGTCGACGCGTACGTGACCGAGATCCCCGCCGGCATGCGCGACGTCGAGGGGGAGGACCCCCTCCTCACGGCCAAGCGCGAGTTGATGGAGGAGGCGGGCCACGAGGCCGCGACATGGAGGCCGCTCGGCTCCATCCTCTCGACGCCGGGCGTGTGCAACTCCTACGTGGAGATCTTCCTCGCCGTCGACCTCACCGAGGGTGCCGCTGAGCCGCACGGGCCGGAGGAGGACGCGATGACGGTGCGCAAGGTGCCGTTCGACGAGGCGGTGCGCATGGCGCTCCACGGCGACATCACCGACTCGAAGTCCGTTGCAGGGATACTCCGCGCGGCACGCCACCTGGGCAGGTGACGGTGCGGCGTCCCGCCGGGGGAGACGAGGGGGCCGTCGAGCAGTTCCTCACGTGGCTGCGGGTGGAGCGCGGAAGGGCGGCGAACACCGTGTCGTCCTACCGCAGGGACCTCGTGCGTGCCGCTGAGTGGCTGGCCGCGGAGGGGGAGTCGCTCGTGGGTGCCTCCGCCACGGGGCTCGCCGGGTTCGTCGCGCACTGCCAGTCGTCCGGCGAGGCCGCATCGACGACGGCGCGGAGGCTCGCGGCTCTGAGGATGTTCTATGCCCACGCCGCCGCCGAGGGAGTCGTCGATTCCGACCCGACGGTGCACCTGGAGGGAGTGCGCGTGGCTGCCGGCGTCCCGAAGCCCCTCTCGATGGACGAGACGGAGCGCCTGCTGTCGGCCGTCACGGGGGACGAGCCGTCCGCGGTGCGGGACCGTGCACTGCTCGAGTTCCTCTACGCCACCGGTGCCCGCATCTCCGAGGCGTGCGGACTCGACCTCGACGATCTCGACCGGCCGAACAGGCTGGTGCGGCTGTTCGGGAAGGGCAGCAAGGAGCGGATAGTGCCGGTGGGCGGCGCTGCTCTCGCGGCGCTCGGTGAGTACGTCGACGCGGGTGCGCGTGACGCCCTCTCGCCGCCGCAGTGGCGCAGCCGCGAGGACCGGTCCGCGGTGTTCCTCACCAACAGGGGCCGCCGCCTTAGCCGCCAGAAGGCGTGGGACATCGTGCGCTCAGCCGGGGACAGGGCCGGGATCGGCCGCGAGATGTCGCCCCACGTCCTGCGCCACACATGCGCCACCCACATGCTGGAGCACGGCGCCGACCTGCGCATCGTCCAGGAGATGCTGGGCCACGCCACCATCTCGACCACCCAGATCTACACGAAGGTGTCACGCGAGCGTCTCCTTGCCGTGTACCGCGGCGCGCACCCGAGGGCAACGGCGTGAGCGGCGGCATCACGCACCTCGCGCGGCGCGCGGTCTCGAGCCTGCGCAACCACGAGCCGTCACCGGAGGGAACGGCCGCCGCGCGCGCAGTCCTCGGCGGGGCGGAGTTCGCGATGTGGTCGTCCATGCAGGCGCGGGACAGACGGCACAGCCTGCAGGTCCTCGCGCGCTTCGACGCCATCCGTCCCGGTTCACCGCGCCCGGAGCGCGCGGCTGCCCTGCTCCACGACGTCGGCAAGGCGGCAAGCCCGCTCGGCTGGGCGGGCCGGGTGGCCGCGACGCTCCTCGGCGGCCGTACGGCGGCGATGCGGCTGTACCTGGACCACGAGCGCACCGGCGCGGCAATGCTGCGCCCGGTGAGCGACCCCCGCACGGTCGAGCTCGTGGCGGGACTGTCCCGTGACGAGGCAGCCGATGCGTTGCGGCGTGCCGACGACGTGTAGGCGGTCAGACGCGCGGCATCAGGCCGACAGCCGAGTGCACCCGCGCCAGCGTCCTCGCCGCCACGGTGCGGGCCCTGTCGTTGCCGATGCGCAGCAGGCGCGCGAGCTCGCCGCGGTCGGCCATGAGCTCCCCGTACCGCGTGCGGACGGGCTCGACGACGGAGATCACCGCATCTGCGGTGTCCTTCTTCAGCGGCCCGTACTGGGTGTACGACGCGGCGAGCGTCTCGACGGGCGTGCCGGTGCAGGCGGACAGGATGTCCAGGAGGTTCGAGACCCCCGGCTTCGCCTGGCGGTCGTAGCGGACCTCGCCGTCATTGTCGGTGACGGCCCGCTTGAACTTCTTCTCGATGGCCGTGTTGTCGTCGAGCATGTAGACGATGCCCGCGTCCGTGGCGGCCGACTTCGACATCTTGGACGTGGGGTCCTGCAGGTCCATGACACGTGCACCGGCCTTGGGGTGGACAGCCCTCGGCACGGTGAAGGTGTCGCCGAAGCGGTGGTTGAACCTGATTGCCACGTCGCGGGTGATCTCCACGTGCTGGCGCTGGTCGTCGCCGACCGGGACCTCGTCGGCGTCGTACAGCAGGATGTCCGCGGCCATGAGGGCGGGGTAGGTGAAGATCCCCGCGGAGATGAACTCTCCCTCGCGCTTCGCCGACTTGTCCTTGAACTGGGTCATGCGCGAGAGCTCGCCGTAGGAGACCGTGCACTCCATGATCCAGGAGAGTTCCGAGTGCTCGTGGATGTGGCTCTGGACGAAGACCGTGGCGACATCGGGGTCGAGACCGACCGCGAAGAGCATCGCGGCGAGCTCCAGCGTCTGCGACCCGATGAGACCGGGGGTCTCGATCACGGTGAGAGCGTGGAGGTCGACGATGCCGTGGTACACGTCACCGTCGTGCTGGCCTGCCACCCAGTTGATGAGGGCGCCGAGGTGGTTCCCGAGGTGCACTGAGCCGGTCGGTTGGATGCAGGAGAGCACGCGGGGCACACGGAAACGCTAGTCCCTCCCGTCAGCAGAAGCACAGGGATAACGGCCCGCACGGGACGGCCGAACTATCATCGCCCCGTGCCCATCGACGTCGCGACACCCGTCTACGAGGGCCCGTTCGACCTGCTGCTGCACCTCATCCTGCGCGAGGAGGTGGACATCCACGAGGTCAGTCTGTCGACCATCGTGGATGCGTACCTGGTGGAGCTCTCGCGCATGACGGAGCTCGACCTGGAGATCGCGACCGAGTTCCTCCTCATCGCCGCCACTCTGGTGGAACTGAAGGCCCGCCGCCTGCTGCCCGGCAAGGAGACCGTCGACCTGGACGACGAGCTGGCACTGTGGGAGGAGAGGGACCTGCTCCTCGCCAGGCTGCTCGAGTGCAAGACGTTCAAGGACGTGGCCAGGCTCCTGTCGCAGTACGTGGACGACGCCGACAGGGTGTACGCACGCACCACCGGGCCCGACGAGACCTTCGCCGGAGTCATGCCGGACCTCATGGAGGGGGTGACGGTGGCCCGCCTCGAGAAGGCATTCGTCTCTGCGATCACCCCGAGACCGGTCCCCACGATCAGCCTGTTCCACGTCTCGCCGATCCGCTTCACGGTCGCCGAGGCCGTCGAGGAGATGATGGACGAGCTCCCGCGGATCGGGCGCACGTCGTTCCGTGCGCTGACGAGCGACCTCATCGAGAGACTGGAGATCGTGGTCCGGTTCCTCGCGATCCTCGAGATGTACAAGCAGGGCTGGATCGAGATCGAGCAGGCCGACAGGTTCGGGGACATCGCCGTCGTATGGACGGGCGAGGGCCCGGAGATCGACGGCCCGCTGGCGGTGGACGACTATGACGGCTGACGTGAGCGTGGAGTCGGTCAGGGCGATCGAGGCGATCATCCTCGTGGCGCAGGAGCCGGTGCCCTCGAATCTCCTCGCGGAACTGGTGGAGCTGCCCGCGAGCACGGTGGACGAGGTGTGCGGCCGTCTCGCCCGCACCTACGAGGACGCGGGCCACGGGTTCACGGTCGCCAAGGTCGCCGGCGGGTGGCGTTTCCAGACGCACGCGGACATGGCCCCCTACGTGGAACGCTTCATCCTGGACGGCCAGCGCGCGCGTCTGTCCGGTGCTGCCCTCGAGACCCTGGCGATCATCGCCTACAAGCAGCCGATCTCGCGCCTGCAGATCGCGAGCATCCGCGGCGTGGACCCTGACGCCGTGATGAGGACCCTGCACGGCCGCGGGTACATCACAGCTGTCGGGCGCGACGACGGTCCCGGGCAGGCAGTGATGTGGGGCACGACCGATCTCTTCCTGGAGAAGCTCGGACTCGCGTCGATCTCCGACCTGCCGCCCATCGCGAGTTTCGTGCCCGACGCGAGCATCGTGGAGGCGCTCGAGAAGACGTTGCGCATCGACGCGACCATCGGGGACGCAGACGAGGGAGCCGGTCCCGCGGGCGACGACCCCGGCAATGAAGGCAGTCCCGGGGACTGACCGTGCTCCCTGACGCGCCGGGAGGCGCCGCTGACGACAGGCCGCTGTGGGAGCAGATCGCCGACGAGGGGGAGCGTCTGCAGAAACTGCTCGCGCGCGTCGGCTACGGGTCGCGCCGCGTGTGCGAGGAGATGATCGCGGACGGCAGGGTCACGGTGAACGGCGAGACCGCCGTCCTCGGCAGGCGGGTCCGTGCGGAGTCCGACGAGGTGCGTGTCGACGGCATCCCGGTGGGTCTCGCGCCCGGCCTGGTGTACTACCTGCTGAACAAGCCGACAGGTGTCGTGAGCACCGCCGCAGACACCCATGACAGGGAGACGGTGGTGGATCTCGTCCCCGGAGACGTGCGGGTGTATCCCGTGGGCCGGCTCGACATGGACACTTCCGGGCTCATCATCCTCACGAACGACGGAGCCCTCACGAACGCGGTCACGCACCCGAGCATGGGCGTGGAGAAGGAGTACCTGGCCGAGGTCGAGTGCCCGCCGTCGGGCGTGGCATCCGGGGCGCTGCGGCGGCTGCGCGACGGGGTCGAACTGGATGACGGCCCCACCTCTCCGGCCCAGGTGAGCCAGCCCGCACCTGGGGTGCTGCGCATCGTCATCCACGAGGGCAGGAACCGGCAGGTGCGCCGCATGTGCGACGCAGTGGGTCACCCGGTCGTGCGCCTCGCGCGCGTGCGCATCGGCACTGTGACGGACCAGTCCCTGCGGCCCGGCCAGTGGCGGGAACTCACCCTCGCGGAGGTCCGCGAGTTAACGGCGAGTGCCGGCAGAAAGCTCGGAAGTAGGTTGAGGAGGTGAACTCCCCGCGAACCGCGAACGTCGTCGGACTGGGCCTCATCGGTGGCTCGGTCGCACTGGCGCTGCGCCGTGCCGGCTTCGTCGTGCACGGGGAGGACTCCGTGGCCGGCAGGGCGCAGGAGGCTCTGGACCGCGGGGTCATCGACGCCGCCGGGATCGACCCTGGCGCAGAGATCTCGTTCGTCGCCACTCCCGTCGGAACCGTCGGGGAGGCGGTCGCGCGGGTGCTCGCGGCAACGACCGGTGTCGTCACGGATGTCGGTTCGGTGAAGGGGTCGGTCGCAGCTGCGGGTCGCGACCCGCGGTACGTCCCGGGCCACCCGATGGCAGGTTCCGAGCTGCACGGGCTCGACGGTGCGGACGCCTCGATGTTCGAGGGTGCCGTGTGGGTGTTGACACCGTCCGGTTCCTCTGACGAGGCGTTCTCGCTCGTGGCCGGCACGGTCACGCGCTTCGGTGCCGAGGTCGTCGCGCTCGACCCCGACCAGCACGACGACCTCGTGGCGATCGTCAGCCACGTGCCCCACCTCACTGCAGCGACCCTCATGGGACTCGCCGACGAGAGGTCGGAGGAGCACCTCGCCCTGCTGCGTCTGGCGGCGGGCGGGTTCCGTGACATGACGCGCATCGCCTCGGGGGCCCCCGCGATCTGGCTGGACATCTGCGAGCAGAACAAGGCCGCGATCACGCGCGGGCTCGACAGTCTCATCGCCGGGCTGTCGGAGATGCGCCGCGTGGTGTCGGAGTCGGACAGGGAGGGCCTGCACGCCCGCCTCGAGCGCGCACGGGTGGCGCGCATGAACCTGCCCGTCAGGGCCGGGGCGGTGGAGAACCTGGTGGAGATGCGACTCCCCATCCCCGACAGGCCGGGCGCGGCGGCGGACGTCTTCGCGCTGGCGGGCGAGCTCGGGGTCAACATCCACGACTTCGAGGTGGTCCACTCGGTGGAGGGGGACAGGGGCATCATGGTCCTCGTGGTGCGCTCGGAGCACGTCGAGGTGTTCAGGGGCGGTCTCATCGCCCGCGGTTTCCGCCCGGGAGTGGCAAAGCTCGCGTGAGTACGGTTGTCATCGCGCCGCCTGCCGGGCCGGTCGACGCGGTCGTGCGCGTGCCCGGCTCGAAGAGCGTTGCGAACCGCGCGCTCGTCTGCGCCGCCCTGGCGCCCGCGGGGGCGGTCAGCAGGATCGAGAACGTGCCCGGCGGCGACGACTGCGCCGCCATGGTCTCGGCCCTGTCGCTCTGCGGTGCGTGGGCCGACGGGGCGGTCACGGGCGGTGCCTTCCCGGGGGACGCCACCGCCCTTGATGCGGGGATCGCCGGCACGACGTCGAGGTTCCTGACCGCGGCGGCCTGCCTGTCGACCACGGGAGTCACGATCGACGGCGGCGAGCCACTGCGCCGCCGCCCGATGGCGGACCTCCACGATGCGCTGCGGCGTCTCGGCGCCGAGGTGTCGCCGGTGGGCAATGCGGCGGCCGGTCACCTGCCGGTGCGGGTCGCACGCGGGAGCCTGCACGGCGGCACGGTGCAGGTGCGCGGCGACGTGTCCAGCCAGTTCGTCTCGGCTCTCATGCTCCTCGCGCCGCGGCTCGACGGAGGCCTCCGCATCGAGGTGGAGGGCGACCTCGTGTCCCGTCCGTACGTGGAGATGACGGCACGGGTGATGTCGGCGTTCGGTGCGAGTGTCGAAGTGCAGGGACAGGTCATCGACGTCCGGCCCGTGGCGTACGGGTCCGCGCACTACGTGGTCGAGCCGGACTTCTCCTCCGCCGCGTTCCCCGTGATGTCGCTTGCGTTCCGTCCGGGCCGCATCGTGCTCCCGGGTCTCGCCCGGGCGACCCTCCAGGGGGACAGTCTCGTGCTCGACGTCGCGCGGGCGATGGGGATGGACGTGAAGGTCGAGGGTCACGACGTGACCGTCACGCGCGCGGAGGGCACCGTCCTGCGGGCGGTTTCCTTTGACCTGTCCGACGCGAGTGACCTCGTGCCTGCCGTCGCCGTCGCGTGCACGAACATCGGGGGAACGAGCCGCATCACGGGTGTCGGGTTCATCCGCGGCAAGGAGAGCGATCGCCTCGGCGACCTCGCCGCCGAACTCGCGAAGGCCCATTGCGCAGTGACGGTGGAGGAGGACGGTCTGTCGATCGCGGGCGCAGCGGGAGGGCCGCCCTGCGACGAGGCTCTCGCCACGCACCACGACCACCGCCTCGCGATGTCGTTCGCGCTGCTCGCACTGGGCAGGGGACGCTGCACGGTCGAGGACCCGGGTGTCGTCAGCAAGAGCTGGCCGGGCTACTTCTCCGACATGGCCGGGGTGCTCGGGTCCGTCTCGGGCCTCAACTAGCGTGGCGGGGGCATGGAGGTCGAGGTAGTCGCATTCGATGTTGACGGCACCCTGACCGTCCGTGACTGCGTATTCCCGTTCCTCCTCCGTGCCGGCGGCCCGGGGAGGATGGCCCGCGCAGTTCTCGGGCACCCCCTGTCACTGGCCTCGCTCGTGCTGCGCCGCGACCGCAACGGACTGAAGGCGCACTTCGTGCGGGCGTGTCTCGCCGGGCTGGACGCAGAGCATGTCGCGAGGGACGGCGCCGAGTTCGCCACGACCGTCGCCGCCGGCTGGATGCGGGCCGACACCGCCGCGGTGCTGAGACGGCACCAGGACGAGGGGAGGGTCGTCGTGCTCGTGTCGGCCTCGCTCTCGCCGTACCTCGAGCCGCTCGGCGAGATCCTGGAGGTGGATGCAGTCCTGTGCACGGAACTCGAGGAGAGCGACGGGGTGCTCACGGGCGAGCTCACGGGGCCGAACTGCCGCGGGGAGGCCAAGGTCGATGCGCTGCGCCGCTGGGCGGGAGCCGCCGGCATCACCCACGACGGGTGGCTCGTCGCGGCGTACGGGGACTCCTCGGGCGACACGCAGATGCTCGCCCTCGCGGCGCACGGTGTCGACGTCTCCCGCACGGAACTGGCGGGCACATGATCGCGGCCGTCATCAGGGAGGCGCGCCCGAAGCAGTGGCTGAAGAACGTGCTCGTGTTCGCCGCACCCGCCGCGCTGGGAGACATCTCTGCCGACCTCGCGGCTAAGTCCCTCATCGTCTTCGTGGCGTTCTGCATGACCGCGAGCGGCACCTACTACTGGAACGACATCAAGGACGTGGAGGCCGACCGGTCGCACCCGACCAAGAGGTCGAGACCCATCGCGAGCGGCGCGGTGCCCCTGTCCGTCGCCAGGGTCATCGGCACCGTCCTGCTCCTCGGCGGTCCTGCCGTCGCGTGTCTCGCCCGCCCCGAGGCCGGAGGTGTGGTGGCGCTGTACGCCGTGCTGACGATCGGCTACAGCACCGCATGGAAGCACGTCGCCCTGCTCGACCTCGCGCTGGTCGCGAGCGGGTTCGTCCTGCGGGCGATGGCGGGTGCGGCCGGCACGGACACCCGCATGTCGTCGTGGTTCGTGTTGTGCACGTCCTTCGGCTCCTTCTTCATCGTGGCGGGCAAGCGTTTCGCCGAGCTGCTGGAGATGGGCGACAACGCGGCATCCACCCGGCGGTCCCTCGCGGCGTACTCGCTGCCGTACCTCCGCCAGCTCCTCTCGGTCTCCTGCACCGCCACGGTCGTCTCGTACTGCCTGTGGGCCTTCGAGAACGGCGAGACAGCCGGCGGTGCGGTGCCCTGGCACGGGCTGTCGATCGTGCCGATGGTCCTCGCGCTCCTGCGCTACATGATGGTGCTCGAGAAGGGCGGCGGCGGTGCGCCCGAGGAGGTCTTCACGCGGGACCGCTCATTGCAGTTCTATGGCCTTGCGTGGGTCGTGGTGTACGCACTCGGCGTGTACGGCGTCTGATGCGCCGCCCCGCGGGGCTCCGCACTCCTAGAATGGCGCAGTGACGAAGCAGAGACTGTCCGGCTGGGGCCGCACCGCGTGGACAGTCGCCGACACAGTTGTTCCTGCCGACGAGAACGAGGTCCGGACCGTGGTCGGTTCCGCGGGGGACCGCGGCGTCATCGCACGGGGTCTCGGCCGTTCGTACGGGGCCGCCGCCCAGAACGCGGGCGGGCAGGTCCTGATGATGCCCGGCACCGCCGTGGGCAGGCCGTACTCGCTCGACACCTCCACCGGCACCGTGACTGCCCCTGCCGGGATGAGTCTGGATGACGTCCTGCGGGACAGTGTGCCGCGCGGCTGGTTCGTGCCGGTGACGCCCGGGACCCGGTTCGTCACGGTGGGCGGCGCGATCGCCTCCGACATCCACGGCAAGAACCACCACTTCGACGGCAGCTTCGGCCAGCACGTGCTGGCGATGCGCGTGTTGCTCTCGTCGGGTGACGTCGTCACGCTCTCGCCGCAGGAGAACCCCGGGTGGTTCTGGGCCACCGTGGGGGGCATGGGACTCACCGGCGTCATTCTCGATGCGGAGTTCCGCATGCTCCCCGTCGAGTCCAGCCGCGTCCGGGTCGAGACCGAGAGACTCGCGGACTTCGACGCGGTGGTCGCGGCAATGTCGACCGACGGCGACGACGCCAGCTACCGGTACTCGGTGTCGTGGGTGGACCTGGTGGCCACGGGCAGGTCGATGGGCCGCGGCGTGCTGACGCGCGGTGACCATGCGACCGCGGCGGAGGCGGGCGGGGGAGACGTGCTCGCCTACGACCCCAAGGTCCGCGTGGCCGCGCCGCCGTGGGTGCCGAACCAGCTGCTCAACAAGCTGTCGATCAAGGCGTTCAACGAACTGTGGTTCCGCAAGGCACCTGCGCGGCGCCATGTCGGGGTCGAGTCGATCCCCGCATTTTTCCACCCGCTCGACGGGGTCCGTGGGTGGAACACCCTGTACGGAACCCAGGGGTTCATCCAGTACCAGTTCATCGTCCCTCTCACGCAGGTCGAGGTCCTGAGGAAGGTCATCGAGGCGTTCGCCGGCCAGGGAGTCGCATCGTTCCTTGCGGTGCTGAAGAGGATGGGCCCGGCGAACGAGGCCCCCATGAGCTTCCCGACGGAGGGCTGGACGCTCACCCTCGACATGGCGGCGGGCATCAAGGGATTGCCGGAACTGCTGGCGCGCGTCGACACGATGGTCCTCGACGCGGGCGGCCGCCATTATCTCGCGAAGGACTCCCATGTCGCCCCGCTCGCGGTGCGCCGCGGCTACCCGCGGTTCGGTGAGTGGCTCCGTGCCCGCGACGAGATGGACCCCGCACGCGCGTGGAACAGCGACCTGGCACGCAGGCTCGGCCTGCTGGAGAGAGGATGAGGACATGAAGAACGGCGTGGGGGTGCCCCAGAACATCGTGCTGTTCGGCGGCACGAGCGAGATAGGCCAGGCGATCGCCGCCAGGCTGGTGCGCCCGGGCGTGGCGCGGTTGACGCTGGTCGCCCGCGACGTGGACGGTGCGGCGGCCTTCGGAGAGTCGCTGGACGCTGAAACCGAGGTCGAGGTGGTGCGCTTCGACGCCGCCGACCACGCATCGATGGCGGCGGTGGTCGACGAGGTCGCCGCGAACGGCAGGGACATCGACGTCGCCGTGATCGCGCACGGCGTCCTCGCCGAGGGTGCCGACTACTACGCGGACCCGGCCGCGGTCCACGAGGTGCTCGCGGTCAACACGACGGCATCGGCCGCGCTGCTCTACGCGGTGGCGGCACGCATGCGCCGGCAGGGGTACGGGCGCATCATCCTCCTGTCGTCGGTTGCCGGCGTGCGGGTGAGGAAGGGCAACCCCGTCTACGGCGCCTCGAAGGCGGCGATCGACTCGCTCGCACTGGCCGTCGACCACGAGCTGGAGGGCACGGGGGCGTCGATCCTCGTCGTCCGACCGGGCTTCGTGGTGTCGAAGATGACCGCAGGCATGAAGAAGGCACCGTTCGCGACGACCCCGGGTGACGTCGCGGACATCGTGGCCAAGGCGGCGAACTCGGGGGCCACGGTGGTGTACGCACCGTCAGTCCTGCGCTGGGTGTTCGGCATCTTCAGGTTGCTGCCCCAGGCCGTGTGGCGTCGTCTGCCGCTCGGCTGATCAGGGGATCGCGCCGAACACCGTGTAGAGGCCGGTGACGGCAACGAGCCCGCTCGAGAGAACCACGAGGGTGAGCGGCCACCACGTGTCCTCGTCGTCCCGGAGGATGCGCGCGGCGGGGATGAGGAGCGGGAAGGCGGTGAACAGGAACCGCGGCCTGGCCGTGACCGTCGCCGGCAGGAGCATCAGGAAGAGGACTGTCGCGCTGTAGGCGATGTGGGGCAGCGGCAGCCGGTGCCGGCGCGCCGCCCAGACGGCGATGACCATGGCGATGACGGACGCGCTCGTGAGCATGCTGGTCGGCGAGGAGACCGGGTTGAGGAAGAAGTCGAAAGTCCGGGTCACCGCCGTCGCCCCGAAACTGGTCCCCTCCTTCCACGCCTCGCGCTGGACCCGGAACCAGGCCCAGTCCTCGCCGGTGTGGTGGCGCAGGAAGACCATGAATGACACGAAGCCGATGGGGGAGAGCAGTGGCGCGATGAGCGACCGCCATTCGCGGTCCTCCTTGATCGCGATGAGGGATGCCACGGCGCACGCCGCCACGAGCGCGACGGCGTTCGGGCGGGCGGCGGTGCCGAACGCGGCGAGGATCCCGGCGAGGAGCCATCTCCGGCGGGCGAGCGCCAGGAACATGAGGCCGGCGAGGCAGAGCATCGTGGCCTCGGAATAGGCCCAGCTGAGCACGAAGCTCCCGGGGAAGAGGGCCGCGACGATCATCGCGCGCTCCGCCGTGCGGTCGTCGAACAGTTCCCGCGCGATCCGCCCGATCAAGTAGATGAAGAGCCCGCCGAGGACGAGATTGAGCGCGAGCGCGACGCTCACGGGCCCGCCCGGGAGCAGCATGTCCAGGTAATGCACCGTCCGCGGGTACAGGGGGAAGAACGCCGCCCTCGCGTCGCTCACGAAGTACGTGACGTTGGCCTGGATGTCGCGGGGATAGCCGAGCCGGGTGACGTCCATGTACCAGTGCCCGTCCCAGCTGTCGAAGACGCGCACGAGGGCGTGGATGCCCTCCACGGGCACCTTGTCCTCCCAGCGGTCGCGCACGGCATGGGCGGCGATGCCCACGCCGGCCCCGAGGACCACGAGAACGCGGCTGAGGAGGTAGGCGAACATGCCCCTGTAGAGGGCTCTCTGCCAGGGCGTGGCCGCCCCGGTGGTCCCCGTCCGGCGGGCCAGCTTTTCTCTCAGTGTCGCGGTCATAATCGCCTACAGACGGGCGATGGAAACAATACGCCTCTTCGGTCCCCGGGC
>CAZZFB010000021.1:0-1726 GCA_964653385.1 uncultured Bifidobacterium sp. | reverse complement strand
CTCACGGTCGGGTCGTTGTGCCCGTTGCGCAGACCCGCAAGGGTCGTGCCGAGCCGGGGTCGTGGTCCGGGTGCGATGGGGGAAGGCTAGTCGTGCGACCATGGGGCATGCCCGACATCGAGATCTCCCGTCCGCGCGAGGGCATCGTCCAGTTGACGATGAACCGGCCGGACAAGCTGAACGCCATGACCTCCGCGATGGTGGAGGAACTCCACGCGTCGCTGCGCGCCGTCGCCGCCGACCGCACGTGCCGCGTCGTCGTGCTCACCGGCGCGGGGCGCGGCTTCTGTGCGGGGCTCGACCTGAACGGGTACGGGGAGGCCCCCGGTTTCGAGTGGCACGGCCGCGTGGAGAAGGGCCTGGCGGTGCAGAAGCACATCGCGTCCCTGATCCCCGCCATGCGGTCCCTCCCGCAGCCGGTCATTGCGGCGGTGAACGGTCCGGCTGCGGGGGGCGGGTTCGCCCTCGTGCTGGGGTCCGACGTGCGGCTCGCGTCAGAATCCGCACGGTTCAACGCCGCGTTCATCAGGATCGGCCTGTCCGCCTGCGACATAGGCACCAGCTGGCTGCTGCCGCGCCTGGTGGGGGCCGCCCGCGCGCAGGAACTCATGCTGACCGGGCGCATCTTCGACTCTGCCGAGGCCGCCCGCATCGGGTTGGTCACGGAGGTGCTGCCCGGGGAGGCACTCCTGGAGGCGGCGTACGCGAAGGCGGACGAGATCATGCTGAACAGCCCGATCGGGGTGGCACTCACCAAGGAGGGCATGTGGTCGGCGCTCGAGATACCCGGCCTGCAGGCGGCGATCGACCTGGAGAACCGGCAGCAGATCATGGCCTCGTTCTCGGCTGACGCAGCCGAGGCGCGCACCGCCCGCGCCGAGAAGCGGAGGCCCGAGTACGGCAGTTGACATTCTGTCAACGTCGCGGAGACGACCCGTGACCGCCCCGGCGACTAGTTTTGGCGACGTGAGCGAGCGCGAGATCATGACCTGGGACATCTTCGGCACGGCGACCCGTGACCTGGCGACGATGGTCGCAGATTCGGGGTACGAACCGGACATCATCCTCGCGATCGCGCGCGGCGGCCTGCTCGCCGCGGGAGCCCTGGGTTACGCGCTCGCGGTGAAGAATCTCTACACGATGAACGTGGAGTTCTACACGGGCGTGGACGAGCGCCTCCCCGTTCCCATGATCCTCCCGCCGGTTCCTGACCTCGTGGAACTGCGCTTCGCGCGCGTGCTCATCGTGGACGACGTCGCCGACACCGGGCACACGCTCAAGATCGTCGAGGAGTTCTTCCGGGGCCGTGTGAAGGAAGTCCGCTCCGCAGTCCTGTACGAGAAGCCCCGCTCGGTCGTGAAGTGCGACTACGCATGGAAAAAGACCGACCTGTGGATCAACTTCCCTTGGAGCGACAAGGACCCCGTGGTCACCAAGGGCAAGATCGTCAAAGACGCTTGATCACGGTGAGCGCCGCGTTGCGGCCGCTCGCACCCCACACGCCCGCCCCCGGGAACGTGGCGGCGCCGGTGAGGAACAGGCCCCTCACCGGAGTCTCGTAGCGCGACAGTTCCCGGTCGACGCCCATGAATGCCGAGAGCGGCCCGCCGGGGAAACTCGTCGCGTGCCCCATCGGGAGGTGGAACTCGGACTCGTAGAGATCCGGGGTGACCGTGCGCTGCGCCACGACAGAATCGAGGAACCCCGGCTGCATGCGGCCGGCGAG
>CAZZFB010000020.1:6695-24104 GCA_964653385.1 uncultured Bifidobacterium sp. | reverse complement strand
ACTTCGGGAACTGGAACAGCGGGATGAGGATGTAGTCCTTGTCCATCTCGACGATTGCCGTCTTGATGAGCTCGGCGCGCTTCGCCTCGTCAACTTCCTTGTCAGAGTCGTTCAGGGCCTCTGTGGCGGTCTCGTTGACCCAGCCCTGGTAGTTCTGGCCGACCTGGTTGTTCGCCTCGGTCGGGATGTTGTTGCTGGTGAAGCTGGGGACCAGGTAGCCCGGGTCCGGCGGCGCCGTGCTGATGTACATCGCAAGGTCGTAATCCATGCCCGGCAGGCGCTTCTGGAAGTAGCACTCCGCATCGCAGTTGTAGGCGACGACGTTGAAGCCGGCCTTCTTCAGCAGCGGGATGAGGTACGCCTGGGTGGCCTCGCGACGGGGGTTGCCCGTGTTGATGACCCACTCGATCTTCGGCGCCACGCCGTCCTTCGCCCAGAGGCCCTCGCCGTTCTTCTCGTAACCGGCGTCTTCCATGATCTTGTCGGCCTCGGCCTGGTCGTACTTGTTGCCGAAGATGCCCTCCGGGCAGTACGGCCCGGGGATCATCGGACCGCAGGTGAGCAGGGTCGCGTCAGCGGCGATCGGGATGTAGATCTGCTTGAACAGCGCCTCGAGGTCGATCGACTTGTAGAAGGCCTCGCGCATCGCCTTGTCGGCGAATGCACGCGTCTTCTCGCCGTCGGCCGTCATGTTCTTGCCGTCGACACCGAGGTTCATGTAGAAGGCCTCGTAGTCGCCGCCGTAGTTCAGGACGGTCTTGACGTTCGGGTCGGCGAGCTCATCGGTGATGCCCGCATAGAACTGCGGGTAGATGAAGTCGACCGAACCGGCCTTGAGGTCGGTGATCTGGGTCTCCGGACGCGGGACCATGACCAGCTTCTTCACGCCGTCGCCCACCTTGCGGGGGCCCTTGTAGTTCTCGTTCGGCACGTAGACGACCTGGTCGGCGCTCCACGACTCCATCTTCCACTCGGTGCCCGAGTAGTTGAACGAGGTGCCGAAGTCACCGGAGATGTCCTTGCAGTCCGCCACGGCGGCCTTCTTCAGCAGACCGCTGAAGAGACCCTTGTACGGTGCGTAGAGCTCCTTGAACTCGACCACGACCTGCTTGTCCGAGTCGCCCGCGGCGACCGAGGTGATCTTGTCGTAGCCCGAGGTGCTGATTGCACCCGGGGTGTTCATCACCGCATCGAAGGTGCACTGGAAGTCCGCGACCGTGATGGGCGTGCCGTCCTCCCACTGTGCCTCGTCGGCAATGTCGTACGTGATGGTCATGGCTGTCGCACCCGACCCGCTCCCACCGTCTGCCGCCGTCGTGTCCGAAGCGCTGTCGCTCCCCCCGCCGCACGCGGCGAGAAGAAGGACGGAGCCCAGCAGACCGCCGGCGAGCCTGGTGCTCTTCCGGATTTTCCTCACTAGTGACCTCCCTGGTCGGTTGGTGGGGAGGAAACGGGCGAACCCGGCCGGCACCCCTCCCCGGTGCGCTCGGCACGGAGAACCTATCACTGGTGCGGTCCGGGCCGGAAAGACCCGTCTATCAGGCTTCTGGCGACTCGTGGAGTCGGTACTGGACGATCCGGGCGAACTCCTCGGGATCCAGGCTCGCCCCGCCCACGAGCGCCCCGTCCACGTCCGGCTGCGCCATCAATTCCTTGATGGTTCCCGCTTTCACGGAGCCCCCGTACTGGATGCGCACAGATCCCGCAGCCTCGGCGTTGGCCAGGGAGGCCACCGTGGACCTGATGGCCGCACAGACCTCCTGCGCATCGGCCGCTGTCGCCGTGCGGCCGGTCCCTATGGCCCAGATGGGCTCGTACGCGACCACCAGCGAGCCGGCCTGGGCGGGCGAGCAGCCCTCCAGTGAGGCCCGGACCTGCTTCGTGACCTTGTCCATCGTGGTGCCGGCTTCCCGCTCCTCGAGCGTCTCGCCGACGCACACGATCGGGGTCATCTTGCTGCGCAGCACAGCCGCCACCTTGTCCCTGACCATGGCGTCCGTCTCGCCGAACAGCTCCCTCCGCTCGCTGTGTCCGACGATCACGTACGACACGTTGAGCTTCTGGAGGAACACCGGGGACACCTCGCCCGTGAAGGCGCCCTTGTCCTCGGAGTGGCAGTTCTGCGCCCCCAGGGCGAATCTCAGGTCGTCTGCCTCGATGAGGGTCTGGACGCTCCTGATGTCCGTGAACGGCGGGTGCAGGCTCA
The DNA here is from genome assembly GCA_964653385.1 of uncultured Bifidobacterium sp. Taxonomy (GTDB): domain Bacteria; phylum Actinomycetota; class Acidimicrobiia; order Acidimicrobiales; family Ilumatobacteraceae; genus UBA2093. Next base: position 21,898 of record CAZZFB010000020.1, on the reverse strand, counting down.
CGTCCACTGCCTCGAAGTCATCCTTGCCCACGAGGTACGTCAGCTTCTGGACCAACTGGATCGCCTCGTAGTGGTTCTGGTTCATCTTCCAGTTGCCGCTGATGAGCGGCCTGCGGGTCTCAGCGGGCATTCGGTGCACCTCTCAATGCGGCGAGCCCGGGGAGGTCCCCGAGCTCGAGTAGTTCGAGCGAGGCCCCGCCTCCGGTGGACACGTGGTCCACGTCGTCGTCGAGACCGAACTGGGCGAGGGCGGCCGCGCTGTCGCCGCCGCCGACCACTGTGAACGCCTTGGTCGCGGCGACAGCCTCTGCGACCGTCCGGGTGCCGGCTGCGAAACGCTCGTCCTCGAACATCCCCATCGGACCGTTCCAGAACACGGTGCGGGCGTCCATGATGACGTCGGAGAACGCCGCCGCGGAGCCCGGACCGATGTCGAGGCCCTTTGCGCCGTCGGGAAGGCGGACCCCGAAGGTCGCGAACCGTCCCGCGGCGTCCAGGCCCACGATGTCCTCCGGGAGATGGATCGGCTTGCCTGCGTCGAGGAGGCGCCTGCAGGTCGCCACCTGGTCGAGTTCGCAGATCGAGTCACCGACGGGGTAGCCCTGGGCCGCGAGGAACGTGAAGCACATCCCCCCGCCGATGACGAGCGCGTCCACCACCTGCAGCAACGACTCGATGACGCCGAGCTTGTCACTGACCTTGGCCCCGCCGAGGACGGCGACGAACGGGCGCTTCGGGTTCTCGCGGAGTCCCCCGAGCACCTCCACCTCGCGCTGGAGCAGCCGGCCGGCCGCCGACGGCAGGGTGCGCGGCGGCCCCACGATGGACGCGTGGGCGCGGTGGGCGGCGCCGAATGCGTCGTCGACGTACATGTCGACTCCCTTCACGAGGGAGCCGACGAAGTCCGGGTCGTTCTTCTCCTCCCCTGCGTTGAACCGCAGGTTCTCGAGCAGTTCGACTCCCGGCGCCAGTTCCGCCAGACGTGCACGGACGGGCGCCAGCGAGTACTTCTGCTCGGGTGCCCCCTTCGGCCTGCCCAGGTGCGTCGCACAGACCACGGAGGCCCCGCGCTCGGTCAACCAGTTGATCGTGGGGAGGGCCGCCCTGATCCTGAAGTCGTCCGTGATGCGCCTCGCATCGTCCGGCCCCTCCATGGGGACGTTGAAGTCGGTGCGCACGAGGACGCGCTTCCCCGCGACGTCACCGAGGTCCTCCAGAACGGGGATCCTGGACATGCCGCTACTTGCCGACGTGGAGCACGAGGTCGACGAGGCGGTTGGAGTAGCCCCACTCGTTGTCGTACCAGCCGAGGACCTTCACGAGGGTGCCCATGCTCATGGTCAGTTCGCTGTCGAACACGCAGCTGTGCGGGTTCGTCACGATGTCGCTGGAGACGATCGGTGCATCCGTGTACTCGAGCACGCCCTTCAGCGGGCCGTCGGCGGCGGCGCGGAAGGCGGCGTTTATCTCCTCGACAGTGGCGGGCTTCTTGAGGTTCGCCACGAAATCCGTGATGGAGCCGGTGGGGACCGGGACCCGCAGCGACGTGCCGTCGAGACGGCCCTTCATCGCCTCGAGCACGAGGGAGGTCGCCCGGGCGGCGCCGGTGCTCGTGGGGGTGATGTTGATGGCGGCGCCCCGGGCGCGGCGGAGGTCGCTGTGCGGGCCGTCCACCAGCTGCTGGTCGCCCGTGTAGGCGTGGATGGTCGTCATGAGCCCGTTCTCGATGCCGAAGGCGTCGTCGAGGACCTTCACCATCGGCACGAAGCAGTTGGTGGTGCAGGAGGCGTTGGACACGACCTTGTGCTTGGTGCGGTCGAAGTCGCCGTGGTTGATGCCGTACACGAACGTCGCGTCGGCACCGTTCGACGGCGCGGACACGATCACGAGCGGCGCCCCGGCTTCCAGGTGCGCGGCCGCCTTGTCTCGGTCCGTGAAGAAACCGGTGGACTCGATCACCAGGTCGACCTTGAGGTCGCCCCACGGCAGCGCCTTCGGGTCGCGCTCGGAGAGGACCCTCAGCACTTTCCCGTCGATGCTGATGCCATTCTCCACCGCCTTGATGTCGTTCGGCAGCACGCCCAGGACCGAGTCGTACTTGAGCAGGTGGGCCATCGTCTTCAGCGAGCCGAGGTCGTTCACCGCCACGATCTCGATGTCGGCGCCCCTTGCGGTGGCGGCCCTGAAGAAGTTGCGGCCGATGCGGCCGAAGCCGTTGATTCCAACACGAACAGTCACGAAGGTTTCCTTTCGAAAGGGGCACCGTTGCCGCGGGCCACCCTAGTTCCCGGCCCCGTCAGCGGGCAGATGGCAGACGTACCGCCGTGTCAGAGACTCAGGTCACGGTGCGAGACCCTGGGGCTGTAGCCCGCACCGCGGAGGTGCCCGGCGACCGCCTCGACGACGGCGACCGACCTGTGCCTCCCGCCGGTGCAACCCACACCGATGGTCAGGTAGCTGCGCCCCTCTGCCACGTAGGCAGGCAGGACAAGGTCGAGCAGGGACGTGACGCGGGCGAGGAACTCCCCCGCGAGGTCCTCGCCGAGCACGTAGCCGGAGACAGCCGGGTCGAGGCCGGTGAGCGGACGGAGAGACTCGTCCCAGTGCGGGTTCGGGAGGAACCGGACGTCGAACACCGTGTCCACGTCGATCGGCACCCCGTGCTTGAACCCGAACGACATCACGGTGACCTGCAGCGAATCGGCTGGCGACTCCGGCCCGAAGCGTTCGTTGAGCTGCGCCTTCAGCTGGTGGACGGTGAGGCCGGTCGTGTCGATGATGAGGTCGGCGGAGGCCTTCACCTCTGCGACGGCCGCGCGCTCCGCCTCGATGACGTCCTCGAGACCCCTCGTCCCGTCGCTCATGGGGTGCTTGCGGCGGGTCTCCTCGTACCGTCGAACTAGTTCGCGCGTGGATGCATCGAGGAACATGATCCGCACGCGGTGACCCTGCGCGCGCAGGTTGACGGCGGCACCGAGGATGCCCGCCTGGTGGCGCGCGTTCCCGACGACCAGGCAGAGCTTCTCGATCTCGCCGCCCGCCTCGCCGGACAGCTCCACCACCTTGTCCAGCAGCGCCACGGGCAGGTTGTCCACGACGAACCAGCCGAGGTCCTCGAGATCGTCAGCCGCCTGCGACCGACCGGCCCCGGAGAGCCCAGTGATGACGAGGATGTCGGCCATTGACGCCGAGACTAACGGGGGTCAGCTCTTCACGGCGCGCATGTACAGCAGCCGCGGCACGGTCCGCGCGAGCGGGTACTCGGGTGCCCGCAGCAGGAACCCTGCGGGCGGCTCGGGCTCCACCATGCGGTGCACGGTGAGACCGTGCGCGATCATCGTGTTCACGTACCGCGAGAGCGGCCTGTGCAGGAACCTGATGTGGATGCCGAGTTCCACTTCCTCGATGCTCTCGGTCTCCACCAGGTAGGGGCCGATCCTCCAGTACTGCTCCGGCGGTTCCACCATGTGGTCGTCGATCCACCCGCTGCCCGGGGTCTGCAGGAGCGGATGGTTCAGGAAGAAGGCGAAACGCCCCCCGGGACGCAGCACGCGGGACACCTCCGAGATCGCCGTGTCGACGTCGTCGATGTGCTCGAAGACAAGGCACGCCACGACGGCATCGAAGTGAGCATCCCCGAAGGGCAGGTCAGTCGCGGAACCCTCGATGTACTCGGGGCCACCGGCCCTCTCGCGCGCGACCTCCAGGTTGCGTCGCGTCGGGTCGATGCCGATCACCGCGCAACCGGTCGCCGCGAGTGCCCGGGCGATCTGGCCGTCCCCGCACCCGACGTCCAGAACGCGGCCGCTCCCGCCGAGTTCCTCGACCGCGAGGGGGATGATCTGTTCCTCGTACTCGGGGTCCGCCCCGCCGGTGAAGCCGTCGATCCACCACTGGGCATGCCTGTCCCACAGGGAATCAGATGTCATGCGGAGAATCTACGGGTGTGCCGGGGTCAGTGCCCTCGGCCTCAGGATGGAACCGCGCGTGGACGGCATCGGCCACGGCGGCGGGCAGCCACGAGAGCAACGCGAGGTCATCGCGGGAGGCCTTCTTCACCGCGTTCACGCCGCCCATCTCCTTCACCAGACGCTTCGCCCGCGTCTCACCGAGTCCCGGGATCCCGTCGAGGGATGACGACACCATCCTCTTGCCCCGCAGCTCGCGGTGGAACGTGTTCGCGAAGCGGTGCGCCTCGTCCCGGATCCGCTGCAGCATGAACAGTGCCTCGCTGCCGCGCGGGATGCGCACCGGAGCCTGCCGGCCGGGCACGTAGACCTCCTCGAAGCGCTTCGCGAGGGAGGCGACGGGGATCTCGTCCTCCAGGCCCAGCTCGCGCACCACCTGCTCGGCCACGGCAAGCTGGCCCTTGCCGCCGTCCACCAGGAGCAATTGCGGCGGGTAGGCGAACTTCCCGGGTTTCTCGCCGCGCTCGGTGACGGGCTTGTCGCGCTCCTCCACGTACGCCGACAGCCTCCGTGTGAGGACCTCTCGCATTGCCGCGTAGTCGTCGTTGCCGGGCACACCGACCTTGAAGCGCCTGTACTCGCGCTTGCAAGGGAGACCGTCCTCCAGCACGACCATCGAACCCACGTAGTCGGTGCCCTGGAGATGGGCCATGTCGTAGCACTCGATGCGCAACGGCGCCTCGGGCAGTCCGAGGAGGTCCTGGATCTCCGTCAGCGCGCGGCTGCGCGTGTTGTGGTCGGCCGCCCTCCGCATGCGGCTCCTCATGAACTCCTCGCGCGCGTTGTGGGTCACGGTCTCGGCCAGATCGCGCTTGTCGCCACGCTGGGCGACCCTCACCTGCACCTGGGTGCCGCGCGAGAAGGTCAGCCACTCGGCGAACAGCGCCGGGTCGCTCGGGAGCACCGGGACCAGGACGGTCCGCGGTATGCCGAGCGGCGGGGCATCCCCGTACAGCTCCTCGAGGACACGGTCAACCAGGCCGCCGGCGCTGAGGTCCTCCACCTTGTCGACGATGAACCCCTTCCTGCCCACGACCCTGCCGTTGCGCACGAAGAACACCTGCACCGAGGCCTCCAGTTCGTCGTCGGCGATGCCGATGACGTCGAGGTCCTCGTCCTTCTCCCCCACCATCTGCTGCTTCTCGACGGCCCGCTGCACACTCGCCAGGCGGTCGCGCAGGCGCGCCGCGGTCTCGAAGTTGAGGTCCTGCGAGGCCGCGCGCATCTCGCTCTCCAGCCGGTCGACGACGGCATCGGTGCGCCCGTCCAGGAACACGCTCATGCCCTCCACGTACCCGGCGTACGTGTCCTGGTCGACCTCGCCCACGCATGGACCGGCGCACTTCTCGATGTGGAACAACAGGCACGGGCGGCCGAGGCGGGCATGCTGGTTGAACTTCCCCTGGCTGCACGTGCGCACGGGGAAGGTGCGCAGCAGAAGGTCGAGCGTCTCGCGGATCGCGTACGCATGCGCGAACGGCCCGAAGTAGCGCGTCCCCTTGCGCTTTGTGCCGCGCATGACCACGGCCCTCGGCCAGTCCTCGTCGACCGTTATCGCCAGGAACGGGTAGCTCTTGTCGTCGCGGAGCCGCACGTTGAACCGCGGACGGTGCTGCTTTATGAGGCTGTACTCGAGCATGAGCGCCTCGACCTCGTTGCGCACCTCGATCCACTCCACGGAGTGGGCGGCAGACACCATGGCGGCCGTGCGCGGGTGGAGCACGGCCGGGTCCTGGAAGTAACTGGACAGCCGCGCGCGCAGGTTGGATGCCTTGCCGACGTAGATCACCCGCCCGTGCTCGTCCTTGAACTGGTACGAACCGGGCGTGACGGGCACAGAACCGCTCGCGGGCCTCTGCACCGCCATGGTCAGGCCTTCTTCGCTCGCGGGCGGCTCGCGGTGGCGGCAGGACGTTTGGCCGCCTTCTTCCCCGCCGTTTCCCGCGGCTTCGGGGCAGGCGCCGCGCTTGCCTTCGGCTTCGGGGCCGCCGCCTTGCCCCGCGACTTCGGTGCCGGCTGCACGCCGAGCATCGGCGCGAGGAACCTGCCGGTGTGGCTGTCGGCGCACGCAGCCACCGTCTCGGGTGTTCCCTGGCTCACGATCCCGCCGCCGCCGGTGCCGCCCTCGGGCCCGAGATCGATCAGCCAGTCGGCGGTCTTGATGACGTCGAGATTGTGCTCGATGACGAGCACGGTGTTGCCCTGGTCGACGAGCCGTGACAGCACGGTGAGCAGGCGGTTGACATCCTCGAAGTGCAGACCGGTGGTGGGCTCGTCGAGCAGGTACATGGTGTGACCGGTGGAGCGCTTGGCCAGCTCCGACGCCAGCTTCACGCGCTGGGCCTCCCCGCCGGAGAGCGTCGGTGCGCTCTGGCCCAGGCGGACGTAGCCGAGACCCACGTCGACGAGCGTCTGCATGTGCCGCGCGATGGCCGGCTGGTTGGCGAAGAACTCGAGCGCCTCGGAGATCGGCATGTCGAGGACCTCCGCGATGTTCCGGCCCTTGAAGGTGATCTCGAGCGTGTCCCTGTTGTAGCGCGCACCCTTGCACACCTCGCACGGCACGTACACGTCCGGCAGGAAGTGCATCTCGATCTTGATGGTCCCGTCACCCGAGCAGGCCTCGCACCTGCCGCCCTGCACGTTGAAGCTGAAGCGCCCGGGCTGGTAGCCGCGGACCTTCGCCTCGGGCGTGGCGGCGAACAGCTTCCTGATGCCGTCGAACACCCCCGTGTAGGTGGCCGGGTTCGAGCGCGGCGTGCGCCCGATCGGCGACTGGTCCATGTCGATGACCTTGTCGATCGCGTCGATGCCCTCCACCGTGCGGTGCTTCCCGGGGGCCTCCTTCGACTTGTAGATCCGCTGCATCATGGCCGGCAGCAGGATGTCCCGGATGAGCGTGCTCTTTCCGCTGCCCGACACGCCCGTCACCGCCACGAAGCACCCGAGCGGGATCTCCACGTCGATGTCGCGCAGGTTGTGCTCGCGCGCGCCACGGACGGTGATCGTCTCGCCCGAGGGCTGCCGCCTCCGGGCAGGCACCGGGATCGACCGCCTTCCCGAGATGTACGAGCCGGTGACGGAGTCCTTGACCTTCTCGATGCCCTTGACCGGGCCGCTGTACACGACCGCCCCGCCGTGCTCGCCCGCACCGGGACCGATGTCCACGATCCAGTCGGACTCCTTGATGGTGTCCTCGTCGTGCTCGACGACGATCACGGTGTTGCCGAGGTCGCGCAGCCTGTGGAGCGTGTCGATCAGCCTGCGGTTGTCCCTCTGGTGCAGGCCGATGCTGGGCTCGTCCAGCACGTAGAGCGTGCCCACCAGGCCGGAGCCGATCTGGCTGGCGAGCCTGATGCGCTGGGCCTCCCCGCCCGCGAGGGTTCCCGCGGCCCGCGAGAGCGTCAGGTAGTCCAGGCCGACATCGAGGAGGAAGCCGAGGCGGGCGTTGATCTCCTTCGTGATGCGTTCGGCAATGATGCGGTCACGGTCCCCGAGCGTGAGCCCCGCGAGGAACGCCGCGGAGTCTGCGATGGACATGTCGCAGACCTCGGAGATGTTCCGGTCATTCACCTTGACCGCGAGTGAGGACGGCTTCAGGCGCGCCCCCTCGCAGTCCGAGCAGGGCACCTCCCGCATGTAGGACTCGAACTGCTCGCGGGTCCAGTCGCTCTCCGCGTCCTCGTGACGGCGCTTGATCCACGGGATGACGCCCTCGTACTGGCTGGAGAACTGCCGCACCTTGCCGAAGCGGTTGCGGAACTTCACCAGCATCGCACCCTCGCGGCCGTGGAGCACGAGCTTCTTCTGCTTGGCCGTGAGCCTCGCGAACGGCTTGTCGAGGTCGATGCCCTCCTCCTCGGCGACGGCCTGGAGCATGCGGTTGAAGTACCCCGTGTGGGCGCTCCGCCACGGCGCGATGGCGCCCTCGGACAGGGCCATGGAGTCGTCGGGGATGACGAGGTCCGGGTCGACCTCGAACTTGGTGCCGAGACCGTCGCAGTGCGGGCAGGCCCCGAACGGCGAGTTGAACGAGAAGTTGCGCGGTGCGGGCTCATCGAGGCTGTCGCCGCACTTCGGGCAGGCAAGGTGCTGCGAGAAGGTCAGGATCTCGTTGTCTGCCTCGTCCTTGGCCACCAGCTCGACCTCGGCGACACCCTCGGCCAGCCGGAGCGCCGTCTCGAGGGAGTCCGAGAGCCGCCGGTCGATGTCGTCGCGCCGGACCAGGCGGTCCACGACCACCTCGATGGTGTGCTGCTCGTACCGCGCCAGCTTCGTGCCGGACTTGAGGAACTCGTTGATGTCATGGGTCTCGCCGTCGATGCGCGCGCGCACGAAACCCTGGCCGGCGATGTCCGCCAGCAGCGTGTCGTACTCGCCCTTGCGGCCCCGCACCACCGGGGCGAGCACCTGGAAACGGGTGCCCTCGGGGAGGCCCATGATGCGGTCGACGATCTGCTGGGGGGTCTGGCGCTGCAACTTCGTGCCGTCGTTCGGGCAGTGCTGCACGCCGATGCGCGCGTAGAGGAGCCGCAGGTAGTCGTACACCTCGGTGATGGTGCCGACAGTGGAGCGGGGGTTGCGCGAGGCCGACTTCTGGTCGATCGAGATCGCCGGGCTGAGACCCTCGATGACGTCCACGTCGGGTTTGTCCATCTGCCCGAGGAACTGGCGCGCGTACGCAGAGAGGCTCTCCACGTACCGCCGCTGGCCCTCGGCGTAGATCGTGTCGAACGCCAGGCTGCTCTTGCCGGATCCGGACAGCCCCGTGAAGACGATCAGGCGGTCCCGCGGCAGCTCCAGGCTGATGTTCTTCAGGTTGTGCTCGCGCGCACCGCGCACGACGATCTTCTCAGCCACGGACCAACCCTACTTTTCGCTCACTTGGCGTCACGAAGCTCGCGCCTCATCTCGTTGATCTCGTCCCTGAGACGTGCGGCATACTCGAACTTCAGGCCCGCGGCCGCCTCGTGCATCTCCTCCTCGAGCGTCTGGATGAGACGCATGAGCTCCTGCTGCGGGAGTGACTTGATCTCGGTCTTCACCTTCTCCCGCTCTCGGTTGCGCCGTTGACCCCTTCCCGGCACCGCGCTCCCCTCGTCGACGCCGAGAACCGACAGGATGTCTCCCACCGCCTTGCGGATGGTCGTGGGGTTGATGCCGTGCTCCGCGTTGTACGCGATCTGCATCTCCCTGCGGCGCTTCGTCTCGCCGATCGCCCGCTCCATGGAAGGGGTGACCTTGTCTGCGTACATCACCACCTGCCCGGCCACGTTGCGGGCCGCACGGCCGATCATCTGGATGAGAGACGTCTCGCTGCGGAGGAAGCCCTCCTTGTCGGCGTCGAGGATGCACACGAGGGACACCTCGGGAAGGTCGAGGCCCTCGCGGAGCAGGTTGATGCCGACCAGCACGTCGAACTCCCCCAGCCGGAGCGAGCGCAGGATCTCGATCCTCTGCATCGTGTCGATGTTGCTGTGCAGGTAGCGGACCCTCAGCCCCTGCTCCAGGAGGTACTCAGTGAGGTCCTCGGCCATCTTCTTGGTGAGCGTGGTGACGAGGATCCTCTCCTCGCGCTCTGTGCGCTCCCGCACCATCTCGATGAGGTCGTCGATCTGGCCCTTGGTCGGGCGCACGATGACCTCGGGGTCGACGAGTCCCGTGGGCCGCACGATCTGCTCGACGACGCGCGCGCTGTGCTTCAGCTCGAAATCAGCGGGGGTTGCGGACATGAAGACGCACTGGTTGATGCGCTCCATGGTCTCCTCGAAGCGCAGCGGCCTGTTGTCGCGCGCGCTGGGAAGCCTGAACCCGTGCTCCACGAGGGTGTCCTTGCGGCTGCGGTCGCCCGCGTACTGGGCGTGCAGCTGCGGCACGGCCACGTGGCTCTCGTCGATGATGAGCAGGTAGTCCTGGGGGAAGTAGTCCAGCAGCGTGAACGGGGGCTCGCCCGGCTGGCGTCCGTCGATGTGCATGGAGTAGTTCTCGATGCCGTTGCAGTAGCCCATCTCCTGGATCATCTCGAGGTCGTACTGGGTCCGCATCCGCAGCCGCTGTGACTCGAGAAGTTTCCCCTGCCGCTCGAACTCTGCCAGTCGCTCCTGCAGCTCCTTCTCGATCCCCTGCACGGCCCGGAGCATCCGTTCGTCGCCCGCCACGTAGTGCGTGGCGGGGAACACGATCAGCTCGCTCACCTCGCCCAGTTGCTCGCCCGTCACTGGGTCGATCATGGTGATCCTGTCGATGGTGTCGCCGAACATCTCCACCCGCACGACCGACTCCTCGTAGGCGGGGTGGATCTCCACCGTGTCGCCCCTGACACGGAAGTTGCCGCGCCCGAGGGTCATGTCGTTGCGGTCGTACTGGAGGTCGACGAGACGCCGCAGCATGCTCCGCTGGTCGTAGTCCACGCCCACGTGCAGCTCGAGCAGCTGCCCCTTGTACTCCGCGGGGTCGCCCATGCCGTAGATGCACGACACGCTGGCCACGACGATGGTGTCACGGCGGGTCAGCAGCGCCGCCGTGGCGGAGTGGCGGAGGCGGTCTATCTCGTCGTTGATCGACGAGTCCTTCTCGATGTAGGTGTCGCTGGAGGGGATGTACGCCTCCGGCTGGTAGTAGTCGTAGTAGCTCACGAAGAACTCCACGCGGTTCTCCGGGAAGAACTCCTTCATCTCCTGCGCCAGCTGCGCGGCGAGGCTCTTGTTGGGCGCCAGGATCAGCGTGGGTCGCTGGGTGGCCTCGATCGTCCATGCGACCGTTGCCGACTTGCCGGAACCCGTGATGCCCAGCAGGGTCTGGAACCGCTCGCCCGCGGTGATGCCCTCCGCCAGCTGGGCGATCGCCTTCGGTTGGTCCCCGGCCGGTGAGAACTCGGAGATCACCTTGAAGTCGGGCACGCACGAAGCGTACCCACGGCTTGTTGCTAGGTGCCCGGGGCGGGATCCGCGCCGGGAGCGTCCTCGCGGGGAACCTGCCGTCCGGCGTCCGGTGCGGCGGGCGGCAGCGCGACGGCCCAGACCCACACCTCGTCCACCTGTGCGCGCAGGTCATCGAGCGATCCCGCGTTGTCGATGACCTTGTCGGCGATTGCCATGCGCTTCTCGCGGCTCGTCTGGTTCGCGATGCGGGCACGGGCGTCGGTCTCCGAGAAACCCCGTTGCTCCATCAGCCGTGCCACGGCCGTGTCGACGGGCACGTCCACCACGATCACGCCGCACAGACCCTCGCGCGGGTTCTCGGCCAGGAGCGGGATGTCCAGGACGACGACGTTGTCCGTGGCGCGCTGCTCCTCGAGACGTCTGCTCATCTCCTTGCCCACGGCGGGGTGGACGATCTTGTTCAGCGCGGCGACCTTGTCCTTGTCGGCGAACGCGATCCCTGCGAGCGCCAGACGGTCGAGGGAGCCGTCCTCGCGGAGGATCGATGCGCCGAACTCGGCCGCCAGTTCCGCGAGCAGGGGCTGACCCGGTTCCTGCAGTTCCTTGACGATGGCGTCCGCATCGATGATGACGGCACCCTTGGCCGCCAGCATCGACGAGACGGTGGACTTGCCGGAGCCGATGCCGCCGGTGAGTCCCAGCAGGATCACAGGGCAGGCCTCTGCGTCAGGCTTCCGGGGCGGCTTCCGCCGGTGCCCCGGCCTCGCCCTCGGGCTGGCCGTACTCCTTGTAGTACTCCGCCCACGCAGCCTCGCGCTCGGTGTCGTCGCCGCCCACCCAGTTGCCGTGCTCGTCGACCTCGAACTGGCCCTGGTACTCGGCGGCGAGCTCGCCGCCTTCCGCGGCCTGCTTGATCGAGATGGAGATGCGGCGGCGTGCGAGGTCGAGGTCGATGATCTTGACCCACAGCTCCTCGCCGGGGGTCACGACCTGCTCGGGCGACTCCACGTGGTGCGCGGACATCTCGGAGATGTGCACGAGACCCTCGATGCCGTCGCCCACCTGGACGAACGCACCGAACGGCACGAGCTTGGTGACGCGGCCGTAGACGAGCTGGTCGACGGCGTGGCTGGACGCGAACTCCTGCCACGGGTCTGCCTGGGTCGCCTTGAGCGAGAGGCTGATGCGCTCGCGGCTCATGTCGACGTCGAGGACCTTCACCGTGACCTTCTGCCCGACGGACACGATCTCCGTGGGGTGGTCGACGTGCTTCCAGGAGAGCTCGCTCACGTGGATGAGACCGTCCATGCCGCCGAGGTCCACGAAGGCACCGAACGCCACGACGGACGAGATCGTCCCCTCGCGCACCTCGCCGGACTTGAGGTTGTCGAGGAACTGGTCCCGCTTCTCCTTGTGGGTCTCCTCGAGGTAGCCGCGGCGCGACAGGACGACGTTGTTGCGGTTCCTGTCGAGCTCGATGATCTTGGCCTCGATGGTCTGGCCGATGTACGGCTGCAGGTCGCGCACGCGGCGCAGCTCCACCAGCGAGGCGGGCAGGAAGCCGCGGAGACCGATGTCGACGATGAGACCGCCCTTGACGACCTCGATGACGGTGCCGGAGACGATGCCGTCCTCTTCCTTCTTCTTCTCGATCTCGCCCCAGGCCTTCTCGTACTGGGCACGCTTCTTCGAGAGGATGAGACGCCCCTCCTTGTCCTCGAGGGTGACCACGAGGGCCTCGATCTCCTCGCCGATGCTCACGACGTCGTGCGGGTTGACGTCGTTCTTGATGGCGAGCTCGCGGACCGGGATGACGCCCTCGGTCTTGAAGCGGACGTCGAGCAGGACGCCGTCACGGTCGATCTTGACGACGGAGCCCTTCACGAGCTGGCCGTCCTTGAGGCTCACCATGGTGCCGTCGATCGCCTCCTCGAAGGAAGTGGTGATGTTGCGATCGGTGATCTGGCGACCGGTGTAGGTGCCCTTCTCGTCGAAGGTGCCCATGGTGGAAGTTGTTGTGTCGGACAAGGAAGTGTTTCTTTCGGGGTGGATAGGGATATCGATGGACCCGGCGGGCCGGGGCCCTACCGTCGGAAGGGCGGTTTGGACGCTATCAGGAGATACTCGGAACTCTCCAGGGACGGCGGCGTGGCGGCGTACGCACCCGGGTCGACACTGTGGATCGCGTCCACCTGAAGGCCAGTCACGGCGGCGAGGAGGCGCAGTTCCCTCGGCGTGTAGCACCCGGTCCACAGGTCCGCCGTGCGGGGGGTCCCGCTCTCGTCCCGCACCTCGGTGACCTCGTGCGAGACCCCGGTGTCCGCGTCGAACACGGCGTCCTCGTGGTAGCGGACGGAGAAGTAGGCACTGAACGCCGACAGCGCCATCCTGCCGCCGGGCCTCAGTGCCCTGGCGATGCCTGCGAGCACCGTCTCGTCCTCGCCTCCCGCGGTCATCAGTCCGAAGGCCCCCTGGCACAGGCAGACGACGGCGTCGAACTCGCCGTCGAAGGGCATCTGCCGGGCGTCCATCCGCTCGAACGTCGCGAGGGGCGGGGCCGCCTCGCGGGCCACCTCGATGAACCGCGCACTGATGTCGATCCCGTGGGCGGCGATTCCCCTGCGGGCGAGCTCGTGCGAGTGCCGGCCGGGTCCGCACCCCACGTCGAGGACTCGCATCCCCGCCTCCAGTCCGAGCATGCCGGTGATCGCGTCGATCTCCTGGACCGTGCCCTTGGTGAACGAGTACCGCAGGTACGCGGCACCCATGTGCTCGGCGAGCGGCTCGAACCAGTGCGAACCGGCGGCGCCGTCGGTCACGCCTTCGCCTCGGCCCACGTGGGGCCCCATGCCGCGTTCACCTCGAGCGGCACGTCGAGGTCCGCGGCGTGCTTCATCGCGTCGAGCACGAGGGCGTTCACTGCATCGTGCTCCCCCACGGGCGACTCCACGATGACCTCGTCGTGGACCTGCAGGACCAGGCGAGCCCCGAGGCCCTCCTGCTCCAGCCGCTCGTCGATCCGCACGAGTGCGATCTTGAAGATGTCCGCCGCCAGCCCCTGGATCGCCGCGTTCATCGCCTGCCTCTCGCCCGCCTGGCGGATGCGGAAGTTGTCGCTCAGCAGCTCGGGGATGGGACGGCGGCGGCCGAACAGCGTCTCCGTGTACTGCTTCCGGCGTGCCTCCTGCACGGCATCGTCCATGTACTGCTTCACGCGCGGGAACGCCGCGAAGTAGGCATCCAGGATGCCGGCCGCCTCGTTGACTGGGATCGCGAGCCGTTGCGAGAGCCCGTAGGCCTCCATCCCGTACGCCAGTCCGTAGGAGACCATCTTGGCCTTGGACCGCTGGTCGTGGGTGACCGCGGAGGGCTCGACACCGAACACGCGTGCCGCGGTGGCACGGTGGATGTCCTCCCCGGCGGTGAACGCGGCCACCAGTCCGGGGTCGGACGCGAGGTGGGCGATGCAGCGCAGCTCGATCTGGTTGTAGTCCGCGACCATCAGCTCGCACCCGGGCCGCGCCACGAACGCGGTGCGGAACACCCTGCCCTCGTCCGTGCGCACCGGGATGTTGTGCAGGTTCGGGCGGTCGCTGCTGAGACGTCCCGTCCTGGCCACGGCCTGGTTGAAAGTGGCATGGATGCGCGAGTCCGTGGGGTCGACCTCCGCCAGCAGGCCCTCGCCGTACGTCGAACGCAGCTTCTCCACCTCGCGGTAGCGGAGCAACGGACCGATGAACTCGGGCCATTCGTCGTGCAGCTTCTCGAGCGTGGCCGCGTCCGTGCTGTAGCCCGTCTTCGTCTTCTTGCCGGGCGTCAGCCCGTGCTCCTCGTACAGGATCTCGCGCAGTTGGTTCGTGGAGTTCACGTTGAACCGGCGGCCCGCGACTGCATAGATCGTCTCGGTCAGCTCGGCGGACTCCGCGGTCAGCCTGTCCTTGATCCCGCCCAGCGCCGCCCTGTCCACGGCAATGCCCAGGTGCTCCATCCGCGCGAGGACCCTCACGAGCGGGTTCTCCACGTCCGCGTACAGGGACTCGTTGCCGATGTCGGCAAGCCGGTTGCGGAGCAGCGGGGCGAGCGCCGCCGTGAACAGTGCCTCCTCCGCGCACGCAGCGGACGAAGCGGAGTCCTCCGTGCCGCCGAAGTCGAACTGCCCGGACGACTCCGTGCTCGACGACGGTTCCGCCCCGAGGAAGTCGCGGCACACGGACGCGAGCGAATAAGAAGCACGCGCGGGGTCGGCCAGGTACGCCGCGATCTGGGTGTCCAGCACCAGCCCCCGCAGGTCCGCCCCCGTCGCCAGCAGCGAGCGCATCAACGGCTTGGCGTCGTGCATCACCACGTGGGGGTG
>CAZZFB010000020.1:0-6595 GCA_964653385.1 uncultured Bifidobacterium sp. | reverse complement strand
TCGCCAGCAGCGAGCGCATCAACGGCTTGGCGTCGTGCATCACCACGTGGGGGTGCGAGCAGAGCGCGCCGAGAACGACGCTGTCCGCGGCCGCGTCGGCTCCGGCCCATGCGACACGGCCTGTCGCGGCGTCGATCACCACGGCGATACCCGAGAGAGCTGACCGGCCCGGGTCACCCTGCCAGCGTGCGGCGACGAACAGCTCCTTCTGTGAAGAGATGAGCCCGGCGAGCGCCGCAGGATCCGGGGTCTCGACCGTGGCCGCAGCGACGGCCACCGCCTCGACGGGGTTGACGTCCGCTTCCGCGCCAGCCTCGTCGCGCACCTGCCATCCCCGGTCGGCCACCAGGTCCTGCAGCCGCTTGCCCATGGTCTTGAACTCGAGGAACTCGAACAGGCGGCGTGCGGCGGCCATGTCGGGCCGCGGGGTGAGCGCGCCGAGGTCGACATCGACCGGCACGTCACGGCGCAGCACCATCATCCGCGCGTTCCGGGTGACCCGTTCGCCGTGCTCGTGGAGGTTCGCCCTGAGCTTCGGCGTCTGCTCGTCGGCATGGGCGAGCACGCCCGCGAGGTCGCCGTACTGGGTGATGAGCTTCGCCGCCGTCTTCTCCCCCACGCCGGGAACGCCGTCGAGGTTGTCGCTCGGGTCACCCCGCAGGGCCGCGTAGTCCGCGTAGCCCGCGGGCGTCACCCCCGTGCGCTCGAGGATGCCCGCCTCGTCGTAGATCGCGTAGTCGCTGACGCCGCGCTTGTTGTACAGGACGCGCACGTGCGGGTCACGGACGAGCTGGTAGCTGTCCCTGTCGCCGGTGACGATCAGGATGTCGCGTCCCTCGGCCTCTGCCCGCTCCGCCATGGTGGCGATGATGTCGTCGCCCTCGAACCCAGCAAGTTCGAGCCACCTGATGCCCAGGGTGTCGAGCAGCTCGCGGATGACGCCCAGCTGCTCGCGCAGGGTCTCGGGGGCCTTCTCGCGCTGTGCCTTGTACTCGGGGATCGCCTCGTGACGGAACGTCGGCTCCGGCCGGTCGAACACCACCACCACGCCGTCCGGCTTGTGCTCCTTCACCAGGTTGAGGAGCATCGTGGCGAACCCGTACACCGCATTCGTCGTCTGCCCGCTCGCGTTGGACATGTCCTCGGGGAGCGCGAAGAACGCCCTGTAGGCGAGGGAGTTCCCGTCCAGCGCCATGACCAACACGGCGGCCCCCGGCGCTACTCGGGGCGCAGCGCGCCGGAGATGACCATCTCGGCGACCGCCCTCATGGTCGTGCGGTGGTTCATTGCCCCGCGCTGGATGAAGCCGTACGCATCGGACTCCGACATGCCGTGGGAGTCGATGAGCACGCCCTTGGCCCTGTCGATCGCCTTGCGCGCCTCGAGCTGCTCGCCGAGTACCTCGACCTCGCCGTTCAGCGCCTGCAGCTCGCGGAACCTTCCGAGGGCGACCTCGATCGCGGGGATGAGGTCGCTCTTCTGGAACGGCTTCACCAGGTAGGCGAGCGCACCGGCGTCCCGGGCCTCCTCGATGATCTCGCGCTGGCTGAACGCGGTGAGGACGAGCACGCCGCAGATGCGGTCCTTCGTGATGTGGCGGGCGGCCTCGAGACCGTCCATGCCCGGCATCTTGATGTCGAGGATGGCGAGGTCCGGCCGGTGCTCGCGGACGAGCTCGACCGCCTTGTCGCCCCTGCCGGTCTCCCCGACGACGACGTAGCCCTCCTCCTCCAGCGTCTCCTTCAGGTCGAGGCGGATGATCGCCTCGTCCTCGGCAATGACGACTCTGACGGTCATGGTGCGTTCTCCTTCAGTCGGTCGAGCAGGTCGTCCAGTTTCATGCCCAGCTCGGCGAGGGCGATGCGCAGGTCGTCGCGGTGCCTGGTCATTGCGTCGGCGTGCTTGCGGGCCTCGTGCTGCTCGAACTGGGCATGGGGCGTCTCGGCCACCAGGGCGCGCAGGGACTTCTCGTCGGCGTCGTCGACGAGATGCTCTAACTGGTCCTCAACGACCCGCAGTTCCTCCTGCACCTCGCGCATCCGTGCGGACACCTGCGCGAGTCGCCTGTGGAGCAGTCGTTGGCCCATCGGAGTGAGTGTATGAACCACCTGGGTGCCCGAGGTGGGACTCGAACCCACACGCCCTTTCGGACAACGGATTTTGAGTCCGTCGCGTCTGCCATTCCGCCACTCGGGCCAGGGGGCGCAATCGTACTGGCGGGCAATTCGATGCCTCGTGCTGCCTCTACCCCGCGGTAACGCACCGGCGAAGAACGACACCGAACTAGGGTTTTCACGTCATGCTCGCGTTCACCTTCCCCGGCCAGGGCTCCCAGCGTCCCGGGATGGGCCGCCCGTGGGTCGGCCACGACAGCTGGGAACTGGTTGCCGACGCGTCAGATGTCGCCGGCCGCGACGTGGGTCGTCTGCTCCTCGACGCCGATGCCGAGGAACTGAAGGACACCCGCAACGCCCAGCTCACCACGTTCGTCTCCAGCCTCATGGTCCTCGACGCGGTGGAGCGCCTCGGCATCGAGCCCAGCTTCTGCGCGGGCCACAGCCTCGGCGAGTACACCGCACTGACGGCCACCGGGGCCCTCTCCTTCGAGGACGGCATCCGCCTGGTGGTCGAGAGGGCGGATGCGATGCACGAGGCGGGCAACGCGAACCCCGGAACCATGGCGGCCGTGCTCGGGCTGGACGACGACCAGGTCGAGGTGGCGTGCCGGCTCGCCGACATGGACGTGTGGGTCGCCAACTTCAACGCACCGGGCCAGGTCGTGATCGCCGGTTCCCCCGACGGGGTCGAGAAGGCCGGCACGCACGCCAAGGAGCTCGGGGCGAAGCGCGTCATGGCGCTGCAGGTCTCGGGCGCGTTCCACACTCCCTTCATGACGGCAGCCAGGGACCGGCTCCGCGCAGCGATCGCCTCGGCGTCGCCGCGCGACACGGAGGTCCCGGTCGTCTCCAACGTCGACGCACTCGCCCACGACAAGGGCGAGGAGTGGTCGTCGCTGCTCTCGGCCCAGCTCTCAAGCCCGGTCCGCTGGAAGCACTGTCTCCTCTCCCTGGCCGACGCCGGCGTGACCGGCTTCGTGGAGCTCGGCCCGGGCGGCGTCCTCACCGGCATGGCCAAGCGAACGCTAGAGAACGCCCGCACGATCAGCGTGGCGACACCTGACGAGCTGGACAAGCTCATCGAGTGGGTCGGGTCGTCGGCCCCCGTGGCCCCCGCCCAGCACGAGGGCGAGCATCTCTTCGCGGTGGAGAGGCTCATCGTCAGCCCCGCCGCGGGTGTCTTCACCCCCGTCGGTGACGTCAAGCCCGGGACCGTGATCGACGTCGGCCGCGTCCTCGGGCACGTCGGTGACGTCGAGGTGCGTTCTCCCTTCGCCGGCCGCATCGAGAACTACATCGCCGTCGAGGGAGAGCGTGTCACCTCCCGCCAGCCGATTGCCTGGCTGCGCGCGGAGTAAGGAGGACCACCGTGCCCGCGATACCTGCACACGTGAGGGGTGCCCGTTTCACGGGCTGGGGCACGGCCCTCGGCCACCGGACCGTCACCAATGACGACCTGGCGGCCACGATGGACACGAACGACGCATGGATCCGTGAGCGCACTGGCATCGAACGGCGCCACGTCGGCGGGACGAATGCCGAGCTCAGCACGGCGAGCGGCTCGAAGGCGCTCGCGATGGCCGGCATCGACCCCGCCTCCATCGATGCACTCGTCCTCGCCACCACCACGCCCGACCGCGCGGTGCCGGCGACATCGTCCACGGTGCAGCACGCCCTCGGCCTGCGCTGCGGTGCGTTCGACATCAACGCCGCGTGCTCCGGTTTCGTCTACGCCCTCGTGAATGCCCACGGGCTCATCGCCATGGGGGCCGAGCGCGTCCTGCTGATCGGCACCGACATCCTCAGCCGCATCACGGACTGGACCGACAGGAACACGGCAGTGCTCTTCGCCGACGGCTCCGGTGCGGCGGTGCTCGAGGCAGGGCCGGGGCAATTGCTCGGGTGGGACCTCGACGCAGACGGTTCAGCCGAGGAGGCGCTCTACTGCGAGCACGGCGGGTTCATCCAGATGGACGGCAAGGAGGTCTTCCGGCGCGCCGTGCGCATCATGGTGGACAGCGCCCAGAAGTCGATGAAGCACGCCGGGCTGGAGGCCAAGGACATCTCGCTCATCGTCCCCCACCAGGCCAACATCCGCATCGTGAGTGCCGCGTGCGAGCGCCTCGAGGTGCCCATGGAGCGCGCCGCCATGGTCATCCACGAGACAGGGAACACCTCGTCGGCATCCATCCCGCTAGCGCTGTTCGATGCCGTCGACGCAGGGCGCGTGAAGAAGGGCGACCTCGTCCTCATGGTGGGCTTCGGTGCCGGCATGACGGCTGCGAGCGCGATCATCGAGTGGGGCGGGCGATGAGCCGCGTGGTGCTCGTCACCGGCGGCTCGCGCGGCATCGGGCTCGCCTGCGCTCGCCGCTTCGCGGCACTGGGTGACCAGGTCGCCGTGACCTACAACTCCTCCCCGCCGCCCGAGGGTCTGTTCGGCATCAAGTGCGACGTCACGAGCACCGAGGAAGTGGACGCCGCCTTCAAGGCGGTCGAGGAGAGGTTCGGCCCGGTCGAGATCCTCGTGTCGAACGCGGGGATCACAAAGGACACCCTCCTCCTGCGGATGAGCGAGGCGGACTTCTCTGCGGTGGTCGACGCGAACCTCACTGCCTCGTTCCGGGTGGTCAAGCGCGCGACGCAGGGCATGCTGCGCGCGCGCAAGGGCCGGATCATCCTCATGTCGTCCGTCGTGGGGCTGCTCGGTTCGGCAGGGCAGGCCAACTACGCCGCCTCGAAGGCCGGGCTCGTCGGTTTCGCCAGGTCACTCGCGCGCGAGCTCGGGTCACGGAGCATCACGGTGAACGTGGTGGCACCCGGCCCCGTGGAGACCGACATGACCGCCGCACTCGGCGAGGAACGCCTGAAGGAACTGACAGCCCAGGTGCCCCTGTCCCGCATGGCGACGGCCGACGAGATCGCCGGTGTCGTGGAGTTCCTCGCCGGGCCGGATTCCGGGTACATCACGGGGGCCGTCATCCCCGTGGACGGCGGCCTGGGCATGGGTCACTGACCCCAAACCCTGCCGGCGCCCGTGCGCTGTGCGAGACTGAAAACCGCCGACAAGGAGAGATCAATGAGCCAGGAACTGTTTGACCGATTCATCAAGTGCGCAGTCGACGCCCTCAAGGTCGAGGCCGACCAGCTGACCCGCGAGGCCCGCTTCAAGGAGGACCTCGACTCCGACTCGCTGGACTTCGTCGAGCTGATGATGGCCGTGGAGGACGAGTTCGGCATCGACCCGATCGACGAGAAGGAGCTCGAGGGCATCACCACGTTCGGCCAGGCCTTCGACCTCATCATCTCCAAGCTCTAGGAGCCGCACTCCCCCATGCACGGCGCAGGACACCGCGTAGCCATCACGGGCCTCGGCGTGGTCGCGCCGTGCGGCATCGGCAAGGACGCCTACTGGCAGGGCCTGCTCGGTCCCGGCATCACCGGCACCACCTCCGTCACGATCGACGACTGGGACTCGGCGCCCTACTACGCCTCCCCCAAGGACGCGCGCCGTGCCGACAGGGTCGAGCAGTACGCGATCGCCGCCGCACAGGAGGCCTTCGCCCAGGCCGGCGAGATCGGCGTCGACCCGGCCAGGTTCGGGACGATCTTCGCCACCGGCATCGGGGGTCTGCACACCCTCGAGGAGCAGGTCATCGTGCGGGTCGAGAAGGGCGAGCGGCGGGTGTCGCCGTTCCTCGTGCCGATGATGATGGCCAACGCGTCCGGTGCCGCCATCTCCATGAAGTACGGCCTGCAGGGACCCAATGAGACCATCTGCACCGCCTGTGCCGCGGGCACGCACGCCATCGGCTACGCCGCCCGCCTCATCGCGTGGGGCCGGTGCGACGCCGTCGCCACCGGCGGTTCGGAGTGCGCGGCCACTGCCACCTCGCTCGCCGGGTTCGGCAACATGACCGCACTCTCCTCCACCGGGCGCAGCATGCCCTTCGACGAGGCGCGCGACGGGTTCGTCATGGGCGAGGGCGCCGCAGTCTTCGTGCTCGAGCGCTGGGACCTGGCGGTCGCACGCGGGGCCACGATCCTCGGCGAGATCCTGGGATCGGCCTCCAACGCCGACGCCCACCACATCACCGCTCCCGCACCGGGCGGCACCGGCGCCATCGCATGCATGCGTCTGGCCCTCGACGACGCGGGGCTGTCCCCTGCCGACATCAAGCTGGTCAACGCCCACGGGACGTCGACACCGCTGAACGACGCAGCCGAGGCAGCGGCCGTGACGGAGGTCTTCGGGGCAGGGGCTGTGGCCGTCACCAGCGGCAAGGGAGTCACCGGGCACGCCCTCGGTGCCGCAGGCGCGCTCGAGGCGGCCCAGGTCGTGCTGTCCATGCAGCACCGGCTGATCCCGCCCACGGGCGGCACAACGACTCCGGACCCCTCGATGAGCATCGATCTCGTCACCGGCGCGCCGCGCGCCTGGGAGCCGGGTCCCGCCATCTCGAACAACTTCGGGTTCGG
>CAZZFB010000019.1:15650-24124 GCA_964653385.1 uncultured Bifidobacterium sp. | reverse complement strand
AAGTACCGCGGCATGCCGGCGCTCGGCCTCTCCGAGTCCGACATCGACAAGCTCGTTGCCTACCTGCTGACCCTGAAGTGACCGGAGAACACCATGGCGATCATTGAACGACCCTCATCGGCACCGGCGGTCCCCGCCGTGGCCACGCCGAGCTCCAGCCTCGGTGCCCTCAAGCGACCGATGATGGAGACCGGCTGGAAGTCCTGGCTGTTCACCGTCGACCACAAGAAGATCGGCATCATGTACGGGGCTGTCGCGATGTTCTTCTTCATCGTCGGCGGCGTGGAGGCACTCCTCATCCGTCTCCAGCTGGCGCTCCCGGACGGCAAGATCCTCAACGCGGACGTCTACAACCAGATGTTCACGATGCACGCGACCACGATGATCTTCCTCTTCGCGATGCCCATGGCGGCCGCGTTCGCCAACTACTTCCTGCCGCTGCAGATCGGCGCCCGTGACGTCGCGTTCCCGCGCCTGAACGCCCTGTCCCTGTGGCTCCTCGTCATCGGCGGCATCGTGCTCAACCTCGCCTGGTTCCTCGGCGGAGCGGCCGACGGCGGCTGGTTCATGTACGCGCCGAACTCCGGCCCGGTGTTCTCGCCGTCGAACGGCGTGGACTTCTGGACGATCGGTCTCCAGATCGCCGGCATCGCATCCCTCATCGGCTCCATCAACCTGATCGTCACGGTGCTCAACATGCGCGCGCCCGGCATGACCTTCATGAAGATGCCGGTGTTCACCTGGATGATCCTCGTGGTCCAGTTCCTCCTCGTGTTCTCCCTCCCGGTCATCACGGTGGCGCTCGTGCTGCTGATGTTCCAGCGCGAGTACGGGGCCACGTTCTTCGACGCGGCGGCGGGCGGTGACCCGCTGCTGTGGCAGCACCTGTTCTGGATCTTCGGCCACCCCGAGGTGTACGTGCTGATCCTCCCCGGCTTCGGCATCATCTCCGAGGTGCTGCCCACGTTCGCGCGCAAGCCGCTGTTCGGCTACCCGTTCGTGGTGTTCTCCGGGGCCTCGATCGGCCTGGTCGGCTTCGGCGTGTGGGCCCACCACATGTTCGCCACCGGACTCGGGCCGGTGTCCGTCGCGGTCTTCTCCATCGCCACGATGGCTATCGCCATCCCGACGGGCGTCAAGATCTTCAACTGGCTGCTCACGATGTGGGGCGGCAAGATCTGGTACACGACCGCGATGAAGTTCGCGATCGGCCTGGTGCTGCTGTTCACCGTGGGCGGTCTCTCCGGCGTGACCCACTCGGTCGCGCCGTCCGACACCCAGCAGACGGACACCTACTACATCGTGGCCCACTTCCACTACGTCCTCTTCGGAGGCATGGTGTTCGGTCTCTTCGCCGGCTTCTACTACTGGTGGCCGAAGGTCTTCGGCCGCCTGCTCAACGAGAAGCTCGGGTCATGGAACTTCTGGCTGATGTTCTTCGGCATGAACCTCACGTTCGGGCCGATGCACATCCTCGGCCTGCAGGGCCAGCCGCGCCGCATGTACGTCTGGACCGAGGCGCGTGCCGGCGAGGGCTTCTTCAACCTGGCGTTCTGGAACATGGTCGCCTCGATCGGGTCGTTCATCCTCACGGCCGGCGTGCTCGCGTTCCTCATCAACATCGTCTACACGGCCAGGAAGGGCCCGAAGGCCGGTGCGGACCCGTGGGACGCCCGCACCCTCGAGTGGCTGACCACCAACCCGCCGAAGCCGCACAACTTCGACCGCATCCCCGTGGTGCACCACCTGGACGAGTTCTTCCACCGCAAGTACGAGGAGGACACCGCCACCCACACGATGCGCCGCGTCGCCGACGGCGAGGACCTGGTCCGTGCGGAGGAGGCGGCCGCGGATGCCGACATCCACCTGCCCGGCCCGTCCTACTGGCCGCTCGTGCTGGCCACGGGCATCGGTGTCCTGGGCCTCGGCACCATCTACGGCGTGCCCATCATGGTCGTGGGTGCGGCTGTCGTGCTGCTCGGGAGCTTCGGCTGGGTGCTGGAGCCGTCCGTGCCGGACGCATCAGAGATCGACCCGCCGTCGACCGACGGCTCCACGAAGGAGATCGCCCCCCTTGGCTGACGTCGCAGTCCACGCAGACCACGGCTCCGGCCACGGTCACCACAGCTCCACCGGCCTGTCCAACAACAAGCTGGCGATGTGGCTGTTCCTCGGGTCGGAGTGCCTCCTCTTTGGCGGTCTCATCTCCACCTACATGCTGTACCGGGGCCGTGTCTCGGACGGTCCGCACCCGTCAGCCATCTACGACATCCCGTTCACGTCGGTGAGCAGCTTCGTGCTGCTGATGTCGTCATTGACCATGGTCCTCGCGGTCACCGCCGCGCAGCGCAACGACGACTCGAAGACGAACCTGTGGCTCACGGTCACTGCTCTCCTCGGCTCCACCTTCATCGGCGGCCAGGTGTACGAGTTCACGGCCTTCTACCGCGAGGGCCTGGGCTTCACGACCAGCCTGTTCGGGTCCAGCTTCTACACGCTCACCGGTTTCCACGGTGTCCACGTGTCGGTGGGCGTGATCCTGCTGCTCTCCACCATGGGGATCATCAAGAAGAACCGCATCACCGGCAACAAGGCCGAGGTCGTCGAGATGGTCGGTCTGTACTGGCACTTCGTCGACATCGTGTGGATCGTCATCTTCACACTCGTCTACCTGATCCCCGCCTGACCGAGAGGACACCATGAGCGCCGCAACCGAAGAGAAGCACGATTCCCACGAGCACGGCATGTCGGATGCCGGCTACATCAAGATCGCCCTGATCCTCGCGGCGATCACCGCCCTCGAGGTGTCGACCTACTACGTGGACTTCGGCCCGCTCTTCATGCCGTCCCTGATGATCATGATGGTCATCAAGTTCGTCATGGTCGTGTCGTACTTCATGCACCTCAAGTTCGATAACAGGCTCTTCAGCCTGCTCTTCTACACGGGGCTGGGCCTGGCGCTGTTCTGCTACATCGTCGCCCTCGCCACGTTCAAGTTCTTCATCGCCTGACCCCCGAAAGGTCGACCGCGGATGTTCGCCGTCGGATACGACATCTCCACCAACCCGGACCCCTGGCGCTTCCAGTTGCACCTGGAGATCTGGGTCCTGATGGCCGCGCTCATCATCGGGTTCGTCTATGCGGTGCGCGTGATCGGCCCGCAGGTGGCCCCCGCGGGCCAGGTGGTCACGCGCCGGCAGGTCCTCACGTTCTCGCTGATGATCGCGTTGATGTGGCTCTCCACCGACTGGCCGATGCACGACATCGCCGAGGAGTACCTCTACTCGGTGCACATGATCCAGCACATGAGCCTGTCCATGTTCGTCCCGCCCCTTGCGCTCCTCGCGACCCCGGAGTGGCTGTTCCGCATCATCATCGGTGACGGCCGGGTCCGCCGCGCCGCCCGTTTCCTCACCCGTCCCGCTGCCGCGGCGCTCGTCTACAACCTGGTGGTCCTCACCACGCACATCCCCCAGCTGGTGAACCTCAGCGCCTCGAACGGCCCGGTGCACTACCTGCTCCACGTCCTCCTCGTGGTGAGCGCGTTCGTCATGTGGATCCCCATCTGCGGGCCGGCCAGGGAGTGGCGGGTCAGCGACGGGGCGAAGATGATCTACCTGTTCTCCATGTCGCTCGTGCCCACGATCCCCGCGGGCTGGCTGACGTTTGCCGAGGGACCGGTGTACAGGCACTACGACACACCGGTGCGCGTGGGCGGCATCAGCGTGCTCTCCGACCAGCAGGCGGCCGGCGGCATCATGAAACTCGGCGGCTCCGTCTTCATGTGGATCGTCATCATCTTCATCTTCTCCCGCCGCATGATGCGCGGCTTCTACGCCCAGCAGACGTACCGTCGCGACTCCCGCATGCCCGATGCCGAGGTCACCGGCACCGACGAGCCGCTCACGTACGGCGAGGTGGAGGAGGCGTTCCGCCGCTCCAGGCCGGCGCCGGAGAACCCTCACACCCCCGCCTGACGCGATGGAGATCGTCGGCATACCCGCTGACACCGGGATCCGCCGGACTGTGGCCCAGTGGTGCGTGGATGAGTGGGTGCATCTGTACCCCGATGACACGGTGCAGTGGTACCTCGACATGTACGCGGACGCCGATGCCACCGGGGATCTTGTGCCGCTCGCCCTCGTGGCGGTCGAAGGTGACGAGGTCATCGGTACCGCGTCACTCATCGCCGACGACGAACTGCCCGGCGCCACCGAGCCCGGCCCGTGGCTGGCTGCCGTGTTCGTGGTGCCTGGTCACCGCGGGAGAGGAGTGGGGCGCGCACTGGTGGAAGAGGTCGCGGTCCGCGCGGCCGGCAACATCTGGCTCTACACCGAGGGCGAGATGGCCTGGTACGAGTCCATGGGCTGGACGCGTGTCCGGGAGTCGGCAGTGAACGGCCACACGGTGACAGTGATGACCCGCCGCGGTTAGCTCCAGCGGAAGACGCGTGACGCGACGAGCGGGGACGCCACGGCCCACACCCCGAGCACAACCCAGGAGGCACCGGGCTGGTTCCCCGCACCCGTGAGCGCATCGCGGATGACATCCGCGAGTGCCGAAGAGGGAAGGAGCTCTGCGACCGAGCGCAGGGGTGCCGGCAGCGACGACATCGGGATGACCATCCCTCCGAGCAGCAGGAGCACCAGGTACAGGCCGTTCTGCGCGGCCAGGTTGATCTCGCCGCGCAGCGTTCCTGCGAGCGACAAGCCGACGCCCGTGAATGCGGCCGTGCCGAGCAGCACCGCCGGGACCAGCAGCCATGCGCCGCCGCCCTCAGGGCCCCACCCGAGGACAGAGCCGAGGGGGAGCAGGATCGCCAGCTGCAGCAGCTCGATGGCGAACACGGACAGCATCTTGGCGGTGACCAGCTCGCCGCGCCGCAGCGGCGTGGCGCCGAGGCGCTTCAGCACCATGTAGCTGCGCTCGAAACCCGTCGCGATGCCGAGACTCACCATCGCGGTGGACATGACCGCGAGTGCGACGATGCCCGGCAGCAGGAAGTCCTCCGGGTCCTGCGTGCCGGAGGGGAGCACGTCGACCACCGAGAAGAAGGTGAGCAGGAGCACGGGGATGACGAGGGTGAGCAGCAGTTGCTCACCGTTGCGCAGGACCAGCATGGTCTCGGCGCGCAGCTGGACGAGCGTGCGCCTCATGCGTCGCCCCCCGTGATGCGGCGGTACGCGTCCTCGAGTGTCTCGTCGCCGGTGTCCAGGGAGCCGAGCGGCAGCCCGTTCGCGGCCAGCCAGCCCGTGAGGAGCGAGACGAGGTGCGGCGTGCCCGGGGCATCGACCTCGTACCGTCCGTCCCCGCGCGGGTTCACCCCGTGGCCGAGGTGTGCGGAGAGCGCGACCGTGTCCAGCCCGGGAGACGACGCGAACCCGACGGTCCCGCGGTGCTGCAGAAGGTCCCGCAAAGCCCCCGCCGCCGCGACCTTCCCTGCACGGAACAGGACCACGTTGTCGGCGACCTTCTCCGCCTCGGCCAGTTCGTGGCTGGCGAGGACGACGGTGCACCCGTCTGCGGTGAGCTGTCGGATTATCCCGCGGATGGCATCGCGACCCTCGGCGTCCACGCCGCTGGTGGGTTCGTCGAGGAACGCAACGTCAGGCCGTGCCGCGAGCGCGAGCGCGAGCGACACCCGTTGCTGCTCCCCGCCGGACAG
This sequence comes from uncultured Bifidobacterium sp., assembly GCA_964653385.1. Taxonomy (GTDB): domain Bacteria; phylum Actinomycetota; class Acidimicrobiia; order Acidimicrobiales; family Ilumatobacteraceae; genus UBA2093. The sequence goes on along the minus strand of CAZZFB010000019.1, from coordinate 18,459 downwards.
GCGTCTCCACACCGCACCGGCACGGCGGGAGAGTCCCACCCGTTCGATGAGCACGCCGGCGTCCATCCCTCGGTCGTGGAGTGCGCAGAAGTGCGCGACCACGTCACGGACCCTCGCCGACGGGTAGACCCCGCCGCCCTGCAGCATCACGCCCATCCGCTCCGTCAGTTCGCGGTGCCCCGCCACGGGGTCGAGCCCGAGCACCGAGACATGGCCGGAGGCGGCTCTGCGGAACCCCTCGCACACCTCGATGGTGCTCGTCTTGCCGGCGCCGTTCGGGCCGAGGATCACGGTCACTTTCCCGACGGGTGCGGCGAACGAGGCGTGGTCGACGGCCGTGACGTCCCCGTAGCGCACCACGAGGTTCTCCACGACCACTCCGTTCACAGGTTCCACACTACGAACGCGGGACAGCAGTGCCAAACGAGGCGGGTCACCAACGGGGCCGCGGATAACCTGAAAGTCCTGTGATTGATGTCCGACTGCTGCGATCCGATGCCGGTGCCGTGCGCACCGCCCTCGCGCGCCGCGGCAAGAAGGACGTGCTCGAACTGCTGGACGAGGCACTGCGCCATGACGTCCGTGCACGGGAAATCACCGCCGAGCGCGACGGCATCCGGGCACGGGTGAACGAGCTCTCCAAGCAGGTCGGCGGCCTGCGCCGTGACGGCAAGTCACAGGAGGCCGAGGCCCTGCAGGCGGAGAGCCGTGCACTCGGGGAGCAGGAGACCGCGCTCTCGGCGGAAGCCGACACCGTGCAGTCGGCCCTGCGCGAGTGCCTGCTGCGCATCCCGAACATCCCCCACGCGGATGCCCCCGACGGCGCGAGTGACGCCGACAACCCGCTCGTGAAGGGCCCCGTCAACCTGCCGGGATCGTTCGCCGAGCACCAGAAGGTCCCGCACTGGGAGACGGCAGTGGCCCTGGGCATCCTCGACAACGAGCGCGCCACGAAGATCTCCGGTGCGATGTTCACCATGCAGCGTGGCCTCGGCGCCACGCTGTCGCGGGCGCTGTGCCAGTACGCCCTCGACATGAACGCTGATGCCTTCGAGGAGATCAGGCCGCCGTCGCTCGTCACCACGGCCACACTCACCGCAACCGGGCAGCTGCCGAAATTCGCCGACGATGCGTACGCCATCGAGCGCGACGACCTGTGGGCCATCCCCACCGCCGAGGTGCCGCTGACTTCGCTGTACGCGGGCGAGGTCATCGACGAGGCAGAACTGCCGCTGCGCTTCATGGCGTACAGCAGCTGCTACCGCCGCGAGGCCGGTTCGGCCGGCCGTGACACGCGCGGCATGCTGCGTGCCCACGAGTTCGACAAGGTCGAGATCCTCGCGCTCGCCACCCCCGAGCAGTCGCCCGCGCTCCTGATCGAGCTGCGCGACCGGGCCGAGCGTCTGATCGCGGGTCTCGGCCTCCCGTACCGCATCATCGAGATCTGCACCGGCGACATGGGCCAGAGCCACCACCGCAGCTTCGACCTGGAGGTGTACGCACCGGGCTGCGACAGCTGGCTGGAGGTCAGCAGCGTCAGCTGGTTCAGCGACTACCAGGCACGCAGGGGCGACATCCGCCTCAAGCGCACCGGTCAGAAGGGCACCGAGGTGGCGAACACCCTGAACGGCAGCGCACTCGCCGTGCCGCGCGTGTGGGCCGCGATCTGCGAGAACTTCCGCCAGGCGGACGGCAGCGTTCGCATCCCCGACGTGCTCCATCCGTACATGCGCGGGGCCACCGAGATCCGCCCGAGGTGACCCCCGTGGGCATCGGGGACTTCCGCATCCAGTACGAGACGGCAGGCCTCGACAGGCCCGACCTGCACGACGACCCCGTGGTGCAGCTGCAGCAGTGGTACGCCCAGGCCGAGGAGGCAGGCTGCACGGAACCGAACGCGATGACGGTGTCGACCGTCGGGTCGGACGGCGGTCCCGACTCGCGCATCGTGCTGGCCCGCGCGATCGACGAGTCCGGCATCACGTTCCACACCAACCGCCGCAGCGCGAAGGGTGCGGAGATCACCGCCGACGCACGCGCGGCCGCTGTGTTCGGCTGGCTGCAGATCCACCGCCAGGTGCGCATCCGCGGGAAGGTCAGCCTGGCTCCCGACGACGTGAGCGATGCCTACTTCGCGTCGCGGCCCCGCGCGAGCAGGATCGGTGCGTGGGCATCGCCGCAGTCCAGTCCCATTGCCGACAGGGCAGAACTGGACGCACTGATCGAGGCGACCGAGCGCAGGTTCGCGGGTGCGGACGTGCCGCGCCCCCCGCACTGGGGCGGGTACGTGCTCGCCATCGACGAGATCGAGTTCTGGCAGGGCCGGCCGAGCCGCCTGCACGACAGGTTCCGCTACACCCGCACAGAGGGCGGTTGGCGGATCGACCGCCTCGCCCCCTGACCCGGTGGCATCCGAAATCCCGTATTCCTGTGCTGTTGTTTGCCGTCGCGGACCCTCTGGTGCACATATTGAGCATGTCGGATACTCGAGAGTCGGGGGAACATGGTCATGGTTGCGGATGGAACCCGTTTCAGGGTGCAGACGGGTCTGCGCGAGAAACTCGGTGAAGAGCTGGGCGACCTGGTGATGGACTACCTGCCACCCACCGACTGGGGCCAGGTCGCGCGTGTCCAGGATGTCCAGTCGGTCCGGATGGATGTCCAGCTGCTGAAGATGGAACTGGATGCGCTGCGACGTGATGTCGACCGCATCGACCGCACGTTGAAGTGGTTCATCGGTGTGAACGTGGCTGTGTTCCTCGGCATGTACGCACTGCAGGTGCAGACCCTGTTGCTGGTCTCGAGGCTC
>CAZZFB010000019.1:0-15550 GCA_964653385.1 uncultured Bifidobacterium sp. | reverse complement strand
GTTCCTCGGCATGTACGCACTGCAGGTGCAGACCCTGTTGCTGGTCTCGAGGCTCTAGCGAGCGGGCCGTCAGCCGGGCCAGGTGACGGCGCACTCCACGAGGGCGTCGATCAGGCGCTGCGTGTGGGGCGAGGGCTCCGGCCCTTCCCAGTCCCAGAACATCGGGCTGGATCCGCGCACCCGCGGGGGGAGCTCCAGCTGCACGCCGGCGTGGAGGGGAATGTTCACCGGGTTGTCCTGGTGCAGCCCGCGCAGGTCCTTCGGGATCTCGTCGATGTCGTCGATCACGGTGTAGGCCGGCAGGTGGCGACGGATGGCGGCACCGAGGTGCGCCGCGAGACGCCGGTTGCCGCCGCCGAGCAGCAGTGACGTGAAGAACCCGGCCCGCCCGTACCCGTGCACCGTGACCACGATCTCCACGTGCGAGAGGAACCCGGCGAGCGCGGGGGACTGGTCGGAGGTGACCCGGTGCGAGGGGATGTGCCACTCGAGGTTGTCCGGCTGCAGCACGCCGTAGTACGAGGCGCCCGCTCGTTCCGCGGCCGCACGCGCGATCACGTCCGTGACCTGCTCCAGCTCGCCGCCGTGGAACGCCATGAACCCGAAGGTCCCGCGCAGCACGCACTCCTCGCGCACGCCGTCCATGGAGAGGAGCTCCGAGAACTGCACGGTCAGGCCTCCCCGCCGTTGCGACGCGAGACGAGGATGGCCGCGCCGCCGACCACGGCGACAAGGATGATGCCCAGCCTCCATGCCCCCTGGCCCTGCAGGAACGACGCAATCGACGACTGCCAGCCGTCCACCCTGCTGATGACCGCGTCACCGCCGCGCTCGGTGATGGCACCCCACCAGTACCACGTGAGGTACGCGCCCGTGAGGGTGACGAGGATGCCGGAGGCGGTGTCGAACCACCGGAGGCCGCGGCGCAGGAAGCTCACGAAGCCCGTCCTCGCGAGCGCAATGGCGACCGTGAGAGATGTGACGAGCAGTCCCATGCCCAGCCCGTACAGGACCACGCTCAGCACACCGCTGGCAAAGCCGAAACGGCCGACGGAGCCCAGGATGACGGTGGTGAGGAAACCGATCGTGCAGCCGATGGACGCGATTGCGTACGCCAGCCCGAACATGAACATGCTGCGCACCGTCCTCGTGCGCTCGGTCGCGAGGTTCGGGGTGATGATGCGCGGCTTCCAGCCGGCGACCATCGCGATGCCCATGGCGAGGAGGCCGAGGCCGATCACGAGCGAGGCGTACTTGGCGTTCCGCTCGATGGCATCGGTGAAGATCCGGGAGATGAGGCCCACCACGACGAAGAGCGAGACGAACCCGGCCGAGACCGCCGCACCGACGCGCAGGGCCCTGGCCACCGCAACCGTGCGGGTGCTGTCGACGGCGGTCTCCTCCCCGAGGTAGTAGACGAGGTACGTGGGCAGCAGGACGAACCCGCACGGGTTGACGGCCGCGAGGACGCCGAGCACGAAGCTGTACGCGAAGTCCCCCTCCAGCACCGTCAGGCCCCCACCCCGGCCCGGGCGAGGTTCGCCCGCAGCTCGGCCTCCGTGATCTCGCCGGCGTGCATCGCGGCCACGTTCCCGTCGGCATCGAGGAAGTACGTGGTGGGCATCGTGCCGACCTTGGCGGCTGCCGCCTGCTCACCCGACTGGTCGAGGAAGTTGGGGTAGGCCGCCCCGTGCTTGTCGAGGAACGCCTGTGCCGTCTCGACCGTGTCGTTCGGGCTGACCCCGATGAACGTGGCGCGCCCGGCGAACTCCTCGGCGGCTGCCGCCAGGACCGGCATCTCCCGCCGGCACGGCTGGCAGGTGGAGAACCAGAAATTCACGACGGCCGGGAGACCCCCGGTTTCCGGCAGGGCCTGCTCGCCGCTCGCCACCGAGACCATCCGGACGAAACCGAACTGCTCGCCTGTCGTGTCGGCATTCGTGCCGATCCCGGGCTCCTGGGTGAGGCCGGGATCAGTGAGTTTGGCGTCGACGTCGTCGGAGGACCGGCTGAGGGCCCATCCCCCGACGACGCCAACAATCAGTGCAATGAGGACCGCTCCAGCGGCTCTGCGCGAGCGGATCCGGTCCATGCACTCAGGCTACGAGGTGCGCCGGGATCGGTACCTCGTCGATCTGTGTGACTTGTCGGGCCTTCACGGGCGGGCGCCCGCGGGGCTTGCGCCCTGCGATGACACGGCCCATCTCCAGCTGCTCGCCGCCCCAGACGCCCCACGGCTCCTCGCGCTCGAGGGCCCCGGTGAGGCACTCCTGGCGGCTCGAGCACTTGGCGCAGATCGCCTTGGCGCGCTGCACGTCGACCCACTCCTCGGAGAAGAACAGGTAGCTGAGGGTGCCGTTGCCGTCGGAGCAGCGCTTTGCCGAGAGGGTGACCGGCTGCTCGAGGAGGCTGGCGCCTCCCATGTCCTTGTTGACTGCTGTGTACATGTTGTCTGTTTCCTTTCCTTTGGGGGAGAGATCTGGTGTTCCGGGGCAAACAAAAAGGCCGCCTGGGCTGGTAACCCGGCGGCCTCTGGAGCGTTTGTTTCGCTGTTTGCTAGTGCGAAACCTCACAGGGCGGCCGGGTGAGACGCTTATTCGCGTGCTTCACGGCCTTGGTAAACCACATGCCATAGGACGGCGTGGCTGCCATGGTCGACGGCATGGCAACGACCACGGCTGCTGCCGTGGCGGTTGCGGATGCGGTCGCGTGTGCCCTGTTCATGACCCCGCAAGGCAACCACACGGGAACGGGGGCGGTCAAGGGGAATTATCCGGCGGTGCCCGGTCGACCTGCTGAGGGGGCTCTTTCCCTTGTGGGAGTAGGGTTTCGTGGATGTCCTTCGCCTCGGCCGCCCGGAGTTTCGAGATGGCCGGCCCCACCGGGGCGGGCCGGACCTTCACCGCCCGGCGCCGGGTGAGGCTGGGGGACGCCACCCCGAAGGGACGCCTGCGGCTGGATGCCGTGGCCCGCTACCTGCAGGACGTCTCCAACGACGACACCCGCGACGCGGAGTGGAGCGACCCGCACTGGTGGGTGGTGCGCCGCACCGTCATCGACGTGCTCGCCTTCCCCGAGTACCTGCAGGAGATCGACCTCACCACATGGTGCGGCGGGACGGGTTCGCACTGGGCGGAGCGCCGCACGCGGATCTCGTCGCTCGGGGGTGACGTGCTCGTGGACGCCGCGGCACTGTGGGTGCACGTGGACCGTGACAACCTCCAGCCGAGCCGGGTCCCCGCAGACGTCGCGGGGATACTCGCGGAGTCCTCCGCGGGAAGGACCGTCGGCGCGCGGCTGCTGCTGCGCGAGAAGGACTTCGACGCTGCGGCTGCGACCGTGTCACCGTGGCCGCTGCGGTTCAGCGACTTCGACGCCGTCGGCCACATGAACAACGCCGCCTACTGGGAGGTCCTCGAGGAGCACATGGCGGGCGACGTCTCGGTGCGGTCGGGACTGCGTGCGGTCGTGGAGCACGTGGTGCAGGTGGAGCCGGGCCAGTCCCTCATGAGGGCATCGGTGACGGGCGACGGGGTCTCCGTGCAGATGACAGTGGGCGGAACAGTGCACGCGGCCGCGTGGGCCGGGCCTAGTGCCTGATGACGTACTCGTAGACGCCGTCGTTGTCCCGCTGCTCGAAGTCGCCCAGGATCCGCAGGTGCTCGAGGTGGGCGTAGGCCTCGCTGTCGGCCATTGACCCCTGCGCACGCGGCGAGAAGAGGTGCTGGGCGAACTCGTTCACCGTGGCCGGCCTGTCGAAATCAATGCTCACGCTGCGGATCTTCTCGAGTCGGTCGCGGTGGTGCTGCTTGATCTGCTCCACGCGCTCACCCGTGTTGGTGAACGGGGTGCCGTGCGCCGGCAGGGAGATGCGCACGTCGGCGGAGAACGCCGCGATCTTGTCGAGCGACCCGAAGAACAGGGTGAGCGGGTCACCGTGCGCGGTGAGCCCGCTGATGTGCGGGGTGATCGTGGGCAGCACGTGGTCGCCGCTGAGAAGGGTCCCCGACTCGGGGTCGAAGAGGCACAGGTGGTCGGCAGTGTGGCCGGGCGTGTGCACCGGAACCCACTGGCGCCCCGCGAGGGTGACGCGCTCGACGTCGCCGATGCGCACGGTGGGGGTGGGCACCTTGAGCAGGCGGGGGAACCGGCTGGCGACGCGGAAGCGCATCTTGCGCCCGAACTCCATCCGCATCGGCTCGCCGCCCCACGGTGGCGGGTCGAACGGGCTGCGCATGAACGTGGCCGCCTCCTCCACGGAGAGGTCCGGCGGTTCCGTCGGGTCGAAGAAGGTGCGGAAGAGCCGGTGGGTGACGATGTCGGCACCGGACTCGGCCCGTATGCGCTCGGCGCCGCCGTAGTGGTCGGGGTGGCTGTGCGTGACGATGACCGTGTGCACGCGGCGCAGCGGCACGCCGATCTGGGAGAGCCGTTCCTGCAGGGCGACCCACGAGGCCTTCGTCGGCATGCCGGGGTCCACCACGGTGACGCCCCTGTCGTCCTCCATCACGTACATGTTCACGTGGCCGAGGCCCGTGATGTTCGCCGGCAGCTGGGTGCGCAGGATGCCGGGCGCGACCTCCGTGATCTCGTCGGTGGCCTGCAGCTGCTCGGACTTGGTGGGCTTCGTGGTACCGCTCATTGTGCGCCCTTGTCGGCGCCGGGGCGGAACGCCTTCTCGCGGTAGAAGCGCAGTTCCTCGATGCTCTCGCGCACGTCGTCGAGCGCACGGTGAGTGCCGCCCTTGGCGCCGCGCGCGTGCTCCAGGCCGGGGTACCAGCGCTTCACCAGTTCCTTCACGGACGACACATCGACGATGCGGTAGTGCAGCCAGTCCTCGATCTCGGGCATGTGGCGGGCGAGGAACCGGCGGTCCGTGCCGATGGAGTTGCCCGCGAGGGGGATCTTGCGGGGCTCCGGGCTGTGCAGCTTCATGAACTCGAGCGTCTGCCGCATCGCGTCATCGTGCGTGACGGTGGAGGACCTGATCGCCTCCAGCAGGCCGGAGGTGGTGTGCATGTTGGTGACCACCTCGTCCATGCGGGCGAGCACGTCGTCGGGCTGGTGGATGACCAGGTCGGGGCCCTCGGCGATGACGTTCAGGTCGTCGTCGGTGACGAGAGTGGCGATCTCCACGATCACGTGGACGGAAGGGTCGAGACCTGTCATCTCGAGATCCATCCAGAACAGCACCGACCCAATCTATTGCGGGCACGCGATTCCAGCCGAGCCGCGCCGGGGCCGTAGTTTTGGGGCGTGATCGACATCAAGGTGAAGCGGCTCGACCCGGGCCTGCCCCTGCCTGCCGCCGCCCATCCGGGGGACGCGGGAGTGGACCTTTTCGCCCGCGAGGACGCAGTCATCGCCCCATCGGGCGGGCGCGTGCTGATGCCCACGGGCATCGCCGTCGCGATCCCGATGGGTCACGCCGGGTTCGTGCTGCCGCGCAGCGGTCTTGCCCTGAAGCACGGAATATCCGTGGTGAACGCACCGGGTCTCATCGACAGCCTCTACAGGGGGGAGCTGAAGGTGGTGCTGCTGAACACGGACCAGTCACGGCCGTACCACGTGCACCGCGGCGACCGCATCGCCCAGCTGGTGATCCAGAAGGTCGAGGAGGTCAGCTGGGTCGAGGTGGACGCACTGGACGACAACGACCGCGGCGGCGGGTTCGGCCACAGCGGCCGCTGAACCATCAGCCGCGGGGGAGGCGCGACGACAGCACGCCGGACTCCGCCAGTGCGGCGATCTCGTCCGTGCCCATGCCGAGCAGGGAGGAGAGAACCGCGGCGTTGTCCTCGCCGCGGTACCTGGAGGTCCCGCGGATCGACGTGTCGGAGCCGGAGAACACCCACGGTGAGTTCGGGATGCGGAAGGTGCCGCCGTTGCGGTCGTCGACGTCCGTCGTGACGCCACGGTCGCGGCCCCAGTCCGTGTCGACGAGCTCGGGCATCGTGCGCAGGACCCCGAACGCGAGACCGGCGCGGTCGCACTCCTTCTCCATCGCGGCGGCATCGGGGAACGACGCCGCCCAGTCACGGATGATGCCCAGCAGCTCCCCGATGTTCCTCTTGCGCGACGCGACGTCCACGAAGCGCGGGTCGTCCGTGAGGTCCGGGCGGCGGAGTGCGTCGACGAACATGTTGAAGGTGCCGGCTTCTGCGGGGTGCCCGCTGATGAGCACGTCGCGGCCGTCGCCCACGGTGAGGATGGGGTAGTCGCCGGGCTGGAACGAGCGGATCACGTTGTCGCTGACCTCGCCCTCGAACAACTCGCTCTGTGTGTGCTCGTTCACGTACAGCATCGTCTGCGCCATCGAGACGTCGATGCGCTGCCCCTCTCCGGTGGTGACGCGCTGGAAGAGCGCCGCGAGAACGGCCGCCGCTGTCTCCATGCCCGTGTAGACGTCGCCGTGGCTGTGAGGGTCGTTGCCGAGGTGCCCGCCGTGCGCGCGTGACTGGATGCCCGTCATGCCTGTCTCCGCATTGATGACGCTGGCGTACGCGCGGCGGTGCGTCCACGGGCCCGTGTTGCCGTAGCCGCTGATGGAGGCATAGACGAGGCGCGGGTTGACGGCGTGCACCGCGTCCCACCCGAGGCCCAGCTTGTCCATCACGCCGCCGCGGTAGTTCTCCACCAGCACGTCGCACTTCGCGGCGAGGCGCAGGATGATGTCGACTGCCTCGGGGCGCTTCAGGTCGAGCGAGATGTTGTGCTTGCCGATGTTCTGCTGCGTGAAGTAGGTGGACACGGACCCCACGCGCGGGTATGCGAAGCGCGTCAGGTCGCCGTCCGGTGGCTCCACCTTGATGACCTCCGCCCCGAGGTCGCAGAGCATGCGCGTGCAGTGCGGGCCGGAGAGGACGCGCGTGAAGTCGAGTACGCGGATACCTTCCAGCGGCCGCGCCGCGGTTGATCTGTCCCCATTCGTTGCCACAGCGACATGAACGGTACCGAAGGCGCCATCATCCTGCCCAAGCCGGCGCGAGGAGAACTGCCCATGGACACCCCGAAACTGACCGTCGTCGCCCTGACGACCCGCGAGGCGCGCATCTGGGATGCCGGCATCGACCCGCACTCCAGGTCGGTGGTCGTGGAGGCCCCCGGCCACCGCCGCAACGTGCACGTGCGTGCGGCCCAGGAGAACCATCTCCACCACCGCCGCATCGACGACCCGGCCTTCTATGACGAGGTGATCGGGGGGCTGCCCCTGACGGGGGACATCCTCCTCGTCGGGCACGGCAGGGGGAAGGCGAACGCGATGCTGAGTTTCGTCCAGCACGCAGAGAGGACCCGACCGGACGTGGCCGCCCGCGTTGTCGGCGCCATCGACAACGACCTGACCTCCATGACCGAGGGGCAGATCCTCGCATCCGCCAGGCTCTGGCTGTCGCACCATTCCCTCATGCGCTGAATGGCCGTACGATGCGGGAATGACCACCATCGAGAACAAGCCGAACCCGTTCCTCCGTGGCAACCTCGCCCCCGTGGACGTGGAGACCACGGCCTTCGACCTCCGCGTGACCGGCACTCTCCCCGCCGAGTTCGACGGGCGCTACCTGCGCAACGGGCCCAACCCGCTCGGGCCCGTGAACGAGGCGAAGTACCACTGGTTCAGCGGCCACGGGATGGTGCACGGCATCCGCATCCGTGACGGCAGGGCGGAGTGGTACCGCAACCGTTGGGTGCGCAACAACGACGTGGCGGACCTGCTCGGCGAGCCCCGGCCGGAGTCCGACTGGCCGGCCGACCACCAGCAGTTCGCCGCCAACACCAACGTCATCGGGCATGCCGGAAAGACGTACGCGATCGTGGAGGCCGGCGCCCCGCCGATCGAGCTGTCGCATGACCTCGACACCGTTCGCATCTCCTCTTTCGGCGGCACCCTGCCGCACGCGTTCAGTGCCCACCCGAAGCGCGACCCGCGCACGGGCGAGCTGCACACGATGACGTACTGGTGGGGCTGGGGCAACCAGCTGCAGTACGTGGTGGTGGGCACCGACGGTCGCGTGCGCCGCACCGTGGACATCCCCCTGCCGGGGGGACCGATGGTGCATGACGTCGCGATCACGGAGAAGTACGTGCTCGTGCTCGACCTCCCGTGCGTGTTCAACCTGGAGGCGGCGATGTCCGGCGCCGGCCTGCCGTACTTCTGGGACCCGGACTACGAGGCGCGCATCGGCCTCCTCCCGCGAGAGGGCAACGCCGAGGACGTGAAGTGGGTGTCGATCGACCCCTGCTACATCTTCCACCCGATGAACGCCTACGACGACGGCGACGAGGTCGTGTTCGACGCGGTGCGCCACCCGAGGATGTTCGACAAGGAGCGCCGCGGCCCGAGCGAGGGCACCTCCACGCTCGACCGCTGGAGGCTGAACCCGGTCACGGGAAAGTCTTCCCACCAGCGCATCGACGACCGTGGCCAGGAGTTCCCGCGCCACAACGAGGCCCTGCTCGGCCTGCCGTACCGCTACGGCTACACCGCCGGGGTCGGCCGCGGCTTCACCCAGGACACGCTCATAAAGACCGACCTCGAACGCGGCACGAACGAGGCGCGCACGGACCAGCCCCGCTACGGCTACGGCGAGCCGGTCTTCGTGCCCCGCGACGGCGGCACGGCCGAGGACGACGGCTGGGTGATGGCGCTGCGCCTGGACAACGACACGATGACGTCGGACCTCGCCGTGTTCGACGCGCGGGCGATCACGGACGATCCCGTGGCGGTCGTGCACCTGCCGGTGCGCGTGCCGAACGGGTTCCACGGCAACTGGATCCCCGAGGGCCAGTAGGTGCGCCGTACCGTCCTGGCCGTCACCGCACTGGTGGTGGCCCTGCTCCCTTCGCACGCCGCGGCGCAGCCAGCGGCGGAACCCGTCGCCGACTACACGGTCGAGGTCACGGGCGCCGGCTTTGACGGGTCCGTGGTGGCCCAACCACTTGATGACGGCTCGGTGATGTCGCTCGCGAAGCACGGGTGGGGCCCGGGCGGCAGCACGACGGTGCGTCTCATCGACCAGTCGGGCTCGGTGCAGTGGGTGACCACCATCCCTGAGGTCCCGGGTGGCGGGTTCTACGGCTCCGAGTACGGCGGGAGCATCGCCCTGCCCGACGGCCGCGCCGTCTTCGTGGGGTACTCCGACAGCCGCTTTCTCACCGACGTCCAGCCCGACGACCATGATTTCGATGCCGTGATCCTGGCGGTGTCGCCGGACGGTTCGTACGAGCACGTTGCCCAGTTCGGCGGCACCGGCCAGGACTTCCTCCGCATCATCGAGCGATGCGCGGACGGGACCTTCTATGTGGGTGGCTCGGCGTGGGACCACTCGGTCGCACCGTCGGAGACGCCGGCGATCGGGATGGCAGACAACTTCGTGGCACGTTTCGATGCCGGGTTCCGCCGGATGTGGGTGCGCCAGTTCGGCTCGCGGAACAACGACGCCATCATGTCGCTCGGCTGCCGGGCGGACGGCGGGGTTGACGTCAACGCATGGGCGGCGGGTTCGGTCAACGGGCAGGGGAACGACGACTACTACAACTTCTTCACCCTGCGGATGTCTGCCACCGGGGAGACCGTCCGCACGATCGTGACGGATCTCGACGGCGGCGAGTGGTCGCCGCAGGGCGGGGTCACTGCACCCGACGGTTCGTACTACGTGGTGGGGGAGTCGAACAGCGTCTATCCCTCTCTGCCGTGCACAGAGCGGGCGCTCGGCGGGTCGTTCATCACGAAGTACTCGGCGGACGGCGTGCAGGAGTGGCGCACCGTCATCGCGTGCGCGAACATGAGCAAGAGGGTGCTGCTGGGACCTGACGGGAACCTGCTGGTGGCGGGGACCGCGTTCGGCAAGCGCATCGCCGGCCAGCCGCGGTTCGGCGGCTCGGACTTCCTCCTCCACAGTTTCGCCCCGGACGGGACCCGCCTGTGGACCCGCCAGTTCGGCACCGGGGAGGACGATGTCGTGTCGTCCTTCGCTCTCGACACTGCAGGCAACCTTGTCATCGGCGGGTACACGAAGGCCAACGCCACGGTGGACTCACCATCCGACGAGTGGGATGCGCTGACGATTCGTCTCGACACGGGCGAGGCCACACCTGCAGCAGAACCCGCCCCACCGTCCACCACGGTCCCGTGCACTGCCGCAACGTCCACGATGCTCACCGACTCCGCGACCCCGCGACCGATCTGGATCTACGGGGAGGACATCGGTGAGGCACGGATGGCCGCGCTGTGGGAGTACGCGCACTCGCACACCCCGCATGACTTCGGGCGTCTGATTGCCGCCGACCAGGACTGGCTGGGCGCCTGCCGGTACGCCGGCATCGGCCTGGGCACCGGGTCGGGGTACAGCTGGCACGACCGCAACGTGGTGCTGTGGGTCTGGACCGATGCGGTCGACATGACCGTTGCCCGTCGCACGATCATGGACCTCATCGACTCGCTGGTGCCCCCGACCACGACGACCACAACCACGACGACCACCACCACGTTGCCCCCGCCCGCCGAGCCGGGGCCCGAGCCTCTCGTGACCCAGGCCTCAGCCCCGTCCGTGGCTGCGGTGACGATGTCAGCATCGCCCGCGGTTGTGGCCCCGCCGACGCTGTCCGGCGCGGCAGTGCGCCCCGGGGTGCAGGCCACCGCCCCCCAGGGGGCGCGGTCCCCTGCGGCGGCAAAGTCTCCTGCTGTGGCAAAGCCTCCGCGGAAGTCCGCAGCACCGCGCAAGCCCGCGCCGAAGCGCAAGCCGTCCGCGAGGACGAACAGCCAGAGGGCCGCGCGCGGCCTAGGCGTACAGCGGGGATGAGTCCTTCAGCAGGCGCGTCATCATCGTGAGCGACGCGACCGGCTCGCCGCTGGGTGATCCCGCCTCGCGTGCCTCGGTCGTGAACCACAGGACCTCGGTCTTCGGCGTGTCGGCGACATCCAGAACGCGTCCCGTCACCGTGTACTCGGTGTCCAGGAACAACGGCCCGCGGTGGTTGCGGATCTCGATCGCACCGTAGAGGCCCACGAACTCGCCGCACTCGCGCTCGATCGACTCCGTCATGCCGGCCACCAGCAGCTGGCAGGCCGTGAGCGGCGAGCACACGGGCCCGCCCCAGGGTGAGTCACCCACGTACCAGTCGAGCGGGGCCGTCATGATCCCGCGCGAGTGGCGCAGCCGTTGGTCGGCACCGCGCGGGGTGCGGGTGCGCGGGTCCAGTTCGCGGCCGGGCACGGCACCGCGCAGCATGCGCAGGGTCGATGGGTCGACGCCGCGGCGGTCGCGTGAGTGGAGGGCCGTCGGCTCGGTGGTGACGCCGCCGCTCGCGGTCCCCTCCGCGACGGTGATCCCCTCCGGGGTGGTCATGCGCGCCGTCACCTGCATGTTCGTGGTGGGCACCACGGAACCGGGGACATCGAGCACCGCCTCCACCGGCTCGGAATCGGCAGTGGCGTGCATGAAGTACATGCTGAGCGACCCGCGCTCGAACCAGTCCTGGCCGAAGGCCTGCACGAGGATCCCGCCGAACTGCTCCAGGTGGATGTCACCCGCCACCGTGCCGGCGCGGAAACCGAGCTCCGTCGCGGTCGCGTCATCGTGGATGCTGCCCTTGGCGTCGGCTGAGAGATTGCGCGGCCTGCAGACCCCGCTGGCAATGATCGGCATGTCAGTTCCTCGGTATGTCCCGGAAGGGAGTGTTCGGGTCCGGCTGGACGTCCTTCGGCAGGCCGAGGGCGCGCTCACCGATGATGTTGCGCTGCACCTCGTCGCTGCCGCCGGCGATGGAGGCGGACGGCATGGTCAGGAAGAAGTGCTGGATCGTGCCCTCGGCGGGCTGGTCGCTGCCGGTGAGCATGCCGCCGGCCCCCAGCAGTTCCATGCCGAGGTCGCGGGAGATGCGCAGGCCGTTCGTCCAGTGCAGCTTCATCGTGGAGGCCTCCGCACCGGGGGCACGGCCGGCCTTGGCGGCGGCCGAGATGCGCAGTCGTGTCATCTCGGCGATCCGCTCGTTCATGTAGAGGTCCACCACCTTCTGGCGCTGCACCACGTTCAGGCCCTGCGGGGGCAGCACGGAGAGGAGCGTGGAGAGGAGCCCGCCGTGCTCGTCGGGGTGGGAGCTGGACGCCTTGGCCCTGCGCACCAGCTCGCCGGTCTCCCGGTCGAGGAGCCCAGCCTGCTTGCCTGCCGACACGCGGATGCCGCCGCCCGCACCCTCGGAGAGGCCGCTGCGCTCGAAGGCGAGCGTGGCCGTGGTGATGGCCCAGCCGTTGTTCACGTCGGAGATGCGGTCGGCGTCGCTGACCCGGGCATCGGTGAAGAACACCTCGTTGAAGTGCGCGGCGCCGTTCATCTGCTTGATCGGCCTGATCTCCACGCCGGGCTGCTCCAGGTCGATGATGAAGTAGGTGAGGCCCTTGTGCTTCGGCTGGTCGAAGTCCGTGCGCGCCACCAGCATCCCTCGGCTCGAGTGCAGTGCCCCGGAGGTCCAGATCTTCTGGCCGTTGATGACCCACTCGTCGCCGTCGCGCTCCGCGCGGCACGAGGAACTCGCGAGGTCGGAACCCGCGCCCGGCTCGCTGAACAGCTGGCACCAGCCCTCGGTGCCGTGCGCGAGCGGGGGCAGCCAGCGCTTCTTCTGCTCTTCGGTGCCGTGGGTCATCGTGACCGGCGCGCCCATCAGCACGCCGAGCCCGGTGGGCCCGCTGAGGACGTCGGCATCGCCGAACGCCCGGAGGATCTCGTTCTGCTCGCGCTGTGAGGCGCCCCGGCCGAACCATTCCTCCGGCCACCGCGGGAACGACAGGCGGGCATCGGACATCCGCCTCCACCACTCGCGCAGCGTGATCGATTCGTCCCAGTTGTCCGAGATCCAGTCGCGTGTCTGTTCGTACATCGTCCCCCCGAACGAATCGTGCGCGCTGGTCAGTCGAGTGTGACGCCGAGGTGGCGGAGCGCGATCGAAGAATACACGGCGGCCCCGCGGCGCATGTATGTCTCCTCGTACATCGCACGGTTCGAGTGGTTCGGTGCGGCCTTCATGATGTCCATGCCCTCCGGCATGAGACCGAGGAACATCATCGATCCCTGGACACGGTTCAGCACGTAGCTGAAGTCCTCCGCACCCATCACCGGGTTGTCCATGAGCCGCACGTTCCTGTCGCCGGACACCGCGGTGGCGACGTCGGCGGCGAACGCGGCGTAGTCGGTGTCGTTGACCGTGACGTCGTACCCGATGTGCAGGTCGACCTCGACCTCCATCCCGTGCGCGGCGGCGATGCCGTCCGCCACCCGGCGGACGCCGTCGTGGATGAGCGTGCGGGTGCGCTCGCTCACCGCCCGCATGGTGCCGTTGATCATGGCGGTCTCGGGGATCACGTTGCTGGTGGTGCCCGTGTGGATCTGGGTCACGGTGATGACGCCCGGGTCGAACACGTCGATGCGCCGCGTGACGAGGGTCTGGAGCGCCTGCACGATCTCGCAGGCGACGGGCACGGGGTCGAGCGTGAAGTGCGGTGCGCTGCCGTGGCCGCCCTTGCCCTTCACGGTGATCGTCATCGCGTCGCTCGACGCCATGATCGTGCCGCCCTTGAGGCCGAGGAACCCGCCCGGGATGTTGGAGGCCGCGTGGATCGCGAACGCGCCGGTCACCGGTGACTCCGTGCCGACGTCGAGGAGACCCTCGGCGAGCATCGCGCTCGCGCCGTTGTAGCCCTCCTCGCCCGGCTGGAACATGAAGAGAACGCGGCCGGGGATGTCGGCCTGGCGGGCGGAGAGGATCTTCGCGGCACCCATCAGCATCGCGGTGTGGGTGTCATGGCCGCACGCGTGCATGGCGTTCTCCACGTTCGACTTGAAATCGACGTTCGTGTCCTCGGGCATGGGGAGCGCGTCCATGTCGGCGCGCAGCAGCACGGTGGGGCCGGGCTTGCCGCCGGTCAGCATGGCGGCGATGCCGCTGGTCGTCTCGTGCAGCGTGATGTCGAGCGGGAGACCCTGCAGCGACTCGAGCACCCTCTCGCGGGTGCGGGGCAGGTGGTTCGAGATCTCCGGCCAGCGGTGCAGGTCCCGGCGCAGCTCGACCATGTCGGCGAACACGTCCCCGGCCTGCTCCAGGATGCCCGCGGGGTTGCCGTGCTGGTCGCGCGCGTCATCGGTGGAGAGGGTGTTTTTGGCCATGCCCAATGGTAGGCACATCGGCGTGAACCCCCCTCCTGCGGCACACCCGGAGAACTCCCCGGAGGAGACAGTGGAGGAGATCGCCCCCGACGGCACGGTGACGGGGCTCGTGCCGCGGCGCGAGATGCGGGCCCGCGTGCTGCGCCACCGCAGCGTGTTCATCGCAGTGGTCTCCCATGACGGCGACCTGCTGGTGCACCGCAGGGCCGACACGAAGGACGTCTGGCCCGGGTGCTGGGACGTGTGCGTGGGCGGGGTGGTCGGCCCCGGTGAGGCGTGGGACGACGCGGCCGTCCGCGAGCTCGCCGAGGAACTCGGCGTGGAGGGCGCCGTGGTCACGCACCTCGGCAGCGGCGCCTACGAGGACGACGACGTGCGGCTCGTCGGCCATGTCTACGAGTGCCGCACCGACGGCCCGTTCCGGTTCGCCGACGGTGAGATCACCGAGGCCCACTGGGTGAGCCCCGCGGAGTTCCCCAACTGGCTGGGCGCAAGGAAGTTCCTTCCGGACAGCCTGGCCCTGGTGCTGCCCCTTCTCCGAGGGTTCCGCCACCTCGCGCCTTAGCCTTTCCCGCACGCACAGCACCGGAGGTCGCCGCCATGGCCGACAACATCACCGTCGAGTTCACCATCGAGCCGTTCGTTGACGGTGCCCTGCCCGCGTACGTGACCGCCGCCGTGGAGGCACTCGAGGCGATGGGGATCACAGCCGTGGTCGGCCCGTTCGGCACCGCGTTCACTGCCGCCCCGGCCCAGGTGGGCCCTGCCGTGTCCGCCGTGCTGTCCGCGGCGTACGCGAACGGCGCCACCCACGTGAGCATCGACTCGGGACGCATCTGATGAGCGACCTGCCCCAGCACCCGCTGATCGACGCGGTGAAGCCCGTGCTCGACATGCTGGGCGCCCAGATCATCCCCGTGGAGGACGCGCTCATCAGCGACCGTGCCCTCGAGTGGGAGGGGAAGATCATCGCCGCCGTGCGCCTGCCCCGCCTGCAGGGTGCGCTGGACCGTCTGATCCGCAGCGCCGAGCTGGAGCTGGGCGGCCCGCTGGACACGCTCTCCCGGGAGGACAAGCAGCGGGCCATCCGCCTGCTGGACCAGAACGGGGCGTTCATCCTGCGCCGCGCCGTGGAGGACGTGGCCGACGCCATGGGTGTCTCCCGGATCACCGTCTACAACTACCTGAACGCCCTGCACCGCTGAGAAAAATCTCGTGCGGCAGGTTGTCAAGCGGCTCTTCTATCTATATAAAGTAGTTGTGACTATTTCAGGAGTTTCCGTGTCCCATTCCAGGTGACCGCAACCCGCGGTCTCCCGGACAGGAGACACAATGAAGAACTACTACGCGGACGATTACTGTCCGCAACGCGAGAAGGTGCTGGACCTCTCTCG
>CAZZFB010000018.1:0-24749 GCA_964653385.1 uncultured Bifidobacterium sp. | reverse complement strand
GCGGCTTCCCGGGGGATGCGACGATGATCGGCCTCGTCTACCTGGGCCACGGCACTCGCGAGACTCCCCCGCGGGACCGTCCGGCACCGGTTGTCAACTGGCTCGGGGTGGGCGACCACCAGTGAAGTCCCGGGGTGGGTCCAACCTACACACGGTGTACTGATAGTGAACCCACAGCGCCGCGTTGATCCCCTTCGCATGTTCGTGCGTATTTTCAGACCGTGGAGTCATCAGTCCGGGCCACTGCACGCCTGAGCGAACTGGATGGGATCAGATTCATCGCCCTTGCACGTGTTCTGACATGGCACGCCACGGGATGGGCATGGACGACCTGGGTCGTGTCAGCCGTCCCGACGATGTTCGGCATCACAGGCACATTGATGGCGCGCACTGCTCGTGAGCACGGAGTCGCAACGATGGTCCGACGTCGCCTGGTGAGGTTCTACCCGGCCTGGCTCGTCTACGCGGGGGTGGTGCTCGTTCTGTCGCGACAGTCGAACTCGGCCACAGGGCCGATCTTTGATTTCCTCGTGCCGTTGCGGACACCCACATCAGCGGTCGCCGGGGGATGGTTCACGTCGGCTCTCTGGTACGTGAGCAGTTATCTCTGGGTCCTCGCTCTCTCCCCCGTGCTCGTGTGGCTTGTGTCGCGTTGGGGATACGTTCCCGCAATGTGCATGGCAGTCTTCACACTGTGGGTGTCGTGGTACGCACTCGACACCGGCGCAACCTGGCGGAAGACTGCGGACATTCTCCTCTACAGTGCCTGCACCGCCGCTGGGATGGCATGGGAGTCACGCGGCAGCTCGACCCGTGCGCTCACGGGACTGATGACGGCAGGGGCCCTTGCCTCAGTCACGTGGGCCATCCTGCGGTGGCCGGTCGACGGGGTCGTCAACAACGACCAAGGACTGCACCTCCTGGTCGGGAGCAGTTGGGCCGCAGCGTTTCTGCTTGTCCCACGACTGATGCGCCGTGTCGCGGCGATCGCTGCGGCTCAACTCCTGAACCAAGCATCGCTCACCGTGTATCTCTGGCACTCGGCAGTCGCATGGTCTGCCTGGCGATTCCTGCCCGCGGCCATCAACGGCGTGACGCGCCCGCTCGCAGTGCTAGTCGTCACAGCTCTTTCTGTATCGGTGCTCGTGCCTGGTCTTGCATGGATAGAGACCTTCAGGCCGGGGCATCTGCGTCGCCCGGTGATCGCGCTCCGTGCGGCTGCACTCCTGACCGCGACGACAGTCCTGGCGTTGCCCGTCACTCAGCGGGGGATTGACTTCAATGCGGCGGCGGTCGATCAACCCCTTCCGCCGTCGGCCGCGCCGATCATCGCCCCGGTGCCAGTAGACAAGTCGGTGACGGACTTCCTGGAGACACGGCCACCCGAACTCGGGCTGCCCACCGACGAGATGCAGAGAGTCCTCACGCGCCACAACGCCGAGAACGGCCTCAGGGGGCTCCGCGCCGTGGTCATCTCCGGTGACGGCCGCACATGGACGGGCTTCGCCGGCGGGATGGACGGTCCCGCACGCAAGAGTGCTGTCGGCAGCATCACGAAGACCTTCACGACAAGCCTCATAATGGACGAAGTTGCATCCGGCACCATGGGGCTGGACGACAGGGTCGGTGGTCTCGGCATCGGATTTGGCCACCCCGAACTCACCGTGCGCCAGCTCCTCACCCACACGAGTGGCATCGCCAAGGTGACGGAGAGCCGCGCACTTCTGAACGACGGGACCACCCCACAGGAAGTCGTGAACTGGGCAGGACGCCGTCCGTTGGCATTCAAGCCTGGGAGTCGCGTGAGCTACTCAACGACCGGGTACGCAGTGCTGGGCTTGTACCTGGAGCAGGTGACCGGGCGCACCTTTGAGGACCTCGTGACCGAGCGAATTGCCGTCCCTTATGGATACGAACTCGAGTTCTTCCGTGGTCGGTACCGAAGCATTGGCTATGCGACGGGCGGCATCATCATCCGCATGGACGATCTCGCAGACTGGATCAAGCGGTATGTGCGTGATCGGTCCGTGCCCGGAGCGCCTTGGAAGTGGGACTTCAGGGGTGCTACCGGAGTCGGCGTTCACGGGTACTGCCCGTGCGAGGGGAAATCCTTCACGGCTCTCGGTCACATGGGTGGCCGTACCTTCGCCACGGTTGATGCCGACGGCACGGTCGTCGTCCTCGACTCTGTCGGGATTCTCGTGAACGAAAACTATGGGTCCACACAGTCGCTCGCCCAGGAGCTGCGCCTCCTCGCAGGCGGCGGACAGTCAAGGTTGAGGCCATGACTCGACCGGCGTCGACACCCGCGCGGCTGGTTCTGGGCGTGGCATGCGCAGGAGCGGTGCTCCACGTTGCACTCGTATTGGTGGCTGCCTCCGTCGGCGGAAAAGGGCTGCGGTTCACTCTGTTCGACGACGCAATGATCTCCATGGACTACGCGAGGACACTCGCCGAGACCGGTGAGTTTGTGTGGTTCGCCGGTGCGCCCCGCGTGCAGGGCATCACCAATCCCCTGTGGGCCGGTTGGATGGCACTTGTCCATTTCGTCGGGTTCGATGGCAATCGTGCCGCACTGGCCGTGATCGTCACCGGAATCGTGCTCCTTCTTCTCCTCGCAGTCGCGACCGGTCTCGCATCGGCAGCGGTCCTGCGCGCGGAGTCCGGGTTAATTGGCATGTTTGCAGCAGGAGCAACAGTTCTGTGTCTTCCTACGGTCTACTGGACACTGCGCGGAATGGAGGTCGGGCTGATTGCCCTTCTCGGGATCACTGTTGTGATTCTGCTCGTCTTTCCGACGCGCCGTAACACGCTCCGAACAGTGCTCATTACGGTCACGTGTCTCGCCGGGGTCGCAACCCGGTTCGACTTCATCGTGATCGCAGTCGGCGCCTCGCTCGGACTCGTCCTCGCACAACGCCGCATGACCCGTGGCGTCGGCGCGACACTCGTTGCAACGGCAGCCAGTGCCGCTCTGGTGCTCCTCTGCCAACGCGCGTACTACGGGTCAGCTATGCCCAACACCTACACGCTCAAAATGTCGGGCACGGACGTCTGGACCAGATGCGCGCGGGGACTCGTGGCGAGCGGAAAGCTCCTGCCCGTGCTGTTCCTGGTGGGGCTGTGCATCGTCGTCGTCGCCCGGTCGGACGGTGGCACACGGCGCTCACTCGTGTATGTCTGCGTGACGGCATTTTTCGCGGTGTGCGCCTACGCCGTCTTTGTCGGGGGTGATGCGTGGGAGAACGACATGATGAGCCGATTCCACGCCTCCGTGATGCCCCTGACGGTTCTCGCCGTGTCCGCAACATTCGGGGACCGCTCCGTGATCCGTCGGCTCGGCCGCCTCCGTCTGGTCGTACCCTTCACGATCGTGCCCGCGACTTTCGCCGCTGCGCTCACGGTGAACCCTGGCGGCTTCTCCGCGGCTCGGTTCGTCCCGGTCCTGCTCTCCACGACGACAGCAAGTGCTGCGTTCTTGTGGGCGTGCTCGCGCAAGGTCCCCCGGGGTGCAGCAGCATCGATCTTGCCGGTGGTGCTCGCCGCAGTGTCGGTGGTCCCGCTCTCTGCGGGATCTGCAGGCGTGTGGATGCAGATTCATGCCAGAGACCCACTTCTCACGCGGACCAACCATCACGTTGCCGCGACCGCTACGACTCTCGGCATGGTTACCGATGACTCTGCCGTCATCGCGACGGTGTGGGCCGGACTTCCCGCGTACCAGTCCCGTCGCCGGATGATTGACATCCTCGGCAAGAACGACCCAGTGATTGCATCGATGGAGCGCCGCGCGAATTTCTTCCCGGGCCACGACAAGTGGGACTACGTCCACAGCGTGCGCAGCCAGTCACCCGACGTTGTGTACCAGGTCTTCAGCCGTGACCCCGACGAGGATGTCCCTGCGCTGCTCGGGTCCTGGGGCTACGTTCGCAGGTGCACCGATGCAGGTCCGTTCGCTCGCACGGGGGCGTGGTTCCTCTCGAACAGCGCCAACGTGAGGTGGGATCTGCTCACCGCTTGTTGATCAGCGGGCGACGAGCGATGAGAACCAGGCGTCCGGGTCGTCGATGACCCCGCGCAGGTTCCTCCACGTGCGCGCGATCCCCTCCCGCCCCGTGGCGGGATAGGCGGCGATGCGGTCGGCGAGCTCGTTCGCCCGCTCGAGCACGTCGTCGTCAGCGACCACTTCGGTGACCACGCCCAGCCGGAGGAGCTCCGGGGCGGGGATGCGGTCGGCGAGCAATGTCATCCGGTCCGCGACGGCGGGACTGTGCCGCAGGTGCAGCCACGCCTGGTTCATGGGGGCAGCCACTCCGATCGCGATCTCTGACACCTGCATGAACGAGGTCTCCCCCGCCACCACCACGTGCGCGGCCAGTGCGAGGGCGGCCCCGGCGTTGATGGCGTACTTCTCGAGCGCCGCCACCACCGGCACACCGCACCGGTAGAGCTCCGCATGGACGGACGGCCACGCCGCGAGCGGGGCGGGCTTCTGGCCGTCGCCGGCCGCCTTCAGGTCGACACCGGAACAGAAGAAGCCGCCCGCCCCCTGCAGCACCACGCAGCCGACACCGGGGTCGGAGTTCACCGAGCGCAGTGCATCGCGCAGCTCGACGGCGAGCCCGGCCGTGACGGAGTTCTTCCGCTCCGGCCTGTTGAGGACGATGTTGACCCTGGCCCCCGACCGCTCCACGAGGACGACGGGGCCGCCCATCTCAGTGGCCCGGCTGGTACGTGCCGAACACGTCGCGGAGCGCGTCGCTGACCTCGCCGAGCGTGGCGTGGGCGCGCAGCGCCTCCTTCATGGTGGGCAGCAGGTTCCCGGTGCCGCGCGCGACGGTGCGCACCTCCTCGAGGAGCGCCGCGACCTTCGCCTGGTCGCGGTTCTCCTTGAACTTCTTGAGCCGCGCGATCTGGCCCACCGCGAGGCTGGGGTCGATCGGGAACACGTTCGGCTCCGGCTCGGAGTCCACGGTGAACTTGTTGACGCCCACGATGATGCGCTCGTCGTCGTCGATCGACTTCGTGTACGCGTACGCACTGTCGCCGATCTCGTCCATCTGGTAGCCGGACTCGATGGCCGCGACGGCGCCGCCCATCTCGTCGATCTTCTCGATGTACTGCCACGCCAGGCGCTCGACCTCGTCGGTCAGCTGCTCCACGAAGTACGAGCCCGCCAGCGGGTCCGGCGTGTCCGCCACGCCGCTCTCGTAGCCGATGATCTGCTGGGTGCGCAGGGCGATGCGGGCCGCCTCCTCCGTGGGGAGCCCGAGCGCCTCGTCGAAGCCGTTGGTGTGCAGCGACTGAGTTCCGCCAAGGACCGCGGCGAGGGACTGCACCGCCACGCGGACCACGTTGTTCAGCGGCTGCTGGGCGGTGAGTGTGGAGCCGCCGGTCTGGGTGTGGAAGCGCAGCAGCTTGCTGGCCTCCTTCTTGGCCCCGAAGCGCTCGGTCATGATCCTGTGCCACATGCGGCGGCTGGCGCGGAACTTCGCGACCTCCTCGAAGAAGTTGTTGTGGCCGTTCCAGAAGAAGGACAGGCGCGGCGCGAAGTCGTCCACGTCGAGCCCGGCGTCGACCGCGGCCTGCACGTAGGCAATTGCGTCGGCGAGCGTGAACGCGATCTCCTGCACCGCCGTGCTCCCGGCCTCGCGGATGTGGTAGCCGGAGATGGAGATCGTGTTCCACTTCGGGACGTTCCTCGAGCAGTAGTCGAAGATGTCCGTGATGAGGCGCATCGACGGCCTCGGCGGGTACACGTAGGTGCCGCGCGCGATGTACTCCTTCAGGATGTCGTTCTGGATGGTCCCGCTGATCGCGGATGCGGGCACGCCCTGCTCCTCGGCGACCAGTTCGTACATGAGCAGCAGGATCGCCGCCGTCGAGTTGATCGTCATGGAGGTCGAGACCTTGTCGAGCGGCAGGTCCTTCAGCAGCAGTCGCATGTCGTCGAGGCAGCTGATCGCCACCCCGACCTTGCCGACCTCGCCCTCGGCTCGCGGGTGGTCGGAGTCGTAACCCATCTGGGTCGGCAGGTCGAAGGCGCACGAGAGACCCGTCTGCCCGGCCTGGAGGAGGAACTTGAACCGCTCGTTCGTGGACTCGGCGGAGCCGAAGCCTGCGTACTGCCGCATCGTCCAGAGCTTCCCGCGGTACATCGTGGGGTACACGCCCCTGGTGTACGGGGGCTTGCCGGGCTCGCCCAGTTTGGCGGCCGCGTCGAAGGACCCGAGGGTCCCGGCGGAGTACAGGGGGGCGATCTCGATACCCGAGTCGGTGCGCTTCGCGTCGTCAGACATGGGTCAAGGCTACGAGGCGGGCACCGCGGCCACCCAAGCCGGCGGTGGTCCCGGTGTCACCCCGCAGCGACGAGGCTGATCTCCATCTGCCATTCGGCCCGCGCGAGCGCCGGCACGGTCACGAGCGTGCTCGCGGCCCGGTGCTCCCCCATCACCTCGTCGCGCACCCCCATCACTGCCGCCAGCCGGTCCTCCAGGTCGTCGGACACGACGACGTAGGTGGTGATGCTCGCGATGTCACGGGTGCCGAGCCCGGCATCACGCAGGATGTTCAGCAGGTTCGCCCAGACCACCCGGGCCTGGCCCTCCACCGTGGGGGGAACGGTCCCGTCGGGCATCGTGGGAACGACCCCGCTCGTGAAGACCAGTCGCCGCGCCCCGTCGACTGCCACCGCGTGGGCGTAGTTCGCGGCCGGCGGGGCCATCGATTCGGGCCGGATCTCGCTGATTCCCATGCCATCCATTGTGCCGTAAGGTGGGCGCATGACGATTACCCCAGACGCACCCAGCTCGGCCCGGTCGATCGACGGCATCCCGCTCACGCCGAAAGAGGTCACCACCATCGGCTTCGAGGACCTCGCGCCGCGGGCCACCGTGGAGGAGGAGCGCCTCCACCGCAAGCAGAAACTGGCCGGCGCACTGCGCATCTTCGGGCGCTTCGGGTTCGGCGAGGGCGTGGCCGGGCACATCACCGTGCGCGACCCCGAGTTCCCCGACCTGTTCTGGGTCAACCCGCTCGGTCTCTCGTTCCGCCACATGCGCGTCAGCGACCTCATCCTGGTGGACCACAACGGTGACGTCGTGTACGGCAAGCACAGCGTGAACCGCGCGGCCTACGTGCTGCACGCTGCAGTCCACGAGGCACGGCCCGACGTGGTCGCCGCAGCCCACGCCCACTCCGTGTACGGCAAGGCGTTCAGCAGCCTCGGCATCAAGCTCGACGCCCTCACGCAGGACTCCTGCGCGTTCTACGAGTGCAACACCGTCATCTCGGACCACGGCGGCGCCGTGGTGTTCGAGGAGGCGGCCGGCCGCGACTTCGCGAAGGCCTTCGGCATGAACCGCGCGGCCATCCACCAGAACCACGGCCACTTCACCGTCGGCTCCACCATCGACGAGGCCGTGTTCTGGTTCGTCTGCTTCGAGCGCTGCGCCCAGGCCCAGCTCGCCGCCATGGCCGCGGGCACGCCGAAGCACATCCCGCACGACTCCGCCGTCTACACCCGCGAGAACGCGGGCAACGCGATCACCGGTTGGATGCACTTCCAGCCGCTGTGGCAGGAGATCTGCCGCACGGATCCCGACCTCTTCGACTGAGCAGCCAGGCCACAGTGTCCGCACCGCGCGCGGACGGGGCGGTGCCCCTCGTCCACCGCGTCCCGCCCGAGTTCCTCTTCCTCGCCTCCGCATCGGCCCAGTACACGGGCGCAGTGGTGGCAGTCGGCCTCTTCGACGAGTTAGCCCCTGCCACAGTCGCGTGGATCCGCGTGCTGAGCGCAGCCGCGTTCCTGATCGCGTTCTCGATCCCGCGCGGCCATGCCCCGTGGACGCGACGGGACGTCGTGGCGGCGGGCCTGTTCGGGACCGCCACGGCCCTCATGAACCTGTTCTTCTACCTGGCGATCGACCGGCTCCCGCTCGGCAAGGGGGTCACCATCGAGTTCATCGGCCCGATCGCGGTTGCCGCCCTCGCCACCCGCACGACGCGCAACCTCCTCGCGCTCGCGCTCGCCACGGCCGGCGTGTTCCTGCTCGGCGGCGTGGAGATCGGCAACGAGCCGCTCGGCCTCGTGTTCATCCTCGTCGCGTCGCTGATGTGGGCCGGGTACGTCGTGCTCGGCTCGCGGGTCGCGCTCGGGGGAAGGGGCGTGGCGGGACTCGGATGGGGCCTCGTCCTCGGGGGTCTCGTCATCACGCCCGTGGGCATCGCCGACGCCGGCACCGCTCTCACCTCCGTACGGCTGGTGCTCCTGTGCTGCCTCGTCGGGATGCTCTCCAGTGCGATCGGCTACGGGATCGACCAGGCAACTCTCCGCCGCATACCCGTGCGCAGGTTCTCCGTGATGCTCGCGCTCCTGCCCGTCACCGCGTCGGTGTTCGGGTTCCTCTTCCTCGACCAGACACCCACCGGCGTTGACCTGCTGGGGACGGCCCTGGTGCTCATCGGTGTCGCGATCCAGGAACGGGAAGTCATCGAGCGCCACCCGCAGGAGGCCACCAACACCTAGCGTGGTCGGTCGATGCGACCGCCAGCACGACACCGAAGCCGCCCCGCGCGCCTCCTCGCCGTGCTGGCCGCGGTCTCCCTCGCGTCGCTCGTGGTCGGCGCCGGCGTCCCCGCCACCTCCGCGGCGGACTCGCTCCCGCCGAACGCGGTCATCGTGCGCGGTCGCGGGTTCGGCCACGGCCGCGGTCTCAGCCAGTACGGAGCGCTCGGGTGGGCGACCAAGTTCCAGAAGACCTGGCAGGAGATCCTCGCCTTCTACTACGACAAGGGCCACACCGTCTCGGCGATCGTGGAGGCGGACGCACGGCTCCTCCCCGGGGGCAACATGTCCGTGCGTCTCCAGACGATCGACGGCGCCAACACGTCCGTCATCTCCGACAACGGCACTCTCACCTGGGCAGGCCAGGCCGGGCAGTGGGGCGCCCTCGTCGCCAGGCCCACGGGCCGCAACACCTACGACGTGTTCGCCTCCTCGAGCCCCACCTGTGCGCCGGCAACGGTGCCCGCATCGTTCACACGGCTCGCCACCGGCGTGGCAGGCCCTGTCGAGTTCACTTCGCTCAACGGCGCCAACCCCGCAGCCGTCGCTCCCACCGACCTCGTCGGCGTGTGCGAACCGCCCGACTCCACCTACCGCAACGGCCGCATCCGCTACTACCGGGGCAGCATCCGGGCAGCCAACGACGGCAAGGGCAACATCCGCACCGTCAACACCGTGGCACTGGAGTCGTACCTGCGCGGTGTGGTGCCGCGGGAGTCCCCCGCCGGCTGGGGTGACCAGGCCGGCGGCCTCGGCATGAACGCCCTGCGCGCCCAGGCGGTGGCGGCCCGCAGCTACTCGGTGTCGGAATCGCGCTACTCCTACGCGAAGACCTGCGACACGATGGACTGCCAGGTCTACGGCGGGGCGGCCACCCGCACAGTCGGCGGGTCCACACCCGCCATCCTCGAGGACGCGCGCTCCGACAGGGCGGTCGTGGAGACCGCAGGGGTGGTCATCAGGTCTGCCGCCGGGGCGATCGCGCGCACGGAGTTCACCAGCTCGAACGGCGGCCGGACCGCGGCCGGCACCTTCGCGGCAAAGCCGGACGACGGCGACCTGGCCGCGGACGCACAGCTGCAGACGTGGTCACGCACGCTCTCGGCCGTCGACATCCAGAAGAAGTACCCCTCGATCGGCGTGCTGACGTCAGTCGTCACCACGCATGACGGCCTCGGGGGCGAGTGGAACGGCTACGCCGTCACGGTCACCGTCACCGGGACCGCAGGCACCGTCACGCGCAAGGCGTGGGACTTCCGCAGCGACTGGGACCTCAACTCCCCCTGGTACGACACATCACCCGCCCCGCCCGTCGACCCCGCCGCGGCGCCTGTCGGTTCCATCCTCTACGTCGGCGACTCGGTGAGCGAGAGCATCGCGAACGAGTTCGCCGCCGTCGTGACCCCCTCGTACCCCGCCATGACTTGGCACGCGTGCGCGGGCCGCGGCTTCGTCGGGGCGGACTGCATCGCGAAGGTGACGGCACCGCAGATCGACACCGACGGCATCGGCATCGTGAACTCCGTGGAGGCACCGGCCATCGCGATCGTCGCGCTCGGATACAACGACGACCAGAACACGGTGGAGTCCGAGGTGCAGCAGATGCTGAGCGCGCTCACCGCGAAGGGAGTCCAGCGCATCATCTTCGTGAACCTCTCCACC
Organism: uncultured Bifidobacterium sp.; assembly: GCA_964653385.1. GTDB lineage: Bacteria > Actinomycetota > Acidimicrobiia > Acidimicrobiales > Ilumatobacteraceae > UBA2093. The sequence goes on along the minus strand of CAZZFB010000018.1, from coordinate 14,521 downwards.
CGCTCCACCACCCGCACGTACGCCCGCACGAACGCCGCACTCGCTGCCGCGGCCTCGGCGAACCCCTCCGTCTCCGTGCTCGACTGGAACGCAGCGAGCGGCGCCGCGAACCAGTGGCGCTGGTTCGACAACGCATCGTTGTGCTGCTGGGTCCACCTGAACGCCTCCGGCCAGACGGAATTCGCGCTCTTCCTGCGGGCCCAGCTGGACGACCTGCGGGCACGCGGACTGCTGCCGGCCGCCGCGGCGGCGATCCCGGTCGTACCCGGCCTGCCACTGGCCGTGAAGAACGAGGGGGCGATGGTGCGCACGGTCCAGGTCACCCTCAACAAGGTGCTGAAGCTCACCGGCAAGAAGAAGCTCGCCACGGACGGGCAGTTCGGCAAGGGCACCGCGGCCGCCGTGTCTGCCTTCCAGGCCACCGCGAACCTGCCGGCCACGGGCACGGTCGACCGCGCGACTTGGGACGCCCTCGGGCTGGGGGCGCGCCCGGAGCTGGGCGTCCTCCGCAAGGGCACGAAGCACCCCTCGGTCAGGACCGTCCAGCGGGCGCTCGCGAAGGTGCTGAAGACACGCGTGGCCGCGGACGGCGTCTACGGCAGTGCTCTGGTGGCCCACGTGAAGACGTTCCAGAAGCGGGCCGGCCTGCCCCAGTCCGGCAGGGTCGGGCCGTCCACGTGGTCGGTCCTCATGGCGACCGCCGCCCGCGCCTGACCGGCCGCGGGATCAGCTGACGCCGCAGCGCTCCTTCCAGGACTCCGTGCTCACCATGGCGGGGTACGCGGCCCGGTAGGCCTTCTTCAGCCTGCGGTAGCTGCGCAGGAGCTGCAGCGTGGTCGAGAACACCTCGCGCTGGATGCGTGCGAACCTCCGGTAGTCACGCTCGCACACGAACCCCTCGTCGAACCGGGGGTGTCGGTACAGGATCGACTTGTGCCGGATGGCCAGGCCGACGGCCCTCACGTCGATCTGCGCCACGCCCACCGCGCTCGAGCGCAGCGGCTTCGGCAGGAACTGGCCCGCCCCGAGGAACGGGGCCATCAGGTACCCGCCCAGACGGACGAACTTCGGCCGCGGCGGCGTGAACCCGAGCGCGAGCAGCTCGGGCGTGAGCGGAGCCGCCTTCTCCTCGCTCACCTGGCGGACCTGGTCGTGCTTGGCGGCGTGGTCGATGCGCATCCACTCCTCCGGGCCGGCGAGGAAGTCGCGCATGCCCCAGATCATGTACTCCGCGCTCGCGTAGCGGTGCGAGTACGCGTTGCGGAAGCCGAAACCAAGGTAGCGCCACGCGAGGTGACGCGCCTTGTGGTCGTCGAACACGAGCGTGTCGATCAGGGCGAAGTTGCGCACCTCGTAGTAGAGCGACGACGGGTTGTTCTTCAGCGCGAAGTCTGCGTGCCACACGCAGATCCCCTGCATCGTGACGGTGTGCTGGCCCGTGTGCATGAGCCCGAACGCCACGTCGTCGCCGCGCACGAACACAGGCAATGGGTTGTCCTTGGCGATGTGCATGGGGAACACGGTGAACCACCACGCGGAGTAGTGGAGGTCCTCCTCCAGGACGTCGCGCACCACGTCGGCACGCCGGCGCAGGTCGATCCCGCGGCCGAGCGCGCGCAACGGGTACACGGCGCGGTACTCGTAGTGCGAGCCGGCCTCGAACTGCAGCCATGGCTGCTCCTCGCTCATCATCGCGCCGTGCACGCAGAGGTCCGGCGAGTTCGCGTGCGAGAGCAACGCGACCGTCCGCACGATCGCCTCCGGTTCCAGGCTGATGTCGTCGTCCATGAAGACGACGTGGGTGCTCCAGCCCTCCTCGCGGAACTCGATGAGGCCGCGCGCGAAACCGCCGGCGCCGCCCAGGTTCGGGTTGCCCACCAGGCGGAACGGTGCCCCGGCAGGAACCTCCGGCTGGAGGTTGCGGGCGTTGTCGACGACGAGCACGCGCAGGTGGCCCGTCATCTCCGGGATGGAGGACTCCAGGTCGACCAGGCGCTCGATCGTCTTCAGCACGTACTCCTGGCGGTTGAAGGTGGTGATGGCCACCCCCAGCCGCACGTCGCGCTGCGGGGCGGTCGTGGTGCGCCACTCCCCGCCCCTCACGACGACCCTGTCCTCCAGGGCAGTCACGCACACGTACAGAGACTCCGCGGCGAGGGCACGGAAGTCCTCGCACCGCACCGTGTTGTCCGACTCCGACACGCCCACCACGGTGTCGACTCCGTCCGCATAGGACACCAGCTCCACGCGGACGCGGCCGGTGGCGTTGATCCGCACGATCACGTCGGCGATGTCGGTGAGCCGTGCCCAGCGGCCGGCGGAGAACACGCCGAAGGTCGTGTCGAAGGTGGCGCGGCCGCCCTTCATGAGGTGCAGGCCCTCCTCGTCGATCATCCCGTCGCGGTGACGGACGTAGAGGGTGGGCTCGGGGAACCCCGCCGGCGACACGCGGAAGCGGGCCAGCAGGTGGGAGGTCATCCCCCTAGTTTCACAGGGGATTGACCGTGAATGACGGCATTGCCGCACCCGACGCCCGGCACTCCAGGAAGGTGCGGGAGGCGTCCAGGGCCTCCTTGATGGTCACGTCCATGTCCAGGTACCGGTACGTCCCGAGACGGCCGAGGAAAGTGACCCCCCGGGCCTCCCGGGCGGCCTCCACGTACCGGAGGAGCTGCTCCTTCTCCTTGACCAGCCGGATCGGGTAGTAGGGGATGTCATCCTCCCCCGCCAGGCGCGAGTACTCGCGGTAGATGACCGTTGCGTCGTGCGACTCCCACGGGGCGAAGTGCTTGTGCTCGGTGATGCGGGTGAAGGGCACCTCCGGGTCGCAGTAGTTCATCACCGGGCAGCCCTGGAAGTCCCCCGAGAGCTCCTCGGCGGCGAAGTCGAGGGTGCGGTACCCGAGCCGGCCGTGGGCGTGGCGGAAGTACTCGTCGATGGGACCGGTCCAGAAGACGTGCTCCGCCCCCTCGATGTCGTCTGCCGTCACCGCACGCCCGAGCACGACGCCGATGAGCGGGTGGTCGAGCATGCGCTCCACGATGGGCGTGTAGCCGTCCCGCGGGATCGCCTGGTGGGGGTGGTTGAAGTAGCTGTCCTCGTAGTTGAATCGCACGGGCAGGCGGGCGAGGATCGATGCCGGCAGCTCCGTGGGCGAGAGCCCCCACTGCTTCTGGGTGTAGCCCTTGAAGAACGCCTCGTAGAGGTCGCGCCCCACGAACTTGAGCGCCTGGTCCTCGAACGTCACGGGGGTGCCGATCGTGTCATCAGCCTGCTCGCGGATGAACGCCTCTGCCTCCGCGGGCGAGAGCGTGCGGCCGAAGAACTGGTTGATGGTCAGCAGGTTCACTGGCAGCGAGTACACCCGGCCCGAGTACGTGGCCTTCACGCGGTGGTTGTAGGGCACCATCTCGCCGAAGCGGTTGATGTACTCCCACACGTCCTCGTGCGCGGTGTGGAAGATGTGCGGGCCGTACACGTGCACCATGACCCCGTTGTCGTTGCGCTCGGTGTGGGCGTTGCCGGCCACGTGGCCGCGCTGGTCGATGACGGTGGAGGCGATGCCCGCCTCGGCGAGCTGGCGCGCCACGACGGCACCGGAGAAGCCCGCGCCGACGATCACGATGGGGGTTGTCACCCCCGGAACGCTAGTGGTTCGGCCGTTGGCTAGTGGGACAACCAGGGTGCGCAGAGACCGTCGAGATCGCGCACCTGGATGCGGTCGCGGTTCTCGTGGGTCACCACGTTCGTGGGGTCCGGGCGCAGCTTGAACACCCTGAACGACATCTCGGTCGTGTCGACGGAGAGGATCCGCCCGATGAGCGGGTCGCCGAGGTCGAGCAGGATCTTCAGCGTCTCGAGCGCCTGGATCGAGCCGACGATGCCGGGCAGCACGCCGAGGACGCCCGCCTCCGCGCACGAGGGTGCGAGCTCCGCCGGCGGCGGCTCGGGGACCATGTCACGGTAGGTGGGCCCGCGCAGCGGGTGGAAGACCGAGACCATCCCCTCGAAACGGAAGATGCTGCCGTGCACCACGGGGATGCCGAGCTTCACGCTCGCGTCGTTCAGCAGGTAACGGCTGGGGAAGTTGTCCGCACCGTCCACGATCACGTCGTACCCGGCGATGATGTCCATGATGTTCGACGCGTCGAGGCGCGTGTCGTAGGTGTTCACCTTCACGTCGGGGTTGAGCTTGGCGATCGTCTGGCGCGCGGACTCCACCTTGCGGAGCCCGACACGGTCGAGGTTGTGGAGGATCTGGCGCTGCAGGTTCGACTCGTCCACCTCGTCCATGTCGACGATGCCGATCGTGCCGACACCGGCCGCGGCGAGGTAGAGCGCGGCGGGGGAACCGAGACCACCCGCGCCGAGCATGAGCACCTTGCTCTCGAGGAGCTTCGCCTGGCCCTCCACCCCGACCTCGGGCAGGAGGATGTGTCGCTGGTAGCGGTTGCGCTGGTCCGGCGTGAGCGTGACGGGCATGCGCCAGGCGCGGCCCTCGTCCTTCCACCGGCCGAAGCCGCCCGCCATGGACAGCACGTTCGTGTAACCGAGCTCCTGGAGCGTCTTGGCCGCGAATGCGCTGCGCACGCCTCCGGCGCAGTACACCACGATCTCCTGGTCACGATCGGTGGCCTTCGCCTCTATCTGGGCCTCCAGGTGGCCGCGCGGGATGTGCAGCACGTCCGCGAGCGCACCCTGGTCGTACTCGTCCGGTTCGCGCACGTCGAGCACGAGCACGTCCCCCCCGGCGATGCGCTTCTCGGCATCCTCCGGGGTGATCTCGGTGATCTGTGACTTTGCCTGGGAGAGAAGGTCGCGGAATGACGCCATGACCGAAACCCTACCGACTGGGTCGGGAATTACCTCGCGGCGGCCACGATGGCCTGCATCACGGGCGTGATCGACCCCGTGATGAAGATGCTGGCGTAGTTGTCCATCTCCGTGGGTCCGCCGTTCACGATGACCACGGGCTTGCCCGCGCCGCGGGCCCGCCTGACCACGTTGTTCGCCGGGGACACCGCGAGCGTGCTCCCGACGGCGAAGAGGACGTCGCACGCCTCGGCCTCCGCGAACGCCCTGCTGATGACGTGCTCGTCGAGTGCCTGCTCGAACAGGATCGCGTCGCTCTTCACGATCCCTCCGCACCTCACGCACGCGGGGTCAGGGTCACCGGCGCGCACGAGATCGATGTACTCCCCCATCGGCCGCCTGTCGTTGCACTCCCAGCACCGCGCGAACTTGACCGTGCCGTGCACCTCGAGCACCTTCTCGTCGGGAACCCCCGCGTCCTGGTGCAGACCGTCCACGTTCTGGGTGACGACGGCCGACAGCTTGCCCATCCTGTCGATGTCGGCAACGGCGAGGTGGCCGCCGTTCGGCGCGAGCGGCCTGCCGAACGTGCGCTCCCTGTTCTCCCACGCCGCCTTGCGCACGTCCGGATCCCCCAGGTACCAGCTGAGCGTCGACGTCTTCTCCGCGAGCGGGTTCCTCGTCCACACGCCGTTCGGCCCGCGGAAGTCGGGTATGCCGGAGTCGGTGGAGATGCCGGCACCGGTGAACACCACGACCCGCGATGCGCCGCGCAGGAGCGCCGCGGCCTCGGTCACCAGTGGATTGTTCGATTCCCCGCTCATCTCGCCCCACAGTCTGCCGTGATTCCCACATTGCCGCTCCGGAAGGAGAACACGAACATGACACCCACGCAACTGCCCGAGGACGGCATCATCACGATCGTCCCCTGGCCCGATGCCCTCGCAGAGGCGCACGGCCACCCCGCCCACGGCGAGTACGTCGAGCACTTCTGGCTGGGCATCCTCGGCCCCACCGCAACATGGCTGCTTCGCCGCTGCGCCGGACTCGTCTCGGACCGGCCCGAGGGGTCGGTTGTGGACCTGAACGTCCTCGCGCACAGCCTCGGCCTCGCGTACCACCACGGCCGGCACAACCCGTTCTCGCGCGGGTTCGACCGTTGCATCATGTTCGGACTCATGCGCCACATGACGGTCGCGCCGCCCGTGTTCGCCGTGCGCACCTCGGTGCCGCCGCTCTCGCTGCGCCATCTCGCCCGCCTGCCCGAGTCCCTGCAGACCGCCCACGCCGACTACGTCACCGGGCAACGGCCCGAGCCTGTCGGTAGACAGTGAGGAATGAGGGCACTGCCGCACAGACCGAATGCGCGGGTGCTCCTCATCGCGGCGTCACTCATCGCCGGCGCGGTCGCCGTGCCCGCCGCCACGGGCGGGGTGTCAGCATCGGGAACACGGCGCACCGTCCTCGTCCTCGGTGACTCCGTGCTGAGCGTGCTGCGCTGGGCACCCGAGTCGAACCAACCGCTCTGGTCCGCCGGGTACGACGTGGTGAACGAGGCGTGGGGGTGCCAGTCGCTCCTCGGCCCCGGGTGCCCCGGGTCGGGTGGCCGCAGCGCGCTCCAGCGCCTGCAGGACCACCGTGCCGACGAGATCGACATCGTGGTGGTCGGCACCGGGTACAACGACGTCGGAGACCAGACGTTGCGGGACGCCATGAAGAAGATCTCCGCGGAGGCACGGCGGCAGGGAATCCCAGTCATGTGGCTGACGTACCACGAGAGATCGGTGTCCACCCGCCGCAGCCGGTCGCACAACGCCGTGGTCCGCGCGACCGCCCCGCGGCTCGACAACGTCACGGTCGTGGACTGGAACAAGCATGCGCGACGGCACTCCTCCTGGTTCAGCCACAAGGGTGTCCACATGAACCGGTTCGGCGGAAAGAAGCTCGGTGCCTTCCTCGCCGCGCGGCTGGACGAGCACTTTGCCGGTGCGGGCAACTAGGTTGCCGGCGTGAAACTGCGCATCTTCACCGAGCCCCAGCAGGGCGCCGGGTATCACGATCTCCTCGCCGTGGCACAGCGTGCCGAAGCCCTCGGCTTCGACGCGTTCTTCCGCAGCGACCACTACCAGAAGATGGGCGGGCACGTCAGCGGACTGCCCGGGCCGTCCGATGCATGGATCACCCTGGCGGGATTGGCCCGCGAGACGTCCACCATCCGCCTCGGCACGCTCGTCAACTCGGCGACGTTCCGCAACCCGGGGGTGCTCGCGATCTCCGTCGCGAACGTCGACGAGATGTCCGGTGGTCGCGTGGAGCTCGGTCTCGGCGCGGGCTGGTACCTGGACGAGCACCGCTCGTACGGCATCCCCTTCCCCTCGCTCCGTGAGCGCTTCGAGCGCCTGGAGGAGCAGCTCGCGGTCGTCACGGGCCTGTGGTCCACTCCGCACGGGTCCACCTTCGACCACGAGGGCAAGCACTACACCCTCTCGGGTTCGCCCGCCCTCCCCAAGCCGGTCCAGTCACCGGTGCCGGTCATCGTGGGCGGAGGCGGCCCGAAGAAGACGCCCGCGCTCGCGGCGCGCTACGCGAGCGAGTTCAACCTGCCGTTCCAGTCGCGCGAGAGGTTCACGGAGCAGTGCGGCCGCGTCCGTGCGGCATGCGAGACGATCGGGCGCGACCCTGCGACGCTCGCCTACTCCACCGCACTCGTCGTCTGCGTGGGGTCGAACGAGGCCGAGATCGCGCGGCGTGCCGCGTCGATCGGGCGCGAGGTCGCAGAGCTGCGCCAGAACGGTGTCTGCGGCACGCCCGCCGAGGCCGCCGAGCGGCTCCGTGACTGGTCAGCAGCAGGGGCAGAGAGGGTCTACCTGCAGGTGCTCGACCTGTCCGACCTTGACCATCTCGACCTGGTGGCCGCGGAGGTCATGCCCCACGTCTGACCCGGGTTCCGTGCGGCGTCAGTCGATGCGGGCCCAGAGCGAGCCGTCGGACGACTTGCCGTCGATCGACATGCGGCCGTACTTGCGCGGGTACTTGTAGTTCGACGACATGGCCACGTAGGTGGCGAGGTCGCGCGACAGGCAGGCCGCCGACTTCTCGATCTGGATCTTGTGCTCGGCACCGGGGATGAGCGCGGACTCGAGCGGCACGGTGATCTGCTGGCGGATCCCCTTCGTCGAACCCGTGACGAGACCGGTGGTCGCGATCGGAAGGCCCATGCTCGACATCAGGGTGATCCGGACGCACAGTTGGTCCGCCGTTGTCGACTCCGTGGCGGGCACGAGGGCCCCGATGGTGCGGCTCTCGAGGACCAGCTCCACTGTGCTCATCTTCTTGCTGACCGCCGTGAACACCTGCCGCATCCCGGTGTTCATCTCGGCCTTGCGGCTGTTGTTGACGGTGAGATCCACGGGCTGGGTGCCCCAGATGCAGTAGTCCGCGCCCTCGGGGTCCACGCACGGGCCGTTGCCGGTCTTGCGCGGCGCGGGCACCGTGGACGGCACGGTGAGCACCACGTCCGTGGGCGGCGGTGCGATGGGGATCGTCGTAGACGTGGTCGTGGTGGAGGTGGTCGACGTGGTCGACGTCGTGGTGGACGGGGCGACCGTGGTGGTCGGCACCGCCTCCTCGGACGCGCACGAAGCAAGCAACGACGCGGCCAGAACGCCTGCAGCAAGGATCCTCATGGACCTCATTTCACGATCACCGTCTTCCAGATAGAGCGGGAGCCGGACTGCCCCCGGGCCGTGATGCGGACCACGATCTGGGCCCCGGAGGGGAGGCCGGTTACGAGGCACGACAGCGCCGACTTCTTTGCGCACGCCTTCTTCGACGGGTTCACGGTGACGGTGATGTTCTTGCCGAGCGAGTCCTTCGCCGTCCACTTCACCGAGATGAGACCCTTCTTCGCCCCGTCGGCTATCGCAGACAGGGAGAGCCGCCCCGCCGTGACCTTCCCGGCCTTCGTCACCTTCACGGACCCGAAGTCGCTGGTGAACTGCTTCGTCGCCCCCATCGCGATGAGCGCCGAGTAGCACCAGGTGTCCTTCCCCTTCACCGCCGGCACCTTGATGGTCCCGTAGGGGACGTGCGCCAGGTCGGCAGGCACCAGTTTTGACCACGGCTTGTTGCCGATGGAGCACTGCAGGTAGTAGTAGTCCACGTTCGCCTCGTCCATGACGGATGGCGCGACGACGACGACGAGGTCCGCACCGGACATCTTCCCCGAGAGCTCGGGCGTCTCGGGCACGCCGGCGAGCGTCGCCGCGGTGAACTTGCGCTCGCGGGTCCCCGCCTCGTTCGTGCCCCGTGCGGTCACCACGTGCGATGCCCGTCGCGGCAGGCCCGTGAACGTGCACACGGTGGTCGCGTTGACCGCGAGTGCGCACGGCGGGAGGCCGGCGATCTCGGCGGTGGGCGTGCCCTGGACGGTCCCTCCCCCGTCACCGACCGTGATGCTCGCCTTCAGTTCGATGTCGGTCGCTGTGAACGACGCCGTGAACGTGGGCGGCCCCACGGGCACGGCCGTGGACCCGGCCGTGGACGCGGCGGAGCGGGCAGAACCGTTGGTGCCGCTGACTCGCGGCGTGTAGGTGACGGAGCGGCTGACGCCGGAGAGCACGCACGACAGTTCGTGGATCGCGGTGAGGCAGGCCTTCGTGGGGTCCTGCGGGGTGTCGACGGCCCAGTGAGTGGGCTCGTGCGACCCAATGTTCGAGAGATCGGGCTGCCAGGACACCGTCATGTCGGTCAGGCCACCCGGGTCGGGTGTGGCCGTGACGGTGGAGAATGCCCACACGCTCGGGGCGGCCACAGGGTCGACGCGCACCACGGCCGAAGTCCCGTCCACGGACACGAGCGTCACAGTGAACCTGTCGCGCGGGTCGGTCCACGAGGAGCCGGCAGTGAGGCGCGGGTCGGTGGTGAGGTCACGCGCCGCGAGGTCCGACGTGGGCGCGGTCAGGTCGCAGATGTAGGCGGTGCTGTTCGCGAGCCCGATCACCCCGTCGGCCGCGATCGAGTTCGAGGCAAATGAAGCCGACGGCTCCATGGTGATGGCCACGCCGCCGTTCGTCGGGCTCGCCGAGGCGGGCACCTGGCCGATGCGGTTCGGGTTGTACTGCAGCCAGAACGTGTTGTCCCCGGCGGCGTCGCTGGTGGCAGGGATGCGCACCGCGGTGATGCCGAGGTCCGTGCGGTCAGCCCGGACCAGCGTGTACGTGCTGCTCGTCCCCGTCCACATCGCGGTGTTCGTGGACGGGAGGAACGACGCCGCGACGAGGAACGTGGGCGAGAAGAAGGAGGTCAGGTTGCTGGACCCCATCACGTCCGCGTTGTTCCCGTACTCCACGTCGGCACACGTGGTGAGGTACGTGAGGGGCACGCCTGCGTTGCACGAGTTCGCGTGAGGGAGCCCGAGGTTGTGGCCGAGCTCGTGCGCCCACACGCCGGCGTACCCGGGCGCCGAGTACGTCCAGGAGGTGGGTCCGCCGACCTCCCCGAGACCGGCGAACCCGCAGTCCTTCGTGTCAGAGGTGAACGTGACCATCAGGTTGTCAGTGGAGGTGTCCAGGCCGAGGTCGTCGATGTGGGCCCGGGCGAAGTTCGCCATCTCGGCGAACTCGCACTGGCCGGGCTTGTTGATGAGCGACACGTCGACCGTGGTCGTCACCCGAACCTTGAGTGTCTCCTGCCGGGCGGACATCGCGTTCCACCACGGGGTCAACTGGGCCACGATCGCATCCACGTTGGCCCTGTCGGCGTCCTTCCAGGCCGCCCCCGACCACTGCACGGGGACCACGGTCAGCTGCCTGTTCGTCAGCAGCTCTGCCTTCTTCACGCCCCGGACGAGCCGTCCCCGCTGCAGCGCGGCCGGGTCGAGACTCTGTGCGGAGGCAACCGCAGCGGCCGGCATGTCGATGCGAGTGCCGGACTCCATCTCCAGACCGTCCGTGGTGCGCACCGGAACCATCCGGTCGCCGATGCTCGCGACCCACTCGGACTGCCCTGACGCCTCGAACGAGCCGTCGGCGGAGGCGAGCTTGTGCACGGTGACGCGGACCGGGGGCGGGGTCATCGCCGCGTCCACGGGGACCGGCAGCCCGAAGGTGCACAGCAACGCGGCGGCACCGACGAGTAGAGGAAGTGCGCGGCGCCGGGCCATGGGGACGACTCTATTCGGGGGAAGAAGTTTCCCGTGCCTCATCGGGCGCGGAGCGGCCCGGGGATCATCTCGCCGTGGGCTTCCATGAGGTCGTCCACGAGCGACCAGATCTGGTCGAGGTCGAGTTCTGCGGCGGTGTGGGGGTCGAGCATCGCGGCGTGGTACACGTGGTCGCGCCTGCCGGTGAGCACTGCCTCCACGGTGAGCGACTGCACGTTGATGTTCGTCTGCATGAGGGCGGCGAGATGCGGGGGCAGTGCGCCGACGGTGACCGGGTGGATGCCGTCCGCATCGACTGTGCACGGGACCTCCACGCTGCAGCCATCGGGCAGGTTCGAGATGAGCCCCCTGTTCGGCACGTTGCCGTACACGGTGCGCGGGGTCCCCGTTTCCAGCGAGTGGATGATCCCGCTTCCGTACTCCATGCTCTGCACGACCCGCAGGCGTCCGTCCGGGTTCTCCAGCCGCTGGCGCAGGCTCTCCCAGCCCTCGATCTGGCGCTCGCACCTGCGCGGGTACTCGTCCAGGGGGATGCCGAACTCGTCGAGCAGGTCGGGCCTGTCGCGCTTGATGAACCACGGGACGTACTCGCTGAAGTGCTCGCTGGACTCCGTGACGAAGTACCCGAGACGGCGGAACATCTCGTAGCGCACGGCGTCAGACAGCCCCTCGAAGCCGCCGTCGCTGCGCTCGGCATCCCCCCGCATCGGCACCGGCATGGTGCGGGCGCGCTCAGCGATGGCGGGGTACAGGTCCCGCACGCCTTCCGCGGTGCGCTCGCCGAAGCACAGGTAGAACGCCATGTGGTTGATCCCTGCGCACGTGTACTCGAGCGCGGCCGGGTCCACGCCGATGTCGCCGGCCAGCTGGTGCGCTGTGTGCTGCACGCTGTGGCACAGCCCGATCGTCCTGATGCTCGACGCACGGGACACCGCCCAGCAGAGCATGCTCATCGGGTTCACGTAGTTCAGCAGCACCGCGTCCGGGCACAGCTCCTCCATGTCCGCGCAGATCCCCAGCAGCACGGGGATGGTGCGCAGGCCGCGCATGATCCCGCCGATGCCTAGTGTGTCGGCGATCGTCTGCTCCAGGCCGTACCGCTTGGGTATCTCGAAGTCGATCACGGTGGACGGCCTGTACCCCCCGACCTGGAACATGGTGATGACGTAGTCGGCCCCGGCGAGTGCCCGTCTGCGGTCCGTGGTCGTCTCGATCACTGCCGGCACGCCGAGCGTCTCCACGATCTTGCGCCCCACGATCTCCGAGGTGCGCAGGCGCGTCTCGTCGATGTCGTGCAGCACGATGGTGGACGAGGCGAGCTCGGGCCAGCTGAGGATGTCTCCCATCAGGTTGCGGGCAAAGACGGTGCTCCCGGCACCGATGAACGTCACGCGCGGCATCGCGTCAGGCTATGTGGACGGCTCAGACGATGCGGGACTTCTTGTCGCCCCAGTAGCGGTCCCGGAGCGGTTTCTTGTACAGCTTGCCCGTGGGCAGGCGCGGCAGCTCCGTCTCGAAGTCGACCGAGCGGGGCACCTTCTGGCGCGCGAGATGGACGGCACAGAACTCGATGAGCTCCTTTTCCACCGCCGGGCCCGGCTCCGTCCCCGGCATGAGCTGGACGACGGCCTTGACCTCCTCGCCGAGGTCCTCGTTCGGCACCCCGAACACGGCGGCGTCCGCCACCTTCGGGTGCGTGATGAGGAGGTTCTCGCACTCCTGCGGGTAGATGTTCACCCCGCCCGAGATGATCATGAACGTGGCACGGTCCGTGAGGTAGAGGAACCCGTCGTCGTCGACGTACCCGACATCGCCGACTGTCGTCAGCGTGCCGTCCGCGCTCGACGACTCCTTCGTCTTCTCCGCGTCGTTGAAGTAGGTGAACGCCGCACCGGAGGAGAACCACAGGGTGCCCGGCTCGCCCTTCGGCGAGGGCTTCATGTCGTCGTCCAGCACGTGCAGGTCGCCGAGCACGATCTTCCCCACGGTCCCCCGGTGCGCCAGCCACTCGGCCGAGTCGCACGCGGCGAACCCGAGGCCCTCTGTCGCCCCGTAGTACTCGTGGATGATCGGCCCCCACCACTCGATCATCGCCTCCTTCACCGGCACCGGGCACGGCGCGGCGGCGTGGATGGCGATCTCGAGGGACGAGAGGTCGTGCCTGTTGCGGGCGTCCTCGGGGAGCTTCAGCATGCGGCTGAACATCGTGGGCACGAGCTGGCTGTGCGTCACCTTGTGCTTCTCGACGAGCCTCAGGTACTCCTCCGGGTCGAAGTGCTCCATCACGATCACGGTCCCGCCGCGACGGAGTGTGAGGCCCACCGCGGCCTGCGGCGCGGAGTGGTACAGCGGCGCCGGCGACAGGTACACCATGTCGTCGCGGTACCTCCACAGGTTGTCGAGGAACCCCCACAGCGGGAGCGGCTCGTCGGGGCGGGCGTCCGGCATCGGGCGCAGGATCCCCTTCGGTCTCCCCGTGGTCCCGGAGGAGTAGAGCATGGAGATGCCGAGGTTCTCGTCGGCGATCGGCGTCACGGGATGGGTGCGCACCGTCGTCTCGTAGTCCTTGAACGGGCCGTCATCGCCGGTGCCGTCGACGATGAGGAACAGTTCCACGTCCGGGCACTGCGACGCGGCTTCCATCGCGACCTCGCGGCGGGCGCGGGACGTGATGAGCACCCGCGACTGGCTGTTGTTCACGATGTACGCCATCTCCTCGGCCTTCAGGTACGAGTTGATCGGCGTGTAGTACAGCCCCGACCTCTCACCCGCGCTGCACACCTCCAGGAAGTGGCGGTTGTTCTCCATGAACATCGCGAAATGGTCGCCCTTTCGCAGCCCGACCGAGCGCAGCAGGTGGGCCAGTTGGTTCGCCCTCTCCTCCATCTGGCGGTGAGTCGTGACCTCGCCCGACGACGCCATCACATAGGCGGGCCGGTCCGGGTGGCTCTGTGCGTGCGCCCTGCTGAACATGTCGTTCCCCCTTCGACTTCCCCAACCGTAGTGGCGGGGGACGGCGCGGAAAAGTGGTAGCAATTCGGTCATGAGCGCCGAGCCCGCCGCGATCCCGGCCCGCCCGGTTGCGCTGGTCACGGGCGCATCGTCAGGCATCGGGCGCGCTTTCGCGGAACACTTCCTGCGGTCGGGTCACGACGTGTTCGCTGTCGGGCGCGATGCCGAAGCCCTCGACAGCCTCGCGGCGGGTGCGCCGCCCGGCGGGGCAACGGTGACCACGTGCGTGTCCGACCTTTCCACGGCAAGCGGCGTGAGCAGGGTTCTCGAGCTGTGCCCCGGACCGGACGTGGTGGTGGCCAATGCCGGCTACACGATCGCGGGGAGGGCAGGCACCGCCGACTGGCGGGCGCTCGAGGACCTCAGTTACCTCACGGGCGCGGGGGTGGCACAGCTGCTCGAGGCACTGGCGCCCGGGATGGTGCGTCGCGGCACGGGCGACGTGCTCATCGTGTCGAGCATCGCGTCACTGATCCGGATGCCTGGCTCGGCGGTGTACGCGGCCTCGAAGTCCTACGCCACGGCGTACGGCCG
>CAZZFB010000017.1:11579-25177 GCA_964653385.1 uncultured Bifidobacterium sp. | reverse complement strand
CTCGACAAGAGGATTGACAACCTTGGTTCTGCGATGTGGGCCATGGGAGGAATCATGGCTGCCGGATTCATAAGCTTGTTCACTCTCGTCGCCACAAAACTCTGAGAGCATTCTGCTGCGAGGTCGAGGCCCGGGACGCAGCTGACCCGTCCTCACGACCGGTCGCCTCGTTCACGAGGATGGTGCGGATCCTGAAGGCATCATCGCACCTATACGCAGGGACTGACTGAAGCCCGCTAGCCCGTCAGCATCACCAGGAAGTCGCCGGTCATGGCGGGGCGGTCCGAGCCAGCCATCTCCACGGTGACCCTGTTGCGCAGCAGCCACCCGGCGGGCTTCTCCGTGACCTCCTCGAGCGTCACGCGCATGCGGATCTCGTTCTCCAGGTACGCCGTGGCAGGGAAGCGCACCCTGTCCACGCCGTAGTTCCACGCGACCATCCCGGGCGCCCCAACCGGGTAGTTGTTGAAGAACGCGGAGGTCACGAGCGACAGCAGCATGAAGCCGTCGACGTTCTCGTCGCCGCGGGGGAACGACTCGTTCGCCGTCATGTCCGCGGCCGCAGCGTCCTCGTCCACCGCCCAGTGGAACCCGTCGAGGTGCTCGCGGTCCACCCTGCGCCAGTCTGTGACGAACAGTTCGGTGCCCACGAGCACCGCCGCCTCGCGCGGGTGCACCGTGCGCCTGCCGGCACTGCTGCTCCACCTGTTCTCCACGGGCGACCTGCTCAACCGAGGTCGTCGACGCGGCGCAGGAGCACTGTCCAGTCGGCCACCAGGCACGGCCGCTCGGACCCCTCCAGCTCCACCACGTTGTGGGTGGTGACGAGGACACCCTTCGGGTGATCCTTCACGTCGGTGAGCGTGCACACCACACGGACCTTGTCGTCGATGAAGGCGGGCGCGGGGAAGCGAACGTTCTCCATGGCGTAGTTCAGGCCGAACGAGCCCGGCTCGCCGATCGGGTTGTTGTTGAAGTGCGCCGGCAGCAGCAGCGAGACGAGCATGAAGCCGTCGATGTTCTCGTGGCCGACAGGGTTGGTGAGGCACTGCTCCATGTCGGAGTCGTCCTCGTTCGCGAAGGTGCCCACGCGGAACTTCATCACCCTGGACTCGGGCAGTGCCAGCCAGTCGGTGACGAAAAGAATTTCCCCCACGTGACCGTGCGCGTCCGCGGGCCTGATCTGCGGGCGCATCTTCCCGCTCATGCCGAATGCGATGTTGCTCATTGACGTGCGACCCCCCTTCGGCGAGCATAATTTCCCCGTGCGGGACCGTCCGCACGGACACGCGAAAGTTTCTTCCTTTGCTCTTCGACAGGTTCTTCGACGCGATCGACCACTGGGCCCGCGAGACCCCGGATGCACCGGCCACATGGTTCGGCGGCGAGACGCGCACGTACGGGCAGGTGGCAGTCAGTGTCGACGCCTTCGCCCGCGCGCTCACGGGCTGGGGCGTGCGCAAGGGGGACGTGGTCGCGGTGCTCACCACGTCGCGGCCCGAGTTCCTCGTGGCGCTCGCCGGCATCCACAAGGCCGGCGCCGTGTACGTGGGCATCAACCCGAACTACACCCAGCGCGAGCAGTTGCACGTGGTCAGCGACTCGCGGCCGGTGATGATCCTCTCGCTCGCGTCCTTCGGCGGCCGCGGGTACGCGGACGACGTCGCCGCGCTCGCGTCGGCCGTTGACTCCGTGCGTGCCACGTTCCGGCTGGACGAGGGGCCTGCGTCAGGCTGTCTCGCACCCCTGAGCGACCTCCTCGCCCATGCCGCCGGCGTCCCGGTCACGGCGCTTCCCGCGATCGACAGGATGGACCCGAGCACCATCGTCTACACGTCGGGTTCCAGCGGTGCCCCGAAGGGGGCTGTCCTCCCCCACTACGGGATCGCATACGGCGCCCACTGCGACGCGAGGGAGATGGCCGTGCCCACGCCGCGTGTCATGTGCAACCTGCCGGCGAACCACCTGGGGTGCATCGTGGACGTGCAGGGCAGCACGGTCGTCAGCGGCGGCATGGTCGCCTACAGCGAGAAGTTCGACCCCGCAGAGATGCTGCGGCTCGTCGAGGAGCTGCGCCTCACGAACCTGCAGCACGTGCCCACCGTCCTGCAGTTGGTCGCCATGCACCCTGACTTCGCCACCACGGACCTCAGCAGCCTGCGCATCGTCGCCTGGGGCGGCGCGGCGATGCCGCTCGAGTTCGTTCGCACCTACCAGGAGCTCGGCGTGCGGCTCTTCACCATCTACGGGATGACCGAGACGTGCGGCAACGCCACGTTCAGCGGCCCCGATGACACCGCGGAGGAGCTCGCGACCACGGTCGGTAGGCCGAACCCGGACGCGGACGTGATCGTTGCCGATGACGACGGCAACGAGGTGCCCCCCGGCGAGGAGGGTGAGGTGTGGTACCGCCACGAGGCCAAGCTCCTGCGGTACCTCAACAACCCGGCTGCCACCGCCGCCGCGCTCACGCCCGACGGCTTCCTGCGCACGGGGGACATCGCAGTGCGCCTGCCCGGCGGGCACCTGCGCCTCGTCGGGCGCAAGTCCGAGATGTTCAAGTCGGGCGGGCTCAACGTGTACCCGCGGGAGATCGAGATGGTGCTGGAGGAGCACCCTGCCGTCGCCATCGCCGCCGTCGTCAGCGTGAAGGACCCGGTGTACTCGGAGGTCGGTGCCGCGTACGTGGTGTGCGAGCCGGGCGCGAGCGCCGGGCCCGAGGAGCTGCGCGCGTGGTGCAAGGAGAGGCTGGCGGGGTACAAGGTGCCGAAGACATTCGAGACCCGTGACGACCTGCCGCTCCTGCCGATCGGCAAGGTGGACAAGCAGGCGCTGCGCCGCTCCCACCCCGCCGGCGGCTGACGGGAAAAAACTTCCGTCTTTTCGCCGTCCGTGGAGGTGCCCCCCGTGCAGAATCCGCACGCGCCCGTGGGAAGATGAGGACCGGACAACGCACGACGCGACGCACGGGGTGGGCAATGGCGCGACTCAGCACGGCACAGCCGCACGACACATCAGACGGGTTGACGCCCTTCGAGCGGGCGGCGCAGAACAAGATGCTCCTCGGCCTGTTCATCCCGCTGCAGAACGGTGCGTGGACGCCGTCGCTGTACCCGCGCTCCACCGACTGGACGTTCGAGTACAACGCGGAGTGCACCGTGCGGGCGGAGGAGATGGGGTTCGACCTCGTGTTCGGCCTGGCCCAGTGGCACGGTGCGGGCGGTCTCGGCGGCGAGATGCGCTTCCGCGAGAACACGCAGGACCCGTTGCTCGTCACCGCAGGTCTCGCCGCGCTCACGCGCAACATCATGCTGATCTCCACCGTGCACGTGCTCTACGGGTGGACGCCGCTCCTCCTCGCGAAGTACGCGGCCACGCTCGACCACATGTCGAACGGCCGCTGGGGCATCAACATGGTCACCGGGATCAAGCAGGAGGACTTCGAGATGTTCGGCCTGGACCCGGTGGAGCACGACCTGCGCTACGAGATGGCCGACGAGCTCCTCGAGGTGATGAAGGAGCTGTGGTCCTCCACGGAGAACGTGGACCACGACGGCCGGTTCTACAGGATGAAGAAGGGCTTCGTCTCCCCGAAGCCGGTGAACGGCCGGCCGATCATCGTGAACGCCTCCAGCAGCGGTGCGGGCGTCGACTTCGCCGCCAGGCACTCGGACCTGCTCTTCATCACGCGCCCCGCGGGCGCCGATGTGTACGGACTGCTGAAGACCCACAACCAGTCCATCAAGCAGCGTGCGGCGGACGCGGGGCACACGGTGCGCACCATCATCAACCCGCACATCATCTGCGCAGACACCGAGAAGGAGGCGAAGGCGCGCAAGCAGGCCTTCATCGACCACGCCGACCCCGTAGCGCTGGACAACTTCTTCAAGTTCATCACCGGGGGCGACACCGTCTCGTGGAAGGGCGCCATGCGCGACGACCTCGCCGTCGGCGGGAACATGCAGATGGTGGGCACGCCGGAGCAGGTGGTGGAGAAGATGCTGAAGCTGCACGACTGCGGCATCGACGGCATCCAGGTGAACTTCTACGACTACCTCCCCGATCTCGAGTACTTCGGGGAGCGCGTGCTGCCCCTCATGAAGGAAGCCGGGCTGAGGAACTGATGGCCAGCACCGTCAGCGCGCGCACACTCCGGGAGTGGCTGAACGACGGGTCCGAGATCGCCGTGCTCGACGTGCGCGACGGCGGTCCGTACTCGCGCGGGCACATACTCGTCGCCTCCGGGGTGCCGCGCGCCGTGATGGAGACCACCGTCCCGCGCCTGCTCCCCCGCCGCTCCGTGCGGGTCGTGCTCACCGACGAGGACGGCTCCACTCTCGCGGGGGCGGCCGCGTTGATGGAGTCCGCCGGCTACACCGGCGTTCACCTGCTGGAGGGCGGCAACGCCGGGTGGACAGCGGCCGGGTACCGCCTGTTCTCCGGCAGCAACATCGTGTCGAAGGTGTTCGGCGAGATGGTCGAGGAGAAGTGCGGCACGCCGCACATCGACGCGGCCACGCTCACCCGCTGGCGCGAGGAGGGCAGGCCGTTCCGCCTGTTCGACGTGCGCCCTGCCGGCGAGTACCGCACCGTCAGCATCCCCGGCGCGTCCAACTGCCCCGGCATGGAGTCCGTGCTGCGCATCCCCTCGCACATCGACGACCCCGACATGCCGGTCGTCGTGAACTGCGCGGGACGCACCCGCTCGATCATCGGCGCCCAGAGCCTGCGCGAGGCCGGCGTCACGAACCCGGTGTTCGCTCTCGAGAACGGGACCATGGGGTGGCAGCTCGCCGGGTTCGAGCCCGACCACGGACAGTCGAACACGATCACCGAGCCGATGGGCGAGGACCTCCGGGCCGCGCGCGAGTCGGCGAGGGAGGTCGCGGCGCGCGGGGGCGTGAGGTTCGTGGAGCGCGGCACTGTCGATGCCTGGCTCGCGGACCCGTCACGCACCACGTACGTGTTCGACGTGCGGATGACCGAGGCGTTCGCTCTCGCCAGGTTCCCCGGCAGCCAGAACGCGCCCGGCGGCCAGTTGATCCAGTCCACCGACATGTACGCCGCGGTGCGTCATGCCCGCATCGTGGTGGTGGACGAGCACCTCGTGCAGTCGGTGATGACCGCCCACTGGCTGGGACGAATGGGGTGGGAAGCATGGGTCCTCGGCGACCCCCTCGACCACCTCACCGAGCACGGTGACGAACGGGTCTCACCGCTCGTGCCGCCGGACCCGCGCGCACGGGCCGTGGAGGCGGCGGCGCTCCTCGCCCCGGTCGCCGCCGGGGAGTGCACCGTGGTCGACGTGGGCGAGAGCTACTGGTACCGGCAGTCGCGCATACCGGGCTCCCGCTATGCGATGCGCAGCATGCTGTCCGCCGCGCTCGACACTCTCGACCGGCTGACCCCGATCGTCTTCTGCTGCTCCACCGGCAGCCAGGCGCCCTACGCGGCCGGTGACGCGCTCGAGATGGGGTTCACCAACGTGTCGTGGCTCGTCGGCGGGCGCTCCGCATGGAGGCACGCGGGCGGGTCCACCGAGACGATCGGAAACGACGACGACGAACTGCTCCTCACGCCCACCGACGACATGTGGTACCCGCCGTGGGCGAGGGCCGAGGGCGCTCGCGAGGCAATGGCCGAGTACCTCTCCTGGGAGGTGGGGCTGGCCGACAGGCTCCGCACCGAGGAGTACCTGCGGTTCTCCGGAGAGTTCGACTTCATCGGCGGCTGAGACCAGCCGCACCGCGGGACGCGGCGACCGGGGACTCAGTTCGCGTGGATCTCGCCACCGAGGACGGTGGCCGCCACGCGGATGTCCTTGATCGCCATCGGGTCGCAGGTGGTCGGGTCGTCCGCCAGCACGGCGAAGTCCGCGTGCTTGCCGACCTCGATGGAACCCGAGATGCCGTCGGTGCGCAGCAGGTACGCCGCGCTGATCGTCACCGCGCGCAGTGCCTGCTCGGCGGTGATCCTCTCGCTGGCGCCCAGGAGATGCCCGCTCGACGTGACGCGGTTGACCGCGCACCACATGGTGAACAGCGGATCGAGCGGAGTGACGGGCGCGTCGCAGTGGATCGAGTACGGCACGCCCAGTTGCTCCGCCGTGCCGCAGGCATCCAGCCGGCGCGCCTTCGCGGGGCCGGCGGTGGCGGTGCGGTGCGTGTCGCCCCAGTAGTAGACGTGGTTCGCGAACAGGTTCACGCACACGCCGAGCGACTTCATGCGGCGGAAAGCGCTCTCGGTTGCCATCTGCGCGTGCTCGAGGCGGTGACGGTGGTCGAACCTCGGGTGGTCGAGCAGCAGCCTCCCGTACACGTCGAGCCCGCGGTCCACTGCCTCGTCGCCGTTCGTGTGCAGCGCCAGCTGGAAGCCCTCGCGGTGGTAGGGGCGCATCATCTCGAACATCTCGTCCGGCTCCGCCAGCCACATGCCGTTCGGGTCGCCGCAGCAGTACCCCGGCCAGTTGAGCCGTGCCGAGCGGCCCTGGATCGACCCGTCGATCACGAACTTCACCGGGCCCATCCGGAACATCTCCGAGTCGTGCGCAGCGAGCCCGCGGATGTGCTCGAGCGTTCCCTCCTTGAGGCGCGGGTTCAGCACCTGCACCATCGGCGCGTACACCACGCGCACGGGGTGGCCCGGCTGGTTCACCGCCGCGGCGTAGCGGGTGACTGCAGACGTGGTGGCGGAGAACGCGAGATCCGTGACGGTGGTGCAACCTGACATCCGCGCGAGAGTGCCCGCGTTCCTCACGCTGGTGTCGCCGCCGGGCTCCAGGTCGACGTGTCGTCCGAGCACCAGGCTGAGCGACAGCTCGCGCAGTTCGCCGGTTGGCTCGCCGTTGCCGTGTCGCATCACCCCGTGGTCGGTGGTGTCCCGGGTGATCCCCGCCCGGCGCATCATCGCCGTGTTGCAGTGGCCCAGGTGGCCGTTCGACTGCAGCACGAAGATCGGGCGGTCGGCGGAGATGCTGTCGAGCATCTCGCACGTCAACCCGGTGCTGTTGGCCATGTTCGGGTCCCACCCGAGGAAGGTCAGCACGCTCCCGTCGTCAGGCGTGGACGCGTGGCTCTCGCGCATCCGCTCCAGCACCGCATCGGTGTCGGGGCAGCCGGGCTTCACTGAGCCGTCGGCCGCTTTCCTGTCGTACGTGCCGACCCACGGGAAGTTGACGAGGGCACCCTCCTCGAGCGCGTGGCAGTGCGCCTCGATGAAGCCGGGGACCACCACGTGGTCGATGAAGCTGTCGTCCACCAGGGGGTCGCGGCCGGTGAGGTCGGCGGACACGTCGGCGAACGACCCGGAATGGAGCACCTTGCCGTCCGCCACTGCCACCGCCTCGGCGTGCGGCATCGAGGAGTCGAGGGTGACGAACCGCCGCGCCCTGTAGATCGTCGGCCTTCCCGTCATCCCGGCAACGCTAGTGGGGTGTCACGCCGCTCGCGGACACCTCGCTGAGGTCACTGACCCAGCGGATCTCGACCTTGCGGTCCTTCGGGTTGCCGATGGCCTTCGTCGCGGCACCGAAGCCGTCGTAACGGATCCACACGCGCACTCCGCGGTCGGAGAGATACTTCGCCACGTTCCGCGCACGACGGAGCGACAGGTCCTTCAGGAATGCCGCCGAGTCGACCCCGTTCTGCCGAGCGAAGCCCACGATGAGCACCTGGCCGCCGTTGGACCGCACATACGACACCATCTTGTTCAGGAGCACGAAGTCAGCCGCATCGAGAGCGTCGTTCGCCGGTTCGAAGATGATCGCATCAACGACCTTCTTGCCGGCAAGCACCGGCCGGCCGGACGGGAGGACCTTGGTCACCGCGACGAAACGCGAGCGCACGAGGGAGGCCCCCAGACCTTTTCCTCCGCCGATGCCCACGGAGTTGCGCGTGTAAGTGGAGACGGTGTCGCCCGGTCGCAGTGCGGGAATCGTCCCCACCACCCTGTCGGCGCCGGACGGCAGGGGCACCGACACTCTGTCGATCACCTTCCCGGACTTGTCCTTGACCACGAAGACGACGAACTCGGGCGCCTTTTCCGCCGGGTACGCACCAATGACCGCAGTGACGTCAATGGTCCTTGCCTTTTTGTTCACCAGGGAAGGAACGATGAGTTGCTTGACGGGTGCCGGCAGGCTGCTCGGCCGCGGCACCGGACCGACCTCGAACGACTCGGTCGCGGAGGCGGAGTAGTACGACGTGTTCCCGCCCTGGTTCGCGCGGAGCGTGCACGTGCCGGCACTGAGGAGAGTCACGGTCGTGCCCGAGACCGTGCACACCGCGGGAGTGTCGCTCGTGAGCGTGACCGACAGACCTGACGTCGCGGAAACAGACACACCGACCGCTCCGCTTCCGAGGACCCTGTCGGTGATGTCGACGAAGGACACTGTCTGGGCGGCGGGCAACCGCACCTCGGGCGCGCTCGAAGAGGCCACGCCGACCCCGGGGACCCCTGACACGTTCGCCACGGCGGACATCGTGAAGGTGTATGTCTTCCCGTCGGAGAGCCCCGTGACATTGCACGGCGACGAGGCACACGTTGCGGTGACGGTCGATCCGTCCGTCGCTGTTGCGGTCACGCGGTACCCGGACACGACCGCGCCGTTCGTGCTCCCAGGTGTGAAGGTGACGCGCACGGAACCCCTCGTCTCGGTGGCTTCGGCTGCAGTTATCGAAGGAGCCGAGGGCGCAGAGGCTGTCGGCGTCCCCGAGGAAGGAATGCTGTCCGGCCCGGTGACGGTCGCGGTGACGGCCCTGACGACGACCGAATAGGACGTGCCGCCCGTCAGCCCGGTGATGACGCAGGGGCTGGAGGGGCACGATTGGGCCACGGTCACCCCGGCCGCCGTGGCCTCCGCGACGTAGCCGGTGACCGAGGAACCATTCGTAGCCCCGGGCGTGAAGGCAACCGAGAGCTGCCCGTCAGCGGGTGTCACCGCCGTGATGACCGGGCGCGAGGGAGTCCCCACGCTCGACTGCGAGACGGGTGCGGCATTGCCGTTCGTTGCCGTGACCGTGACGGACAACGTCCCGGCCGGGTCTCCCGGCGCCACTGTGTAGGACGCAGAGGTTGCACCCGTGACCGGTGACCCGTTGAGGTTCCACTGGTATGCGTAGGTGTTCTGACCGCCCGTCCACGTGCCGGTCGTGGCCGTGAGGGTCTCCCCCGGCGCCACGCGGCCCGAGATCGACGGTGCGACGGAGTTCGATGCCGGCCCGAGCGTGACCGCGGAGGTGGCACTTGAGAACGCGTACGACAACGACGGCCCCACGACGTTGGTCCGGAGGGCACCAACGCGCAGCTGGCGTCCGAACAACGACTCCGGCACGGTGAACGTGGCCCCGGTCGCACCCGCAATGTCCGTCCAAGTGGAGGTCGACGGGTCGAGGTACTGCCACTTGTGCGAGGTGGTCGGCGACGCGTCGCCCTGGTCATTCCACGTCCCGTTCGTCGCCGTGAGCACCGAGCCGCTGAGTGTCGAACCTGAGACGGTCGGCACCGCCGAGTTCACGGGGACAGCGGACACGATGCTGGAGGTCCAGACCGTCGAGATGGACGATGAGTTGCCGGCCGCATCCGTTGCTGCCCCGGCGGCGACCTGCAGTGTGAGTGTGCCGCTGGAGGGAGAACCGGAGGACACGCCGAACTGATAGCTCGTCCCCGAGCCTGTGCTCGAGGCGACGGTCCAGGTGGAGCTCGTCCCGCCCTTGGTGATGTCGACAGTGCTGGAGAAGCCAGTCACCGGCTCCGAGAAAGTTGCCGTCACCGAGAACGAGGAACGGGATGCGTGGGAACCAGCGGGCGGATCGGAGGTGAGGGCCACTGTCGGTGCGGTGGTGTCCACCGTGATCGACAGCGGTGCGGCCGTGGTCGACACATTCCCCGCGGCATCCGTCTCGGCCACGGTGATGCTCCAGTTGCCGTCACTCAACGTGCCCAGCGTGCATGCACCCGCGCTCACCGTGCACGTCACGCTGACACCGTCCTTCGTGGCCGTCACCACGGCCGTGCCCGTCACGCCCGCGACGTTGACCGTGGGGGTGTTGTCGTTCGTGATCTCGTCGGAGTTGCTCGAACCGGAGTCGGATGAAGCCGCGAGATCAGGGGTGCGCGCGGAAGTGGGGGTGGTGTCCACCGTGACCGGCAGGCCGGCTGTGGCTGACGACACTGTCGTGCCGATGGCCTGCACGGCGGAGATGGTCCAGCTGCCGTCGACGAGTGTGCCGAGGTCGCACGAGCCTGACGTCCCTGTCGCGACGAAGTTGCACGACACGTCCGCAGACCCTGCCTTCTGTGCCGTGACGGTCACGCTCGCCCCCGCGAGCGTCCCGGTGACAGTGATGTTCGGTGTGTCGTCCTTCGTGGTGTCGTCGGTGGAGGAAGAACCCGTGTCCGAGGAGGTGGTGAGGTCCACGCCTGTCGGTGACGCCACCCCGACGAGCCCGGTCGCAGCCGACACGGAAGTCACGTTGCCGCTCGCGTTCGATGCTGTCGCGGCGAAGCGCAGGTACGAACCTGCATCATCAGCAGTGGCCGTGTAGGGCTTGGCTGTCGCACCGTTGATTGCCGTGCAGTCACCGGGGACAGAGCTCGTCGCGGCACCCGCCGATGTGCACCGGTACCACTGGTACGTCTCGGTGGGAGTCGGCCCGCCAGTGAAGGTGACCGACCCAGTGAGTGCCTGCCCGGTCCGGGCTGTCCCCGAGACCGCCGCGGTTGAGGTCACGGTGGGTGCGGCCGCGAGCAACTGGCCATCTCCGGACCAGGCAATCTCGTGGACGTTGTATGTGTCATACGAGGTGTGGGTCGCCGTGCCCGTGTACGTGTACGTCGTCGTTCCTGCGGGCAGGAACGTGGTGTTCGGGGAGCACGGGTTCACGCAGATCCTGCTGTTGAACGCGGCACTCGTGGGCAGTGCGTACCCACTGGAGGCGTAGGCCTTCACCTGCACGGATTTCTGCCCGCTCGTCCAACCGGAACTGAGGACAGTTGTTCCCGTGTAGCAACCGGGTCCGTTGATGTAGATCGTCGACAGTCCGGCGAAGGTGACCTCGACACGGTCCACGCCCGTCCGGAAGCACACCTCGACCCTGAAGTCCCCGGCGGCGGCATGCACAGTGCCAGCATCACCTGCGGGGGCTGCAGATGCGGCAGCACACACAGCGGCAGCCGCGAGAAGCCGTGTCAAGGAACGTGTGGAGTGACGTCTCTGGCTTGCTTTCGGGCGCACGGACTCGAGACTAGGAAGGGGAAAATTTTTGCGTCCAGCAACCCTCCGGCGGAAGAGGGGAGTAAATGTTTTTTGTCGCGCACAGGGAACGACACTCGATTCTCCGCCGCACTTGGCTACCGTCAACACCGTTGGATTCTCGGCAAGGAGGCACAGTGGAACCGTGGCAGCTCAGTGCAACGCGCACTGCCGAACTCGTGCGCGGCCGTCAGCTGACCGCTGCCGAGGTCGCCGAGTCGCACATCGGGCGCATCGACGCGGTGAACCCGCGGCTCAACGCGATCGTCCTGCGCACAGATGACGAACTGCGCGCGACCGCGGCGCAGGTAGACACCGGTGACCGCACCGGCCCCCTCGCCGGCGCCGTGGTGACCACGAAGATCAACACCGACCACGTGCCGTACCCGAACGACAACGGCATCAGGGCGCTCGCAGGGAACATCTCCCCCATGACCCACCCGGTCATCCGTGGCCTGCTGGACGCCGGCCTGATGATGGCCGGACGCACGAACTCGCCCGCATTCGCAATGCGCTTCCACACCGACAACGACCTCCACGGCGAGACGCTCAACCCGCACCGCGAGGACATCAGCTGCGGCGGCTCCAGCGGCGGCGCCGGTGTGGCCGTGGCGACCGGGATGTGCCACGTGGCCCAGGGCAACGACGTGGCGGGCTCCGTGCGCTGGCCCGCTTACATGAACGGCATCCTCGGGCTGCGCCCCACCGTCGGCCGGATGCCGACCGGCGGCACCAACCCGAACCCGCGCACGTGGACAGCGAGCATGATGTCGACCAACGGTCCGCTCGCGCGCACCATGACCGACCTCCGCGCCGCCTACCGCGCGATGTGCGTGACGAACTGGGACGACCCGTTCTGGGTGCCGGTCGGCCACGACTTCCCCGCGCCGCCGGCGCCTGTGAGGGTCGCGCTCGTGCTTGATGACGCGATCGGCGTGCACCCCGCCGTCAAGGACGCGCTGCGGCGCACAGGCAAGGCCCTGTCTGACGCGGGGTTCGACGTGGTGGAGACCGCCCCGCCGATGCAGGACGTCTTCTTCGGCCTGTGGGAGCGCCTCGCCGCCCCCGACATGATGCTCGGTCTCATGACGATGCTCGACGGGATCGGCGACACCGGGCTCACCGAGACGATGAACGACTGGCGCACCGCGTTCCCGCCGCCCACGTCGGAGACCTTCATCAAGGCGATCACAGACCGCGACATGCTGATGCGCGCCTGGAACAGGTTCCTCGCCGAGCACCCGCTGATGATCACCCCGATGATGGCGGAGCCCACGCTGGCCCGCGGCTACGACAAGTCGTTCGAGGGAGCGATGTCGAGCATGGCCGAGATCGGGCGCTGGGGCATGAACCTGTCCGCCATCCAGATGCCGGCGCTCGCCTTCCCGTGCGGGTCGCACGAGGGCGCGCCGCTCGGCGTGCAGATTATCGCGCACACGTGGCGCGAGGACCTTCTGCTCACGGCAGGCGACGCACTCGAGGCCGCCCTCGGCGAGGTGAAGCCGGTCGACATCGCCTGGTGACGCCCCGGCACCGCGCCCGGCACGACAGGATCAGCGCATCGTGATGCGGTCGATCGCGGCGTCCACAGCCACGCTGTAGCCGTCGGTTCGCGCCGGATCCACGAGCAGCGCGCATGCCGGGTCGGCCGCGAGTGCCGCCCTGTACGCCCTGTACTCGTCCACGCCGGGGAACGCATCGAAACAGACCACATCGAACGTGCGGCCGTCACCCATGATCGTGCCCTCCACGTCGTACCACTGGCCACGGTCGCAACCGTTCGCCGCGGCGTGCGCACGGGATGCACCGAGAGCGGCGACCACTTCCGCGGCTGTGACCCCGTTGATTCCCTTGTGCGCGCTGACCTGCACCACCCCGCGCGAGTCCTTCACCGTGCGGTAGTCACCGGGCTCGGCGCCGTCCCGCGGGAGCGAGCCGATCACGAATGTCTGGTCCATGCCGGCGTTCTTGTGCACGTGCTTCTCCTGGAAGTCCGGCCTGTTCTGCATCTCGATGAACGCCCTGCGCGTCGGGTAGCAGACCACGCCGATGCGGTCCCACACCGGCGTGGTGCTGCCGGACTGGTCCACGACGTCGCCGTGGAAAGCCACGTACGCACCGATCCTGCCGAGCACGTCGACGGGTGAGTACTTGTCGTCTGCCTCACGGCCGGAGATGCCGGGGTTCTCGCCCTCGCCGTAGTCGGCGGTCTCCTTGTACTTCATGTAGTTCACCATGAACACCGGGCCGTCATCCTCCGGCTTCATCGTGAACATGCGCAGGCCGTAGTCGCGGTCGACCTTGCCGTAGTTGTGCTCCACGCCGTGCTTCTTCTTCTCTGCCATGT